>NZ_PSVY01000010.1:0-105587 GCF_002932635.1 Rathayibacter sp. AY1D1
GCTCCGGGGACGCGGGATCTGTGGACGCCGGCGCTGGGGACGCGGGCTCCGAGGAGGAGGCCGCGGCGGAGGAGACGACACCAGGAGAAGGGGAGTCGGACGAGACCGGATCGGGAGAAGAGGAGCGGGAGGACTCGGGACCGGGAGGAGGGGAGTCGGAGGACACCGGATCGGACGAGGCGGAGTCGGGTGCGGTCGGCTCCGGCACGGCGATCGGCGCGGCGGCGGCGCCCGTGCCGACGATCCGGCCGGCCTCGATCCGCACGGTGTGCGCGGCCAGCGCCTCCGGGACGTCGTCGAAGACGGCCGCGGTGATCAGGACCTGCTCGTAGTCGGCGACCACCGAGGCGAGCCGCTCGCGCCGGCGCGCGTCCAGCTCGGCGAAGACGTCGTCGAGCATCAGCACCGGATCGCCCATGGGGGAGTCGCGCCGGAGCAGCTCCGCGGCGCCCAGCTTCAGCGCCAGCGCGAACGACCAGCTCTCGCCGTGGCTGGCGTAGCCCTTGGCCGGCAGCGCGTTCAGCTCGAACTGCACGTCGTCGCGGTGCGGGCCGACGAGGGAGACGCCCCGGTCGAGCTCGCGGCGGCGCACCCCGGCCAGGGCGGACGCGAACGCCTCCGCCAGTCCCTCGCCCGCCGCCGGTGACGCGGCGCCCGGCTGCTCCACGGGCTCGCCGTCGTCGTCGACCGCGCCCTCGATGCTCAGGCGGGAGCGGAGCACCGGACGCTGGTCGGCACCGGCGACCGCCTCGTACGCGGCGCGCACCGGTCCGCTCAGCTCCTCCACCAGGGTGAGGCGCGACTGCATGATCTCGGTCCCGAGCGCGATCAGGCGCTCGTCCCAGATGTCGAGGGTCCCGAGCTTCGAGGGGTCGCGGACGCCGCTCGCCCGTGCGGACTTGAGCAGCGAGTTGCGCTGGCGCAGCACCCGCTCGTAGTCGGCCTGGACGGCGCTCATCCGCGGGGAGCGGAGGATCACCAGCTGGTCGAGGAAGCGGCGGCGGGCCGACGGGTCGCCGCGGATGAGGAGGAGGTCCTCCGGCGCGAACAGGACACTGGAGAAGAAGCGGGGGAGCTCGCGCGGCTTGATCCCGCCGCGGTTGATCTGCGCGCGGTTGGGGGAGGAGCGGTTGATCTGCACCTCGGCCAGCAGGTCGCGCTCGCCGTTGCGGAGGCGGGCGCGCACCACGGCGCTGTCCCGGCCGGCGCGGATGAGCGCCTGGTCGCTCGACACGCGGTGCGAGCCCAGGGTGGAGAGGTAGCCGAGCGATTCGACGAGGTTCGTCTTGCCCTGGCCGTTGCGGCCGACGAAGAGGTTCGGTCCGGGCACGAGCTCGACGTCGACCGACTCGTAGTTCCGGAAGTCGCTGAGCGCCAGCTGCGTCACCTGCACGTCGCGCTCCTCTCCTCCACCCGTCGTCGCGGGCCTTCCCTGCACCTCTGCGGGCTCCTCGCCCGTCTCGCTCGGCCGGTCCACCCGCCCCGGTGCCTGCGGTCCGCTCTCCCCTGCCGGCCAGGCCTGCGCCCCCGGTCTCGACACACCCCTGCGGGCTACTCGACCGGCACGGCGGCGGAACCGTCCGGGACGCGGATCCCGATACGCCCCTCCGGGGCCACTACTCGCTCACCATGATCGGCGGCGCCCCGACCCCGCCCGTGAAGGCGGCCGAAGG
Source organism: Rathayibacter sp. AY1D1 (assembly GCF_002932635.1). NCBI lineage: Bacteria > Bacillati > Actinomycetota > Actinomycetes > Micrococcales > Microbacteriaceae > Rathayibacter > Rathayibacter sp. AY1D1. The sequence goes on from NZ_PSVY01000010.1 coordinate 1,674, forward strand.
CTCGCCGCCCGACGTCGGTAGCAAGGTGGAGGCGGCCGGAGGCCCGCCGCCTCCGTGAGAGCATCCCTGCCTCACGGGGGCGGCGGGCCGCAGTCCGCCGTCCGTCACCGGCCCTGCGGAACGCGCCCCCCTCCGGAAGCCGACCGCCGTGAGGACTGCCGGAGGCAGTCCTCACCAGCCGACTCAGTCGACGGCCTTGACGGAGTGCCCGCCGAACTGGTTGCGGAGCGCTGCGACGGCCTTCATCGCGGGGGAGTCCTCCTGGCGGGAGACGAAGCGGGCGAAGATCGAGGCGCTGATCGTGGGCACCGGGACGGCGTTGTTGATGGCCTCCTCGATGGTCCAGCGGCCCTCGCCCGAGTCCTGCACGTAGCCCTCGATGTTCTTGAAGTCCGGGTCCTGCTCGAGGGCGCGGACGAGGAGCTCGAGCAGCCAGGAGCGCACGACCGTGCCGCGCTGCCACGCCTTGAAGGTGCCGGTGACGTCCTTGATGATGTCGCTGCGGGTCTCGAGCAGCTCGTAGCCCTCGGCGAACGCCTGCATCAGGGCGTACTCGATGCCGTTGTGGACCATCTTCGCGTAGTGGCCGGCGCCGACCTCGCCGACGTGGACGAAGCCCTCCTCGCGGGGGCCCTCCGGGCGCAGCGCGTCGAAGACGGGCATGGCGTACTCGACGAGCTCCTTCGGGCCGCCGACCATCAGGCCGTAGCCGTTCTGGAGTCCCCAGACGCCGCCGGAGACTCCCGCGTCGATGTAGTGGATGCCCTTGGGCTTCAGCAGCGCGTCGTGCTTGAAGTCCTCGGTGAAGCGGGAGTTGCCGCCGTCGATGACGAGGTCGCCCTCGCTGAGCTTCTCCGACAGGTCCTTGACGACCGCGTCGGTGATCTCGCCGGCCGGCACCATCACCCAGACGATGCGGGGCGAGGGGAGTGCGGCGATCATCTCGTCGAGAGAGGCCACGTCCGAGACGTCGGGATTGCGGTCGTAGCCGGTGACCTCGAGCCCCTTGGAGCGGAGGCGGGAGCGCATGTTGTCGCCCATCTTGCCGAGGCCGACGAGTCCGATGTGCATGGTGAACCTTCCTGGATTCGTTGTCCGGCGGGCGGGCGCTCGTCGGGAGCGGGGCGGTCGCGGCTCTGCGATCCGGCGAGTGGTCAGCGCAGCAGCAGGTTGGGCTGGAGCAGGTAGCGGTAGCTGTCGCTGCCGGGCTGCTCCCGCGAGGTCTGCGCAGTGATCAGGACGGGGCCGGGCTTGTTGGGGTTCTCGGTCTTCGTGAACGCGATGCGCACGAACTCCGAGTGGACGGCGGCGAGGCCGTCGAGCAGGAACTGCGGCTTGAGCGAGACGACCACGTCGTCGCCGGTCACGATCGCGTCGATGCTCTCGGACGCCTGCGCCTGCTCGGAGCCGATGGCCTCGAGGGTGAGGCCGTCGCTGCTGAAGCTGAAGCGGAGGGCCGCCTCTCGCTCGAGCACGAGCGAGACGCGGCGGGTGGCCTCGATGAGGTCGCTGGTCGACATGACCGCGTAGTTCTCGACGGAGGCGGGGAAGAGGCGCTTCACGGGCGGGAAGTTGCCCTTGATCAGCAGCGACGTGACGGTCTTGCGGTCCGCGGTGAAGGCGATCAGCTCGCGCTCGTCGCGGTTGGTGATCGCGACGGAGACGGTGCCGGAGTGGCCGAAGGTCTTGCCGACCTCCTGCAGCGTGCGCGCGGGCACGAGGGCGGTGAGCGGCTGGGTGGGCGCGGGGTTGTCCCCGTTGTCCCAGTCGATCTCGCGGACGGCGACGCGGTAGCGGTCCGTCGCGACGAGGCCGATCGTGTTCTCGGTGATCTCGAGCTGCACGCCGGTGATGACGGGGGTCACGTCGTCGCGGGAGGCGGCGACCGCCACCTGCGAGACGGCGGCCGCGAAGGCGTCGGCCGGGACGAGGCCGGTGGAGGCATCGATCTCGGGGATGCTCGGGTACTCCTCCACGGGCATCTGCAGGAGCGTGAAGTGCGCCGAGCCGGCCGAGACCGAGACGCGCGACTCCTCCGTGGCGATGCGCACGGGAGCGTTGGGGAGGCGGTTCGCGATGTCGGCGAGCAGACGGCCCGAGACGAGCACGGTCCCCGTCTCCTCCACGTCGGCCGCGATCTGCGTCTGCGCGGACACCTCGTAGTCGAAGGAGGACAGCGTCAGACCCTCGGAGGTCGCCTCGATGAGGACTCCGGAGAGGATCGGCAGGGTCGTGCGCTGCGGAAGCAGCTTGACCGCGAAGGACACCGCCTCGCTGAAGACATCGCGGTTGGCTTGGAACCTCACGAGTACACCCCTGACGAGTCGCGGACGAAGACCGTCGCCCATCGTACCCGCCGGGCTCGACGAGCTCGGAAGGGGGTGGACCGCCGAGCACTCCCGAGCCGCTGTGGAGAGGTTGCCGGTCGAGGCTTCATTAAAGAGAGAACTGCGTTAACAGTGTTAACACGTGTGGAAACTGTGGAAAACGCTTCGGACCCCTACTCCTGGGTGGGATCGGAGGGACCCGCCCCTGTGGAGGGAGTGTGAGCGGGCCCGTGGACGCCCTGTGGAGCGATCCGAGCCGACCGGTCGCCCTCCACAGGCGGGCTCTCCCGGCGCACAGTCCCGAGGCGGTTGTCCACAGTTATCCACAGGTTCCTCACACTGTGGAAATCGGCCCTCCGAGGCGCGCGAGGCGGCGTGTCCGAGGCCCGCGCAGTGGGTCGAGGAGTCCGTCGACGACGTCTCCGGGTCACGACGGAGACCGTCGAACGCGGCTCGCGCCGTCCGAGCGGCGCGGAAGACGATGCGCGCTCCCTCTCCCCTGCGCTGCTCTCCTGGCCGTCGCTCGGCGGATCGACACCGTCCGATCGCACGCCGGCCGCTCAGCCGCTCACCCGGACCCCTTGAGCACGTGCGGTTCATGCTGGTCGAGTAGCCCCAGCGAGCCGTATCGAGACCCCCGCCAGCGCCTTCGCCCGATCTCGACGCGCGCCGACACCGACGCCCTGCTGCTCGCGCCGCGATCCCCGTCGCCTCCCCTCACACGAAGAGAGGGGAGCGACTACCCGACCACCGCGCACGGACGCCGATGGACCCCCGGACACGTCACCCGGGACAGGTGGTCCCGGGGACCGTACGACTACCGACTAGCGGTTCGTCTTGATGCGGGTGGTCAGCTCGGTGACCTGGTTGTAGATGCTGCGGCGCTCCTTCATGAGCTCCGAGATCTTCTTGTTCGCGTACATGACCGTGGTGTGGTCGCGGTTGCCGAACAGCTGGCCGATCTTGGGCAGCGAGAGGTTCGTCAGCTCGCGGCACAGGTACATGGCGATCTGGCGCGCGGTGGCGACGGCCTGCGAGCGCGACGAGCCGTAGAGGTCGTCGACCGTGAGCTTGAAGTAGTCCGCGGTGTGGTTGATGATGTCGACCGGCGAGATGACGTTGTCCTCGTCGAGCGTGATCAGGTCCTTCAGCACGGTCTGCACGAGCGACATGTCGACCGGCGTGCGGTTCAGGCTCGCGAACGCGGTGACGCGGATGAGCGTCCCCTCGAGCTCGCGGATGTTGCTCGACACCTTCGACGCCATGAACTCGAGGATGTCGTCGGGCACGAGCAGCTTCTCGCTGACCGCCTTCTTGCGGAGGATCGCGATGCGGGTCTCGAGGTCGGGAGCCTGCACATCGGTGATGAGGCCCCACTCGAAGCGCGAGCGCATCCGGTCCTCGAAGCCCGTCAGGGCCTTCGGCGGCAGATCGGACGTGATCACGACCTGCTTGTTGTGGTCGTGCAGCTGGTTGAAGGTGTGGAAGAACGCCTCCTGCGTCTCCGCCTTCCCCTGCAGGAACTGGATGTCGTCGATCAGGAGGATGTCGACGTTGCGGTAGCGGCCGTGGAAGGCGTTGCCCCGGTTGTTCGCGATCGAGTTGATGAAGTCGTTCGTGAACTCCTCGCTCGAGACGTACCGCACGCGGATCCCCGGGTAGAGGCTCATCGCGTAGTGGCCGATGGCGTGGAGGAGGTGCGTCTTGCCGAGCCCGGAGTCGCCGTAGACGAAGAGCGGGTTGTAGGCCTTGGCGGGAGCCTCGGCGACCGCGACGGCCGCGGCGTGCGCGAACCGGTTGGAGCCTCCGATGACGAAGTTGTCGAAGCTGTACTTCGGGTTCAGCCGGGTGTCGGTCGCCGGCACGGTCCGCAGCTCCTCGACCCCGCGGGTCGGCGCGACCGTCGCCGAGGAGGCGGTGATCGGCTCGAACGGGTTCATCGACTCCTGCGACGACGGGGAGCTGAGGGGCTCGTGCTCGATGTCGGGGTTCACCACGAAGGCGAACGTCGTGACGCCGAAGGAGTCGTCGAGCGTCCCGATCGCGCTGAGCAGGGGCACGCGCACGCGCTGCTCGAGCATCCCGCGGGTGAACTCGTTCGGGACCTCCAGGTAGAAGGTGCCCGCCATGATGCCCTTGGGCTCCACGAGCGAGACGAACCCGTAGAGGGGAGCGGTGATCCGCTCGTCCCGGGACAGTGCGCCGAGGATCACGTTCCACGCGTCGACCATCGACGTGTCGTCTGCCATCTGTCTCCGGTCCTGGGTGCTGTCGCTGTGAAGTCGCTGCGGGATCGCCGTCTCCGCCGGACCCGTCGCCGCCCGCTGCAGGGGCGTCGCGGACCGGGCGCGGAGCCGGGTCTCGAGTGCCGCTCTCTCCACAGGGTTGTCCACCGGCCTCGAGCGATGCCTGTGCGGGCGCGGGAGGACGCGGATCCCACCTGTGGATAACTGCGGCTCAACACCGTAACGAACGGAGCCGACGGGAGACAAATCCACCACAGCGACACCCGCGTGTCAATGCGCGGAACCCCGTGTCCCGTGTGCATGATCGAGGTTTCGCGCCGTCCACATTTGACCGGTGACGGAACAGGCCGTAGTTTAAATCAGTTGACGCCTGCCCGGTGTCGTCCGTGCGGCCCTCGCAGGCCGAGCGGATTCCGCAGCCGGGCACCCCTTCTTCCCGGAGGATCCGAGTCTCCGCCCGAGCGGGTGGTGCCGGTTCGCGCCGCGGAACACGTACGTGGAGATCTGATTATGAGCAAGCGAACCTTCCAGCCGAACAACCGTCGTCGCGCCAAGGTGCACGGCTTCCGTCTGCGCATGCGCACCCGTGCCGGCCGCGGCATCCTCAGCGCGCGCCGCGCCAAGGGGCGCACCGAGCTCTCCGCCTAGCAGCGAGCGGTACCGACCAGCGGTGCTGGCCAGAGCCAATCGCATCGTCCACGGAGGCGAGTACCGGACAGTCGTCCGTCGCGGTGTGCGGTCCACAGGACCGCACACCGTCACGTATGTCCGCCGGTCCTCCGCGGGCGATCCGGCGCGGTTCGGGTTCATCGTCGCCAAGACGGTCGGCACCGCGGTGACGCGCAACACCGTCCGCCGCCGGCTCAAGGCCGTGGCGTTCGAGCTCGTCCCCGAGATCGACCCCGGCACCCAGGTCGTCGTCCGCGCGCTGCCCGGCAGCGCCGACGCCCCCTGGTCGGAGCTGCGCTCCGAGGTGTGGTCCGCGATGGCGCGAGCCGCGCGGAAGAGCGGGGCGTCCTCGTGACCGCCGTGCTCCCCCGCCGCGAGGCGCCGTTCGCCCGGCTCGGGTGGGCGATCCTCCTGCTGCCGCGGAACATCGGCGTCCTGCTCCTGATCGTCTACCGGGCGGTCGTGTCCCCTCTCTACGGGGACGTCTGCCGTTACTACCCCTCGTGCTCCGCGTACGCGCTCCAGGCGGTCCAGCTCCACGGGCTCGTCCTCGGCTCCGTCCTCGCGGCCCGCCGTCTGCTCCGCTGCCACCCGTGGGCGGCCGGCGGCATCGACGACGTCCCGACCTCGATCCCCCTGCACCGACCGGCTTCCGGCCGGACCCGCTTCGCCGTGACGCGAGCCGGGTTCGTCGTGGGCCCTCGAAAGGACTGACCCCACTCCATGGACCTCCTCGGCACGATCCTCTGGCCCCTCAAGTGGGTGGTCGAGCTGCTCCTCGTCGCCTTCCACCAGCTGCTGACCTTCACCGGCATGGAGGCGGCCGCGGGAATCACCTGGGTCCTCTCGATCGTCGGCCTGGTCATCGTCATCCGCGCCGCGCTCATCCCGATCTTCGTCAAGCAGATCAAGAGCCAGCGCCGGATGCTCGAGGTCGCGCCCCAGCTCAAGAAGATCCAGGACAAGTACAAGGGCAAGCGCGACCAGCTGTCCCGCGAGGCGATGTCCCGCGAGACCATGGAGCTCTACAAGAAGACGGGCACCAACCCGCTCGCCTCCTGCCTGCCCCTGCTGATCCAGATGCCGATCTTCTTCAGCCTGTTCTCGGTGCTGAACGCGGCGCAGCACAGCCAGAAGGGCGTGGGCCCGCTCGACGAGACGCTCGCCCGCCAGTTCGGCGAGGCGAACCTCTTCGGCGTCGCACCGCTGCACCAGTCGATCCAGGGCGCACTCGCCGAGGGCGGCCAGGAGCCGGTCATCATCATCGCGGTGATCATGGTCGTCCTGATGACCGCGTCGCAGTTCATCACGCAGCTGCAGATCGTCTCGAAGAACATGTCGCCCGAGGCGAAGGCCTCGCCGACGTTCAAGCAGCAGCGGATCCTGCTCTACATCCTCCCCCTCGTCTTCGCCTTCTCGGGCTTCGCCTTCCCCCTCGGCGTGATGTTCTACTGGCTGACCTCGAACATCTGGACGATGATCCAGCAGTTCATCGTCATCCGGAACATGCCGACCCCGGGCAGCGAGGCCGCCAAGGCCCGCGAGGAGCGCCTGCGCCGCAAGGGCAAGCTGGTCGAGGAGACCACGGCCGCCGGCGACGTCACCCTCGTCGAGAAGAAGGCCGTGCAGCGCACGCAGCCCGTGAGCAAGAACCGCTCCAAGAAGCAAGCCGGAAAGAAGTAGAGCCGCCATGACCGATCCGATGCAGACCATCACCGACGACGCGTCAGCACCCGCGGACGTGGACGCGTCCGCCGTCGACGAGGCGCCCGAGTCCACGCTCTCGCAGCTCGAGGACGAGGGCGACGTCGCCGCCGACTACATCGAGGAGTTCCTCGACATCTGCGACCTCGACGGCGACATCGACATCGAGGTCCGCAACGGCCGCGCCTACCTCTCGGTCACCGCCTCCGGAGACACGAACCTCCGGGTGCTCTCCCGCCCCGACGCCGTCCAGGCACTGCAGGAGCTGACGCGCCTGGCGGTCCAGACGAAGACCGGCGCGTTCTCCCGCCTCATCCTCGACATCGGCGGCTCCCGCGACGCCCGCGAGGCGGAGCTCGCCCAGCTGGTCGACCGCGCGATCGAGCGGATCGAGGACGGCGCCACGTCGGCCTCGCTCCCGCCCATGTCGTCGTACGAGCGCAAGCTGGTCCACGACATGGTGGGCGAGCGCGGCTTCGTGTCGGAGTCGCGCGGCGAGGCGCGCGAGCGCCACACCGTCATCACCCGCGGCTGAACGGCGTGGAGTCGACCCTCGAGGCCGAGCCCGCAGCCGCTGCGGCGATCGCCGGCGACCGCCTGCCCCTCCTGCGGCGGTTCACGGAAGCTCTCGCTGACCAGGGTGAGGAGCGCGGCCTGATCGGGCCCTTGGAGCTCCCCCGTCTCTGGACGCGGCACGTGCTCAACAGCGCCCTGGTAGCCCCTCTCCTGCGTCCGGGACTGGTGGGTGATGTCGGCAGTGGCGCGGGCCTTCCCGGGCTCGTCCTCGCCATCGTGCGGCCCGACGTCCGCTTCGTGCTCATCGAGCCGATGGAGCGTCGCGTCGTCTGGCTTCAGGAGCAGGTGGACGGACTCGGACTCGAGAATGTCTCAGTTCTTCGAGCCCGTGCTGAAGAGGCGGAGCTCGCGGAGCCTCTCGACCAGGTGACCGCTCGGGCGGTCAGCGCTCTCTCGAAGCTGATCCCGCTGACCGCGCCGCTGCTGCGGCCTGGAGGCGAGCTGGTCCTGCTGAAGGGCATCAACGCCGAGAAGGAGATCGAGGCGGCGGCCAAGCAGATCCGTCGTTTCCGGCTCTCCCCTCCCGAGGTCGTCGTGCTCGGCGACGGCGTGCTCTCCGAGGTGACGAGGGTCGTCCGGGCTACAGTGGGTTGATCGCCACGACGCCGCAGTGAGCCCCCGACTCCTCGTCCGTCGACTCCTCGGTGCTGCTGTCCGTCCCACTCGCTGAGCGAAGGTTTCACGTGAAACAAACCGATTCCGCCGGTCTGACCGGAGGCTTCGATTCCTCGACTCCCCTGGCCCGGGAGATCGCGGACATGACCCGCCGGCGCGCACTGCTGAACGCCCAGCCGCTGCCCAAGCCCGAGTCGACGCGCGTCATCACGATCTCGAACCAGAAGGGCGGCGTCGGCAAGACGACGACGACCGTCAACCTCGCCGCCGGGCTCGCCCGCGGTGAGGCGAAGGTGCTCGTCATCGACCTCGATCCGCAGGGCAACGCGTCGACGGCCCTGGGCATCGAGCACCGCGCCGAGACGGCCAGCGTGTACGACGTGATCGTCAACGACACTCCCCTCGCGGACGTCGTGCAGAAGAGCCCGGAGTTCGCCTCGCTCTACGGTGTGCCGGCGACCATCCACCTGGCCGGCGCCGAGATCGAGCTGGTCTCGCTCGTCGCACGCGAGCAGCGTCTCCGCCGTGCGCTCGACCGCATGCTCGACACCATGGACGAGCCGTTCGACTACGTCTTCATCGACTGCCCGCCGTCGCTCGGTCTGCTGACCATCAACGCGTTCGTCGCCGCTCGCGAGGTGCTCATCCCGATCCAGTGCGAGTACTACGCGCTCGAGGGGCTCAGCCAGCTGCTCAAGAACATCGACCTGATCGAGCGGCACCTCAACCCGAACCTCGGTGTCTCGACGATCCTCCTGACCATGTACGACGGCCGCACCAACCTCTCCCAGCAGGTGGCAGCGGATGTCCGAGAGCACTTCCCGAAGGAGGTGCTGCGTGCGGTGATCCCGCGCAACGTGAGGATCTCGGAGGCGCCGAGCTACGGACAGAGCGTGATCAGCTACGACCCGCAGTCGTCCGGTTCGCTGGCGTATCTGGAGGCGGCCGCGGAGATCGCACGACGCGGAGCTCGGAAGACACCCGAGACGGCACACGAAGGAGAGGCACGCTGATGGCGACCAAGCGCACGGGACTCGGCCGGGGGATCGGCTCGCTCATCCCGACCAGCGACGAGTCGCGCTCCCGGCCCGTCGACGTCTTCTTCCCTGATCAGGTCGGCGATTCGGCCCGTGCCGAGGAGCTCCTCGAGGTCCCCGGAGCGCGCTTGGCGCGACTCCCCCTCGCCGACATCACCCCCAACACGGCGCAGCCGCGGTCGGTGTTCGACGAGGACGACCTCGCGGAACTCGTCCACAGCATCCGCGAGTTCGGAGTGCTGCAGCCGATCGTCGTCCGGCCCGTGACGGCTCGCGGCGGAGCGAAGTACGAGCTCGTCATGGGTGAGCGCCGGTTCCGCGCCTCGAAGGCCGCGGGACTGACCACCATCCCCGCGGTCGTCAAGGACACGGCCGACGAGAACATGCTCCGCGACGCGCTGCTGGAGAACCTGCACCGCGCCGACCTCAACCCGCTCGAGGAGGCGTCCGCCTACCAGCAGCTCCTCAGCGACTTCGGGATCACCCAGGAGGCCCTGGCGACGCGGCTCGGACGTTCGCGGCCGCAGATCTCGAACACGCTCCGTCTCCTGCGGCTCCCGGCCGATGTGCAGGCCCGCGTCGCTGCCGGCGTCCTGACCGCAGGACACGCGCGTGCGGTTCTGTCCCTCGACGACGTCGAGATGATGCGCCGCCTGGCCGACAAGATCGTCAACGAGGACCTGTCCGTCCGCGCCGCCGAGGCCGCCGCGGCGCAGATGAAGGCGCCGCGGACGACCACGCGTCCCGTGGTGGAGGAGCAGGGCGGGCACTCCGGACACCTCTCGTCGATCGCGGATCACCTCGGCGACCGGTTGAATACGCGCGTCAAGGTCACCCTGGGCGCACGTAAGGGCCAGATGGTCATCGACTTCGCCACCATCCAGGACTTGAACCGCATCCTCGCCGAGATCGGGGAGCCGACCGAGGTGTCGCTCGCTCCGTAGAGGGCCGGCCTAGCGGCGGCCACTGATTCGCCGTGCGGCTGGCGTGCGCGTGCTCGCGCTGTGTTCTTGGCCGCAATCGCCGATGTGGCGGTATCCGCTCCCCTCGTCGGCACCGCGATCGCAGATCAGCACGCTTGGGGCGATCTTCGAGATGCTTTATGAGCTGAGGATTCTCGGTTGTCGTCCTCTCTCTGATTGATAGGCCCTTCTGACCGGTACAGTCCGATGAAGTGGTTCCAGGTTCTGCGGGGCCCTGCTTACTCCGGTCCTGGTCGAGAATACGGCTGGTATTGCCGAACGGTGACGATCGCCGGGTATCTGGGGCATTGATCTCTGGATAGAGCAGCGCACGATGCGCCTACATGGCGGTTGAGTAGGCGTAGAGCGCCGGATCTAGGGTTGGCTGAGTTCAGACATCGTCGGTCTCCGTAGTTCTTGTCGCGTTCAGTGGCTCGCTGGCGGCGCTGGACTGGCACTTGGACTGGTCGCACTCGGTGCGGCTCTCCTCTGCCAGGGGCGACGCCCTCATCGCCGATAGTTGGCGGGAGCAATGTTTCACGTGAAACAGCCGTCCATCCGCCGCTGAGATGAGGACTCCCTTGGCCGACCGTGCATCCCATGTCCCTCGGGAGGAGCGCCTCCTGGGCCTCCAGGCATTGGCTGGCGGGCGGGCAAGTAAGACGAAATGCAGTACCCTCCATTTTCGCGGATCGACGCCGATGTGATGAGTGGGTTCGCCGATGTCTTACGGAGGACCCAGTCGGTGGTCGCCCCCAGAGAGCACTGAAAGACTCAATGGAAGGGCCGTTTCACGTGAAACGGTGCGCTCTGGGGCGGCCTCGCCATTGAAGAGCTACGAACTCGTCGGGTCAATCAGGAGGCCCTCGTCGGCTGGACTCCCTCCACAGGGCGCAACTTTTCCGATTGAAGTTGCTCAACGGCCGCGGAAGCGTTTCACGTGAAACGCCCCTGCCGAGAACCTTGGACGCACGTGCAGATCATCGTGGGACAGACTTCGACCGCAGTGTTCGAAAGAGATCGCTCGCCTGACCAACGAGATTCAGGCACCACCCCCCGAGGCGGAGTTGAGGTCGGAGAACCAAGCGAGAGGGATCCCTTCCGGCCGTGGGTCTCGGTACGTCGCGTAGTGGCTACTCGACCAGCATGGCGACGGGTGCCTGGTGTCGATCAGCGTCGATCGACCATGTTGTGTCTCCCCAGAGATGGCGCGGGTGGCGATTGTGGTGAGCCTCGATTCGACGCACTACTGCTCTTCGTCGGTATGTCTGCGGATATAGCGAAACGATTGGGGTGGACATCTTGCTCCAGGCAATGCCTCACCTGGTACCCACCGAGGGGCTCCGGGTCTCGATACGCAGCAATGCGGTTCCCGACCAGCATGACGACGAGGACCAGGTGCCGATCGAAGCCCTTGGGCCGGGTGACTCCTGGTGGGTTTAGCGCGACGAAGGGGCCTCACCACGCCGATCTACGGATACTCGACCGGCGCGGCGGTGGGTGTCCGACGTTGTGGGGGTCGAGACGCGGCCTCGGGTTCTTCCCCCGAGTCGGCACTCCTGGTCTGCTGATGAAGACCAAGACACGTTGTTGGGCGGCTGCTCGACCCATGTCATAGGAGAAGAGGCCGATCGCGGGTCTCGATATGCCGCGATCCGGCTACTCGTCTGGCATGGTTTCGCGCACTTGTTCATAACGCCGCAGCCTCGCGACCAGGAGCGTACGCGCAGCGGACCGTTTCACGTGAAACGGTATGGAGTCAGGAGGCGGCGAGCTTCGCGAGGGTGGAGTAGACGTCGCCGAGGTAGCGGCCGGATGCCTCGATGGCCTGGGGAACGAGTGAGGTCTCGGTCATTCCGGGAAGGACGTTCGCGTCGAAGAACCAGGGGAGTCCGGCGTCGTCGATGATGAAGTCGAGCCGCGACAGGTGGCGGAGTCCCAGCAGTTCGTGGATCGCAACGGCCACGCGGGACACTTCCTCCGTGGTCTCCGGCGAGATCCGGGCCGGCGTGTAGAAGTGCGTCTCCCCCGCGTTGTAGCGCGCCTCGAATGTGTACTGGCCCGCGACGGGTGCGATCTCTACGGGCGGCAGTGCGAAAGGTCCGTCACCGAGGTCGAGAACACCGACGGAGACCTCGGTTCCCTGGATCTGCTGTTCGATGAGCACGACGTCGCCGTAGGTGTACGCCTCGACCATCGCTCGCGGGAGCTGCGACGACTCCGTCACGATGCTGACGCCCTGGGCTGAACCGCCCTGAGCGGGCTTCACCACGAGGGAGCCCGGCAGGTGCGCCTCGACCTGCTCCAGGATCCCGGCGGCTCCGAGCTCGCGGAAGGTCTCGCGGGGGAGGGTGACGGAGCGCGGGGTCGAGAAGCCGGCGCGAGCGACGAGCGTCTTCGCGGTCGGCTTGAACCAGGCCAGGCGCGCCGCGTCCGTCTGCGAGCCGACGTAGGCGAAGCCCGCCGCCTCGAGGAGCCCGAGGAGCGCACCGTCCTCACCGCTCGCCCCGTGCACCGCGGGCCAGACGACGTCGGGACGCTTCTGCAGGAGCGTCGAGAGGAGGCCGGCGTCCGGTTCGTGCAGGGAGACGCGGTGGCCCATCGCGGAGAGACGATCCGCCACGCGACGGCCCGACCGCAAGGAGACGTCGCGCTCGTGGCTGATGCCACCGCTGATGACGACGATGTCGAGTGTACGGTCGAGCACAGAGAAATCGGTCATGACCAGGGCTTTCTTATCGAAGGAGCGGTGTCAGGAGACGTTCGGCGGCAGGACGGCGTCACGCTTGCTCGCGTCGGCGTTGCTCAGCCGGCCCGTGCCCGCGAAGGTCGACAGCAGATCGAGCTCTCCGTTGATGACCGTGGCGAGGCGGCGGATGCCGTCACCGATGCGCTCCGGCGTCGGGTAGCAGAACGAGAGGCGGATGTTCTGACGTCCGTCTCCGTTGCCGTAGAACGCGGTACCCGGCGTGTACGCGACGAGCTCCTTCACTGCGCGCGGCAGCATCGCCTTGGAGTCGAGCTCCTCGGGCAGCGTGACCCAGACGTAGAAGCCGCCGTTCGGGTTCGTCCAGCTGAGGCCGGGCAGATGGGTCTGCAGGCCCTTCAGCATCGCCTCTTTCCGCTCGCGGTAGACGCCCCGGAAGGTGTCGATCTGTCCGCGCCAGTCGGCTGTCTCGAGGTACTTCGAGATGACCAGCTGGCTGAAGGACGACGGACTGAGGACGGCCGCCTCGTTGGCGAGGATCAGCCGCTCGCGGATCGCGTGCGGAGCGAGAGCCCAGCCCACCCGGAAGCCGGGAGCGAGCGTCTTCGAGAACGTGCCGAGGTAGATCACTCCGTCCTCCTCCAGCGAGCGCATCGCCTTCGGCGGGACGTCCTCGAAGTAGAGGAGGCCGTACGGGTTGTCCTCGAGCACGAGGATTCCCTCGGACTTGCAGATCTCGAGGATCTCGACGCGGCGCTCCCAGCTGAGGGTCACGCCCGCGGGATTGTGGAAGGTGGGGATCGTGTACAGGAACTTGATCGTCTTGCCGGCGGCGCGCACGCGGGCGATGTGCTCGCGGAGCGCGGCGGGGATGAGCCCGTGCTCGTCCATCGGGACGTGCTCGACCTCGGCCTGGTACGACCGGAAGATGACCATCGCCGTGACGTAGCTGGGGCCCTCGGAGAGGACGACGTCCCCCGGGTCCAGGAACAGCTTCGAAACGAGCTCCAGGGCGTGCTGAGAGCCCGTGGTGACCACGATGTCGTCCGCGCTGGCGGAGATGCCCTCGAGGGCCATGACGTCGAGGATCTGCTCGCGCAGGACGGGGACGCCCTGGCCCGACCCGTACTGCAGCGCGACGGGCCCCTGCTCCCGCATCACGGTGTCGATGGCGCCGGTCACCAGGTCCTGGGGGAGCGCGGACACGAACGGCATGCCGCCGGCGAGCGAGACCACTTCGGGGCGTGACGCGACGGCGAACAGGGCTCGAACCTCGCTGGCGGCCAGACCGGCCGTGCGCTCCGCATAGGAGTTGTACCAGGGGTCGAGGTTGGTGCCGCGGTTGGTCACGATGGTTCCGCTTCGCTCGGTGGACAGGGTCTCTCCGGCCAGAGCCGGGTGGATCCACAATACCGGCCGGTCCTGTGCTGCGGCGGGGCGGTCGGGCGCCACCGCAGGGAGCGTGGCCTGCGTCCCAGCGGGGCTGTTTCACGTGAAACAGCCCCGGGAACGAGGAGAGCCCCCGTCACGACGAGACAGGGGCTCTCGGAGACCGCAGAGGGCGGTCAGGGGTGTGAACTCAGAGGAACGCGGCCAGGTCGGCCTCGAGGGCCGGCTTCGGCTTGGCGCCGATGACGGTCTTCACGACCTCGCCCTTCTGGTAGACCTTCATCGCCGGGATCGACGTGATCTGGTACTTCGCAGCGGTCTGCGGGTTCTCGTCGACGTTCAGCTTGACGATCTCGATCTTGTCGCCGTGCTCGGCCGAGATCTGGTCGAGGATCGGTGCGACCATGCGGCAGGGGCCGCACCACTCGGCCCAGAAGTCGACCAGGACGGTCTTCTCGGAGTCGAGGACGTCGGACTGGAACGATGCGTCGGTGACGCTCTTCGCGGTGGACATGGTGTTCTCTCCTTCACGAGTCGGCGGGCTGCCGGCTCCGATGTGCGATGACCGGACGGTCAGCGGGTGATGAGCTCGGCCCGGGGTGAGCCTTCGGTGTGGGCGGTGCCATCGGCGAGCGAAGCGAGGTAGTGCTCCGCGTCGAGGGCGGCGACCGTTCCGGATGCCGCGGCGGTGACGGCCTGACGGTAGGTCGGGTCGATCACGTCGCCCGCGGCGAAGACGCCGGGAACGGAGGTCTGGGAGGAGCGGCCGACCACCGAGATGGTGCCCTCGGTGGTGAGGTCGAGCTTGCCGTGCACGACGTGCGTGCGCGGGTCGTTGCCGATCGCGATGAACAGGCCGTCGAGGTCGAGGTGGGACTCGGTGCCGTCGACCGTGTCGCGCAGCTTCACGCCGTCCACGTGGTTCTCGCCGGTGATGCCGGTGACCTCGGCGTTCCAGATGAACTCGATCCTGTCGTTGTCGAAGGCGCGCTTCTGCATGACCTTCGAGGCGCGGAGCGAGTCCTTGCGGTGGATCACGTAGACCTTCGCGGCGTGCTTGGTGAGGAAGGTCGCCTCCTCCATGGCGGAGTCGCCTCCGCCGACGACGGCGATTGTCTTGCCCTTGAAGAAGAAGCCGTCGCAGGTGGCGCACCACGAGACACCGTGTCCCGATAGGCGGTCCTCGTCGTGGAGGCCCAGCTTGCGGTACGCGGATCCGGTCGCGACGACGACGGTCTTCGCCTCGATGCTCTCGCCGGAGCCGAGGTGGACGGTCTTGACCTCGCCCTCGAGATCGAGGGAGGTGACGTCGTCGTAGAAGGTCTCGGCGCCGAACTTCTCGGCCTGCGCCTGCATCGAGGTCATCAGCTCGGGGCCGAGGACGCCGTCGGGGAAGCCGGGGAAGTTCTCGACGTCCGTCGTGTTCATCAGGTCGCCGCCGATCTCGACCGACGAGGCCACGACCACCGGGTGCAGCTCGGCGCGCGCCGCGTAGATGGCGGCGGTCCAGCCGGCGGGGCCGGATCCGATGATGACGATGTCGCGCACGGCAACTCCTCGGGGTCTGTACGAGCGGTGACGGGTGGGGCGGGAGCCGAGCACCCGGAGCCGGTCGCTCGAATCGTTCCGCGGCTCCGTGGGCTACAACACATCCTAGGCGGGCACTATTCCGCGGGCCCGGGAGCGTGGGCAGCGCTACGGTCCGGTCGACTCAGCAGAACCAGAAAAAGCCTCTGTCCAGGCTTTTACCGGAGCAGCATCAGCGGCCCAGTCGGCGGAGCACCGGAGCGAGGACGGCGCGCAGCTCCGGCACCCGGAGGAACCAGAGGACCGCGAAGTAGACGAGCGCCATCACGGTGCCGATCGCGGCCATCGAGAGCAGCGGCTCCACGTAGTTCGAGACGGCGAAACCGCCCGCGCGCGTGCCGCCGAGGGCGACCAGGACGCCGTAGCCGGCGGCGGCGGAGGGCACCGCGGCGAGGACGAACTGCGCGAGCCTGACGAGGATCCGCCTGCCTCCGCGGCCGCCGAGCCGGCGGCGCAGGAGGAGGGCCGCCACGAGGGCCTGCACGCAGATGCCGAGCGAGGTCGCAGCGGCGATGCCGACAGCGGTGCGGTCGGCGGGGAGCCGGAGCACGATCAGGTACCCGGCGACCGCCACGACGACCTGCACCAGGGTGAACAGGAACGGCCGCGCTCCGTCGCTCAGGGCGTAGAACGCGCGCTGCATGATGGCGATCGAGGAGAACAGCGGCAGGGCGATCACGTAGGCCATGGCGATCGCTCCGATGGCCTGCGCGTCCGCGAACGAGTCGGTGAAGACGGAGCCGAACGGCACCGCGACCACGACGATCGCGGCGGCGGCGAAGACGAGCATCATCAGCACCAGGCGGAGCGAGGTGGAGACGTCCGAGCGGAACTCCTTCATCTCCCCCCGTGCGGTGTGGCCGCTCATCTTGGTGAAGTAGGCCATGGCGATCGAGATCGCGATGACCGAGTGGGGCAGCATGAAGATCAGCCACGCCTTCTGCAGCGCCGCGGCCGAGGGCCCCTCGCCGGACGCGGTGGAGGAGACCTGGCTCTCGACGATGCCGGCGACGATGGTCAGCAGCACCGTGGCGAACGACCACAGCGACATCCGCCCGGCCGTGCCGAGGCCGACGCCCCGGAAGCGGAAGTCGGGGCGGTAGCTGAGGCCGACCCTCCGCCAGAAGATCATCAGGAACAGCGACTGGACGACGATGCCCAGTGTCGCGCTCCCGCCGAGGAGGGTGACCATCGCCGGGGACCACGAGTCGACCGGACGGTTCCCCTCCGGATCGGCGCCGAACAGCACCATGAAGGCGACGAGCCCGGCGATCACCACGACGTTGTTCAGCACGGGCGCCCAGGTGAAGGGGCCGAACGAGCCGCGGGCGTTGAGCACCTCGCCGAGGATCGTGAAGAGGCCGTAGAAGAAGACCTGCGGCAGGCACCAGAACGCGAAGGCGACGGCCAGCTGGTACTGCTCCGGTCCGTAGCCGGGCGCGTAGAGGCGCACGAGCAGGGGAGCGAGGACCGTGGCGGCGATCGTGGTCACCAGGAGCAGGCCGAGCGCCAGGGTCAGCAGGCGGTTGATGTAGCCGCGGCCGCCGTCGGCGTCGAGGCCCGCCCGCACGATCTGCGGGACGAGGACGGCGTTCAGAGCGCCGCCCGCGATGATCGAGTAGATCGTGTTGGGGAGCAGGTTCGCCGTCGTGAAGGCGTCCGCGCCCGGCGCGACCGCGGCTCCGATCGTGTTCGCCATGACGATCGACATGATGAAGCCGAGGATCCGCGAGACCATCGTGCCGGAGGCGAGGACGGCGCTCGCGCGTCCGAGGGAGAAGCTAGCCACGCGGGTCCGATCGCTGGTCGTCGAGATCGGGCTGGACCTCGAGCACGGCGTTCGGGTCCTCCTCGTCCTCAGGGGTGTCGCCTCGACGGCGACGGCGGATGTTGCGGAGGATGCCGGCTCCGAAGACGACGACGAGCGCGATCCCGATGACCAGGGTGCCGACGGTCTCCCAGTCGGCGCGGACGCTGGTCGTCATGCCCGTGGGGGTGCCGATGGGGACGCCCTGCGCCGAGGTCAGCTGCAGGCCGAGGCTCGTCTCGCCGTTGCCGACCCGGGCCTTCACGGGGATGAGGACGCGGCCCTGCGAGCGGGCGTCGATCTCGGTGGTCTCGATCGCCTCCTCGTCGATGTCGAGGACGGCGTTCGAGGTCGAGGCCTGGATGCGGACGGCGATCGGCCAGGGGAGCTCGTTGCGGACGTACACGGGGATGCTCGAGTCGCGGGAGACCTGCAGGATGCTGCCGGTCGCGTCGATCGACACCAGCGAGAGCGTCCGGTCGGCCTCGGTCATGGCCGCGCCGACGGCGTCGCCCCAGCCGCTGCCGTCTCCGCGCCAGGTCACCGAGAGCAGCGCCAGCACGTCGTTGCGGCTCTTGCCCGACAGCAGCTCCGGCTCCTGCAGCACGGAGGAGAACGCCTCGACCTCGGAGCCGGCGTCGAGCAGGTCGCGCACCCGGTCGAGCCGCGACTCCGACTCCGGCGAGTCGACGACTCTCGCGCCCTCGGTCGCGGGGACGGCGAGGGCGGTGGAGAGGGCGACTCCGCGGGCCCAGGGCAGCGACTCGATCGCGTCGAGGGTCTCGGAGAGGCGCGCGGCGCCGATCGCCGAGCCGCGGCCGAGGGTGAGCACGACGTCCGGGGCGGTCCCCTCCTCCTGCACCTCGGCGAGATCGGTGGCGATCTCGGACATGCGGGCGCGCCACTCGGTGTCGTCGGTGGCGGTGGCGGCCGCGTCGAACGCCTCGGTGAGGCGCGAGTCGGCCACCACCAGGTCCGAGTCGCCGACGGTGGCGCGCGAGGTCGTGGTCACCTCCTCCGGCAGCAGGAGACCGGAGGAGGGGACGACCGTGCGGTTCATGCCGCTGGCCGCGTAGACGTCGAGGTCCGACCCGCGGAGGGTGCCCTCGTCGGGCCAGGCGACGCTGCCGAGGGAGGTGCTCCAGTCGGAGGCGAGCAGCGACTCGGTGCTCGGACGCGCCGGCAGGTCCTCGGCCGGCTGGTCGGAGTCGACGGCGACCGTGGGCGCCGGGCTGGCGGTGCCGGGGACCGCGGCGAAGCGGGTGTCGTCGATCGCGTACTCGAAGGAGGTGGGAGAGAGGAGCGCGGAGAGCCCGGCCTGCGCCTGGACCGAGACGTCGGCGTCGGCGTACGGCAGGGCGAAGCGCTCGTTCGGCACGGACTGCAGCCGGTCGAGCCAGTCGAGGGCGGACTCCGGAGCGGCGCTGCCGAGAATGCGGATCGAAGCGAGGATGCGCGGGTCGACCCCGATCGTGACGCCCTTCCCCGCGACCGCGTCGAGCTGCCGGGTGAGGGTCCCCGTGCCGTCGGTGTAGTCGGCGAGGGCCTCGGCCGAGAGCAGGCCGTCGGCCGTGTCCGGGACGGTGAGCGGGACGAGGACGCTGACGCCGGTCTCGCGCTCCGGGGCCACCGCGTCGTCGGTCAGCTCGACGGCGGTGCGAGCGGTCGAGACGACACCACCCGGACCGGTGACCGTGACGAGGACGGCGTGGGTGCCGAGCGCGGTCCGGTCGTTGGAGAAGGGGATCTGGTCGACCGGCACGGTGAGGCCGGCCTCGGCGGTGCTGGAGGGCAGCAGGCGCAGCTGGGCGGTCGCACGGACCGGGTCGGTGTCGTTGTCGGCCTCGGCGTCGAGCCAGTCGTGCAGCTCCGCGCGGGTGTCGAGGGTGGCGTAGGAGAGGGCGACCGTCACGTCGGCGCTGTCGATCGCCTCGGTGGTGCCGTTGCGCACGGCGATCGAGAGCTCGAGGTCCTGGCCGGGCCGCAGGACGCCGTCACTGCCGACCCCGGCGGTCGTGGTGACGGTGCCGGGAGCGGGCGTCGAGGTCGCCGTCGCGGCGGTGACCGGGGCCGCGAGGGCGGGGGAGGCCACGCCGGTCAGGCCGAGCGCGAGGGCGGCAGCACCTGCCGAGCGGAGCAGGAGGAGGGCCGCCCGCGAGCGGCGGGAGCGGAGGGAGGGGTCGCGCCGATGCATCGGACTCACTCGGCCTCCATGCGGGTGATTCTACGGGCAGCCCTCCTCGGGGCAGGCGGTGCGTCCGCTGTGCAGGCGGTTCCCCCGCGTAACCCCCTGGCACGGTCACCCGCTGACGGGACACCCCCCGCCACTAGGATCGTGCGAATGCACAGCGTCCAGACCGCTCTCGAGACCCTCCGCGCGCTCGCGGGGACGCCCACGGTGACGCGGCTGGCGGAGGCGTTCGCAGCCCAGGGCCACGAGCTCGCGCTGGTCGGCGGCCCGGTCCGCGACGCCTTCCTCGGCCACGGCGTGCACGACCTCGACTTCACCACCTCCGCACGCCCCGACGACATCGTGCGGATCGTCGCTCCGATCGCCGAGGCGCACTGGGACATCGGCCGGGCCTTCGGCACGATCGGCGCTCGCGTGGCCGGCGAGACGGTCGAGATCACGACCTACCGCAGCGACAGCTACGACGGGGTGAGCCGCAAGCCCGAGGTCGAGTTCGGCGACTCGCTCGAGGGCGACCTGGTGCGGCGCGACTTCACGGTCAACGCGATGGCGCTGCGGCTCCCGGAGGTCGTCCTCGTCGATCCCTCGGGAGGAGTGGAGGACCTGCTCGCCGGCCGGCTGCGCACCCCCTCCCCCGCCGACCTCTCCTTCGGCGACGATCCGCTCCGGATGCTCCGCGGCGCGCGCTTCACCTCGCAGCTCGGATTCCGCACCACCGACGAGGTCGAGTGGGCGATGGCCGAGCTCGCCGGCCGGATCGACGACGTCTCGGCGGAGCGCGTGCAGGAGGAGCTGCGGAAGCTCCTCGCGACCGCCTCGCCCCGTGCCGGCCTGGAGCTGCTCGTCGACACCGGTCTGGCCGGTCGCTTCCTCCCGGAGCTGCCCGCGCTGCGCCTGGAGCAGGACGAGCACCACCACCACAAGGACGTCTACACCCACAGCCTCACCGTGCTGGAGCAGGCGATCGCGCTGGAGGAGTCGCGGCACCCCGGAGCCGCGCCCGACGTCGTGCTGCGGCTCGCCGCCCTCCTGCACGACATCGGGAAGCCGGCCACGCGGCGGCTCGAGCCGGGCGGAGCGGTGAGCTTCCACCACCACGACCTGGTCGGCTCCAAGCTCGCGATCAAGCGGATGCGCGCACTGAAGTTCGACAACCAGACGATGAAGGACGTGGCCCGCCTCATCGAGCTGCACCTGCGCTTCTTCGGGTACACGGACGGCGCGTGGACCGACTCCGCGGTGCGCCGCTACGTGACCGACGCCGGGCCCCTGCTCGAGCGGCTGCACATCCTCACCCGCGCCGACGTGACCACGCGCAACCGCCGCAAGGCCGACCGGCTCGCGCACGCCTACGACGACCTCGAGGCGCGCATCGCGGAGCTCGCCGAGAAGGAGGAGCTCGCCTCCAAGCGCCCCGACCTCGACGGCACGCGGATCATGGAGATCCTCGGCCTCGCCCCGGGCCCCGAGGTCGGGCAGGCGTACCGGTTCCTGCTGGAGCTGCGGCTCGAGGAGGGTCCGCTCGGCGAGGAGGTCGCGACGCAGCGGCTCCGCGAGTGGTGGGCGTCGCGCTGAGGCGCTGAGCCCGGCCCCGTGCCCGCCTCGCCCTGCACCCGGGGTGGTGCGCCTCGAACGGATCCGTCCGGCGCGTCGCGGCGCTCCTGTTGTAGTCTGTACAGGTTGTCCACGACCAGACGCACTCGCGTCCGCGGGAGTGGGCAGATGCTACATACCCTCCTGTCACGGAAATACCGTGGCCGTTCAGTCCGAAGGAGGTGGGTTAGTGACGCATCAGTACGAGATCATGGTCATCCTGGACCCCGAGATCGATGAGCGCACCGTCGCTCCGAGTCTCGACAAGTTCCTCAACGTCATCCGCACCGATGGTGGATCCATCGACAAGGTCGACGTCTGGGGCCGCCGTCGTCTGGCGTACGAGATCAACAAGAAGTCCGAGGGCATCTACGCCGTCGTCGACTTCACGTCGACCTCCGCCGCAGCGAACGAGCTCGACCGTCAGCTGAAGCTGTCCGAGGCCGTCATGCGCACCAAGGTGCTGCGGGCCGAAGAGGGCATCGCCCAGGTCGCGGCCGCCGCGAAGCTCGCCGACGAGAAGGCCGCCCGCAAGGCTGCCAAGGCCTCGGCCGCTCCCAAGGCGTAGCGCTCATGGCCGGCGAGACGATCATCACCGTGGTGGGGAACCTCACCGCCGACCCCGAGCTGCGCTACACGCAGGGCGGGCTCGCGGTCGCGAACTTCACCATCGCCTCCACGCCGCGCACCTTCGACCGTCAGGCGAACGACTGGAAGGACGGCGAAGCGCTGTTCCTCCGCGCCTCCGTCTGGCGCGAGTTCGCCGAGAACGTCGCAGGAACGCTGACCAAGGGCAGCCGCGTCATCGCGACCGGCCGCCTGAAGCAGCGCTCCTACGAGACGAAGGAAGGCGAGAAGCGCACCAGCATCGAGCTCGAGATCGACGAGATCGGGCCCTCGCTGCGCTACGCGACCGCGCAGGTCACGCGCGCCTCCGGTGGAGGCGGACGAGGCCAGGCCGGTGGCGGCCAGGGCAACGGCGGTCAGATCGGCGGCGGCCAGGGCGGCTTCGGCGGCGGCGGTCAGGGGGGCTCCGGCAACGCCGGCGGCAACCGTGGCGGTCAGGCCGAGGAGCCGTGGGCGCCGAGCGCTCCCGCCGGTGGCGACGTGTGGAGCACGCCGGGCAGCTACAACGACGAGACGCCGTTCTGAGCCTCGGCTCGGACGCTCTCCTCACCTGAATCACGCCTCCCCCGCACCGCGATCGCTCGCGGCGGGGCAGGGGCGAACCAGAATCTAAGGAAACCACTATGGCTGGAAAGAGCAGCGGCGACCGCCGCAAGCCGATCCGCGGCAAGGGCGCGAAGAACGCGGCCCCCGCGAAGTCGGTCCGCGTGGGTGTCATCGACTACAAGGACGTCGCGACCCTCCGCAAGTTCATCTCGGAGCGCGGGAAGATCCGCGCCCGTCGTATCACCGGCGTCTCCGTTCAGGAGCAGCGCCTCATCGCCCGTGCCGTCAAGAACGCCCGCGAGATGGCGCTCCTGCCCTACGCCGGCAGCGGAAGGTAGGTAACGGTATGTCCAAGGTCATCCTGACCCACGAGGTCGACGGACTCGGCTCGGCCGGCGACGTCGTCGACGTGAAGAACGGGTTCGCCCGCAACTACCTCATCCCGCAGGGCTTCGGCGTCGCGTGGACCCGCGGTGGCGAGAAGCAGGTCGAGCAGATCAAGTCGGCGCGAGCCGCTCGTGAGCACAAGACCATCGAAGAGGCCCAGCACACCAAGCAGGTCCTCGAGGCCAACCGCGTGAAGCTGACGGTCAAGGCCGGCAAGGACGGCCGCCTGTTCGGCTCGGTGAAGACCTCCGACATCGCGAACGCGGTGGCGGCGGCCGGATTCGGCGAACTCGACAAGCGCAAGATCGTCATCTCGAACGCGATCAAGCACGTCGGCGAGCACGAGGCCGTGGTGCGTCTGCGCGACGACATCCAGGCCACTGTGAAGCTGCAGGTGGTCGCGGCCAAGTAAGGCCGCGAGAACGCCGCGGAGGGCGGTGCGACGGGACTTCCGAGTCCCCTCGCACCGCCCTTCGTCGTTCCCGTTCTCCACAGCTCCATCCACATACACCCTCCGGCGGGACCAACCTTCACTGTGATCTTGAGACTCTTTTCCCCACACACCTGTGGAAAGCAGGAAATGCCTGGTCAAGAGCCGGAAAAAACTTGCTGAGGGCCGCTGATCCCACAGGGTTGTCCACACGTTGCCCACAGTGGGCCCGGCGTTTCCCCTCGGTTCTGCACAGCTCTCTCCACAGGGCGGTTTGCGTGCCGCGGGCGGCGGTCCGTAGGGTGGCGCAGCGCCCCGCGAGGGGTGCGGGCAGGCGCCCGTGCGCCGCTGTCGGAGGTCGCTGGTAGACCGGATCCCGGCACCGGCTCGACCGGACGCGCAGCACCCGACAGGAGGAGGCGAAGGCATGACGATCGCGCACCTGGCGGTACCCGGCTCGGACGGACGGGACGGTCGCGGTGACCGCGGCGAGTCGCGCGGGAACGAGCGGACCCCTCCGCACGACCTCCTCGCCGAGCAGTCGGCGCTGGGCGGCATGCTGCTCTCGAAGGACGCGGTCGCCGATGTCGTCGAGAGCGTCAAGGGCACCGACTTCTACATCCCCAAGCACGAGATCGTCTTCGACGCGATCCTCGCCCTCTACTCGCACGGCGAGCCGACCGACGTCATCGCGGTCACCGACGAGCTCACGAAGCAGGGCGAGCTGCAGCGGGCCGGCGGCGCCGACTACCTGCACACGCTCACCTCGATGGTCCCCACCGCGGCCAACGCCGGGTACTACGCCTCCATCGTCGCCGAGCGCGCTCTGCTGCGCCGCCTCGTCGAGGCGGGCACCCGCATCGCGCAGATGGGCTACCAGGGCGAGGGCGAGGTGCTCGACCTGGTCAACACGGCGCAGGCCGAGATCTACAACGTCACCGGCTCCGAGACGGCGGAGGACTACGTCCCGCTGACCGACGCGGTGACCGTCGCGATCGACGAGATCGAGGCGGCCGCTCACAAGGACGGCAGCTTCACCGGCGTCCCCACCGGCTTCGCCGACCTCGACGACCTGACCAACGGCTTCCACGCCGGGCAGATGATCATCGTCGCCGCGCGCCCCGCGCTCGGAAAGTCGACGCTGGCGCTCGACTTCGCCCGCGCCGCCGCGATCAAGCACAACATGGCCACGATCTTCTTCTCCCTCGAGATGGGGCGCAGCGAGATCGCGATGCGCCTCCTCTCGGCCGAGGCGTCCGTGCCGCTGCAGCACATGCGCAAGGGCACGGTCGACCAGCGCGACTGGACGACCATCGCCTCCACCCGCGGCCGGATCAACGACGCGCCGCTCTACATCGACGACTCGCCCAACATGACCCTCGTCGAGATCCGGGCGAAGTGCCGCCGGCTCAAGCAGCGGGTCGGGCTCAAGATGGTCGTCATCGACTACCTGCAGCTGATGACCTCCGGCAAGAAGGTCGAGAGCCGCCAGCAGGAGGTCTCGGAGTTCTCCCGTGCCCTCAAGCTCCTCGCGAAGGAGCTGCAGGTGCCGGTCATCGCGCTCTCGCAGCTGAACCGAGGCCCCGAGCAGCGCGCCGACAAGCTCCCCGCCATCTCGGACCTCCGCGAGTCCGGCTCGATCGAGCAGGACGCCGACATGGTGATCCTCCTGCATCGCGAGAGCGCCTACGAGAAGGACAACCCGCGCGCGGGCGAGGCCGACCTCATCGTCGCCAAGCACCGCAACGGCCCGACCCGCACGGTCACTGTGGGCTTCCACGGCCACTTCTCGCGCTTCGCCGACATCCCGGCGGTCTGACGTGACAGGCGCCGCTGCCGTTCCCGAGCCCGTCGACGTCCCGCTGGGCGGCGGGTCGATCCGCCTGGGCCAGTTCCTCAAGTTCGCGGGGATCCTCTCGGGCGGCGAGGCCAAGGAGGCGGTCGCCGAGGGGATGGTGACCGTGAACGGCGAGGTCGATCTGCGCCGCGGCCGCCAGCTCGCCGTCGGCGACGTCGTCGGGTTCGACCGGAACCGCTTCCGCGTCTGCGAGTGAGGGCGACCGCCCCTCGGCGGGTGCGATCGGCCGAGACGCCGCGGAACGGATGAGACGCCGCTCAGAGGCGGGCGCGTCGGCGTGTTGAGCGGTGGCTCGGCGCACACTGGCTCCTGGACATCCCGGGACGACAGGAGACGCGCGTGCAGCTCGGCATTCACTTCATGAACTTCACTCTGCCCGGGGGGAGTGCGCAGATCGCGCCGATCCTCGG
The DNA here is from genome assembly GCF_002932635.1 of Rathayibacter sp. AY1D1. Classification (NCBI taxonomy): domain Bacteria; kingdom Bacillati; phylum Actinomycetota; class Actinomycetes; order Micrococcales; family Microbacteriaceae; genus Rathayibacter; species Rathayibacter sp. AY1D1. The sequence continues at coordinate 27,342 of NZ_PSVY01000010.1, forward strand.
AGCGACCGCGCGGACGGCCGAGGACGTCGGCTGCGCCTGGTTCACGCTGATGGACCACTACTTCCAGATGGAGCACTTCGCGACGAGCGAGGATCCGATGCTCGAGGGCTACACCTCGCTCGGCTTCGTCGCCGGCCGGACGGAGCGGATGCGGCTGGGGCTCCTCGTCACCGGCGTGACGTACCGCCATCCGGGACTGCTCGCGAAGATCGTCACCACCCTCGACGTGCTCTCCGGCGGGCGCGCGATGCTCGGCATCGGCGCCGCCTGGTACGAGCGCGAGCACCTCGGGCTCGGCGTGCCGTACCCGCCGCTGAAGGAGCGGTTCGAGCGGCTGGAGGAGACGCTGCGGATCTGCCGTCAGATGTGGAGCGACGACGACGGGCCGTTCGAGGGGACGCACTACCGGCTCGCCGAGACGCTGAACCACCCGGCGCCGATCCAGCTGCCCGGCCCGCCCATCCTCATCGGCGGCGGAGGCGAGAGGAAGACGCTGCGGCTGGTCGCTCAGTACGGCGACGCCTGCAACCTGTTCGGCACCGGCGCGGACGACGTGGCGCACAAGCTCGACGTGCTGAAGCGGCACTGCGACGACCTCGGGCGCGACTACGCGACGATCACGAAGACCATCACCGGGGGCGGCGATCCGATCGGCGACCCCGACGGCTTCGTCCGCGCGATGGAGGAGTACGCGGCGCTGGGGATCGACCACGTGCAGCTGGCCCCGGCCGGGCCGGATCCGGAGGGGTACGTCGCCCGGCTGGGCGAGGGCGTGATCGAGCGGGTGGCGGCTCTCGGCTGAGGGCTCCCGGGCAGCCGCGCGGCACTCCGACCGGTTCGGGTGCCGCGGGCGTCACCGCTGATCCGCTCCGCCGGCCGGTTCCGCCGTCACCGGCGCGAGGACTCCGGTGGCGAGGATGTCCCGGGTCGGGGGACGTCGTCGGCGGATCCTGCCCCCGTCAGGGTCGCGGCGTAGAGACGGGCGAGGAGCGCGACCTACGGTTCGAGCCTCCCACCTCGGGTTATTGAGCACACGCTGACGTGGGCAGATCGCTGGCCTCATGCCGCACGTGTCCTCTCGCACCTCGCTCCGCCGTCATCGGCAGAACCGCAGAAGAGGGGCGATCGGGACGGGTGTCGTCCTCGCCGTCGTCGGCGCCGCGCTCTTCGCCGGCGTCTCGGCGCAGGCGGCCACGGCTCCGGACCTCGGCACGGCGGAGGACTACTCGGTCCTGGCCGCGTCGACCGTGACGAACACGGGGTCGAGCGTCCTCGACCAGAACGTCGGGTCAGCCCGCTGACCGCCGTCACCGGGTTCCCGCCCGGGCGGACAGGCGGAGTGATCCACCGCGGAGACGCGGAGGCGGCTCAGGCCCAGGCCGACGTGGGCACCGACTACGGACAGCTCGCCTCGCAGGCGACGACCGCGCAGATCGACGCCGAGATCGGCGGCAGCACGCTGAAGCCCGGGGTCTACACCGCGGCCGGACCGGTCGGAGTGACGGGGACGCTCACGCTCGACGCCGAGGGCGTCAACGAGGCGGTCTTCGTGATCCGCGCCGCGTCGACGCTGACGACGGCGTCGTCGAGCACGGTGGCCCTGATCAACGGAGCGCAGGCCTGCAACGTCTACTGGCAGATCGGCAGCTCCGCGACTCTCGGCACCGACTCGGACTTCGTGGGCTCCGTGCTCGCCTCGGTCTCGATCACGGTGACGACGGGCGTCTCCGTCGAGGGCCGCGCACTGGCCCGCACGGGAGCGGTCACGCTCGATTCCAACGACTTCACCGAGCCGGGCTGCGAGCCCACCGACGGCGGATCGTCGCCGACGGCGACTCCGACCATCACGCCGACCGTGACGCCGACGATCACGCCGACCGTGACGCCGACGGTCACGCCGACCGTGACGCCGACCGTGACGCCGACGGTCACGCCGACCGTGACCCCGACGGTCACGCCGACCGTGACGCCGACCGTGACCCCCACGGTCACGCCGACCGTGACGCCGACCATCACTCCGACCGTGACCCCGACGGTGACCCCCACCGTCACGCCGACCGTGACCCCCACCGTCACGCCGACCGTGACGCCGACGGTCACACCCACTGTCACGCCGACCGTGACTCCCACCGTCACCCCGACGGTGACTCCCATCGTCGTGCCGACGGTGACTCCGACGGTGACTCCCACCGTCGTGCCGACGGTGACTCCGACGGTGACTCCGACGATCGCGCCCACCGTCACTCCGACGGTGACTCCGACGATCGCGCCCACCGTGGCTCCGACGGTCACGCCGACGACCACGCCGACGGCGACCCCGACCGTGGCTCCGACGGCGACCCCCACCCCCACGCCGACCGCGACGCCCACGGCCTCGCCCACTCCGACCGCGACCACAGCGCCGCGACCGGCGCCCTCCTACGCCGCGGTCGTTCCCGTGTCCGGGTCGAACGGTCCCCGCGGTCCGGCTCTCGCCTCGACCGGAGTGGACGCCGCAGCGACGGCGACCGCCGGAGTGCTGGGCCTGCTCGCCCTGCTCGGCGGCGGTCTGATGCTCCTCACCCTCCGATGCCGCGGTGAACGCACCGGGAGCTGATCCCGGCTGATCACCGGCAGCTGATCACCGCCAGGCCGTGCGCCGGACTCCCGAGGGGTCCGGCGCACGTCTGCGCCCACGATCGCGCTCCGCCCGTCCCTCCGGTGTCCTCGCCGATGCGCGCTGGCCCGCTCGTGCGTCGAGACGCCGCTCCGAGCGTCGGGACACCGCTGAGCAGGCGGTGTCCTCCGCGTTCTCGCGGAGGGCGGGGGCGTCAGCCGGAGGACTCCCGCGGCACGAAGCGGACGGGCATGGCCTGCACGCCCGCGGTCGGACGTCCGTGGATCGCGTTCGAGAGCTCCTCCGCGGCGGCGCGGCCGAGCGTGTCGAGCATCATGTCGATGCTCGAGAGCGGCGGGCGGGCGGCCTCGACGAGGAGGTCCCAGTTGTCGAAGCCGACGACGGCCACGTCCTGCGGCACCCGCCGGCCGGTCTCGCGCAGGTGGTCGAGGGTGCCGCGGGCGATCTGGTCGCTCGCGCAGATGATCGCGTCGAGGTCCGGATGCGCGCGCAGCAGCGTCTCTGCGCACTGGCGGCCCCAGCTCTCGGACCACTGCCCGAAGAGGACGCCGCCGCCGACCAGCGGGAGCCCCGCCTCCGTCAGCGCCTGCTCGACGCCCCGGGCGCGGTCGTGCGCGGCGGTGTAGCTCGGCTCGCCGTTGACGAGGGCGATCCTCGTCCGTCCGCGCTCGATCAGGTGGCGGGCGGCGAGGACGCCGGCCTGCACGTTGTCGGGCGTGAAGGAGGAGTCGCGCGGATCCTCCGAGGGCGCATAGGCGTAGACGACCGGCACCGGGATGGTGCGGGTGATCGAAGGGCGCGGGTTCGTCGTCCGGCCGAGCACCACGATCCCGTCGACGCGCTTGGCGAGCAGGTTCTTGATGTGGTGCTGCTCGCGGATCGAGTCGCCGCGGGCGTCGCAGAGGAGCACCGACGTCGATCCGGCGCCGAACGCGTCCTCGGCGCCGAGCAGCACGGGGAGCACGAAACGGTTGTCGAGGTCGTTCGTGAGCATCCCGATAGTGCCCGTGCGCCGGGAGTTGAGGGCCTGCGCGAACGGGTTCGGGGTGAAGGAGAGGGCCTCGGCGGCGTCCAGCACGCGCTGGCGGGTCTCGGCGCGCACCTGGTCGCGGCCGTTGAGCGCCTTGGAGGCTGTGGCGATCGAGACGCCGGCGGCGGCCGCCACGTCGGTGAGCGTGATGGTGCCGGTGGGCTTGCGTGGTGGCACCGCGCCTCCGTTCCGGGCCCGGCGGGCCGCCGCGTCGATCCTCGCACGACTCCGGCGAAAAACCGAAAAGACCGAAAAGGTCGCATCTCTTGACGCGCTGACCGCCCCTGCCTAGGTTTACCCGACAGAAAGTAGTTTCGGCCCGGCGCAGACGATCGGGACGACTGCCGAGGAATCCGTCAACGACGAAGGGATCATCCGTGAAGACGAGGAAGCACGCTCGGGGCCTCGCCGCCGCCGTCCTGCTGGGGACGGCCGCCGCCGCACTGACCGGCTGCGCGAGCGGCTCCGGGGGAGACTCCGGCTCCGCCGCGGGAGGCAGCTACACGTTCTGGGACCCGTACCCCCAGTTCGACGAGTCGTCCGACTGGGCGAAGCTCATCGACTCCTGCGGGACCGAGGCCGGCGTCACCGTCGAGCGCACCGGCTACGACACCACCGACCTGACCAACAAGGCGCTGCTCGCCGGTCAGCAGGGCAACTCGCCCGACCTCCTGCTCGTCGACAACCCCGTTGTCTCGACGCTCGCGGAGTCGGGCATCCTGACCACGACCGCCGAGTCCGGGCTCTCCACCGAGGGGATCGACGCGAACATCCTCGCGGCCGGCCAGACCGGCAGCGACACCTTCGGCGTGCCGATCGGCGCCAACACGCTCGCGCTGTACTACAACAAGGCCGTGCTCGAGAAGGCCGGCGTGGACGCCGCCTCCATCACCGACTGGGCCGGGCTGACCGACGCGCTCGAGAAGGTCACCGCCTCCGGCGGCAAGGGCATCACGTTCTCCGGCATCGGCACGGAGGAGGGGACCTTCCAGTTCCTGCCGTGGTTCTGGGGCTCCGGCGCCGAGCTGACCGACCTCGACTCGCCCGCCGCGGTCGACGCCGTCTCGCTCTGGAGCGACTGGCTCGAGAAGGGCTACGCGCCCAACTCTGTGATCGGCAACACGCAGACCACGAGCTGGCAGGAGTTCGAGACCGGCGAGTACGCCTTCGGCGAGAACGGCACCTGGCAGCTGGCCAACGCGAAGGCCTCGGGCATCGACTACGGCGTCCTGACCATCCCGTCGAAGGACGGCGGAGCGGCCCCCGCACCGACCGGAGGCGAGTTCCTCACCCTCCCGGTGCAGTCGGACACGGCGCGCTACGAGACCTCGAAGCAGATCGCCGAGTGCCTGACCTCGACGGAGAGCCTGGTCACGACCGACAACACGCTCTCGTACATCGCGCCGACGGCCGAGGCGCAGCAGGAGCAGGTCGCCGGCAACGCCGACCTCGAGCCGTGGGTCACCGCCGTGCAGGCCGCGAAGGGCCGCACCTCGGACGACCTCGGCACGAAGTACCCGAAGATCTCGGAGCAGCTGTGGGGCGCGGTGCAGACCGTGCTCAGCGGCTCGCAGTCTCCCGAGGACGCCCTGAAGGCCGCCCAGTCGGCCGCCGAATCCGCCACGAAGTAGGACGACCGGGGGCTCCCGCTCCCCGAACGAGGTCCCTCCGGCCGGTGCTCCGCGCACCGGCCGGGGGGACGGGAGAGACCATGACCACTGCCACCGAGACCGCCCGCCTTCTGCGGCGCGGCACCGAGCCGCCGGCCCCGCCCGCCCCGGCCGCCGAGAGCCGTCGGCGCCGCTGGCGACCCGAAGGCGGCCGTCTGGTCGCGTGGGCGTTCCTCGCCCCGCTCGTCGCCTACCTGCTCGTCTTCTACGCGTTCCCGCTCTACCGCAACCTCGAGCTGAGCCTGAAGGACTACACGGTCCGCTCGTTCGTGCAGGGGAACGCGCCCTTCGTCTGGTTCGACAACTACGTCCAGGTGTTCCAGGACGCGACCTTCGGCCCGGCGCTGCTGCACACGGCGGTCTTCACCGGCGTCTCGCTCCTCTTCCAGTTCACGCTGGGGCTGGCGCTCGCCGTGTTCTTCTACCGCCGCTTCCCGCTCGCGAGCACGCTCCGGGCGCTGTTCCTGGTGCCGTGGCTCCTGCCGCTGATCGTCTCGGCCTCGACCTGGTCGTGGATGCTCAACAGCGACTCCGGCATCGTGAACGCGTTCCTGGAGTCGTTCGGGATCGGCCAGATCAACTGGCTCACCTCGCCGACCACCTCGCTGATCGCGGTCCTGATCGCGAACATCTGGATCGGCATCCCGTTCAACCTGGTGATCCTCTACTCCGGCCTGCAGAACATCTCGCAGGACCTCTACGAGGCGGCCTCGCTCGACGGCGCGACCGGCGCCCAGCAGTTCTGGCGGATCACGCTGCCGCTGCTGCGGCCGGTGTCGGCGATCACGATCCTGCTCGGCCTCGTCTACACGCTGAAGGTGTTCGACATCATCTGGATCATGACGAAGGGCGGCCCCGCCGACTCCTCGACCACGCTCGCCACCTGGACGTACCAGCTCGGCTTCGGCTCGATGCTGCCCGATTTCGGACCGGCCGCGGCCGTCGGCAACCTGCTGATCATCCTGGCCCTCGTCTTCGGTCTCGTGTACATCCGGGTCCAGCGGAAGCAGGCCGACTCGTGACCGCCCGACGCCCCTGGTACCTGACGGTGGTCGGGATCGCCCTCACGGCGGTCATGCTGTTCCCCGTCTACTGGATGATCAACGTCTCCCTCACTCCGACCGGCTCGATGCGGAAGGATCCGCCGGACTGGTTCCCGTTCTCGCCCACGTTCACCGGCTACCAGGCGGTGCTGAGCGAGCAGCTGCCCTACCTGGGCACCAGCCTCGTCGTCGGCCTCGGCACGGTGCTGCTGACCGTGGCGATCGCCGCTCCCGCCGCCTACTCGCTGGCGAAGCTGCGGCCCCGCGGCGGGCAGGCGCTCTCGTTCGTGCTGCTGATCGCGCAGATGATCCCGGCGATCATCATGGCGATGGGCTTCTACGCCATCTACCTCAACCTGGGACTGCTCAACTCGATTCCGGGCCTGATCGTGGCCGACTCCACCATCGCGGTGCCGTTCGGCGTGCTGATCTTCACGGCCTTCATGTCGGGGATCCCCGACGAGCTGACCCAGGCGGCGCGGATGGACGGAGCGAGCGCCTGGCGCACCTTCACCTCGGTGATCATGCCGATCAGCCGCAACTCCGTCGTCACCGTCTCGCTGTTCGCGTTCCTCTGGGCCTGGTCGGACTTCATCTTCGCCTCGACGCTCGACAGCGGCGGGAAGCTCCAGCCGATCACCCTCGGCATCTACAAGTACATCGGCAACAACAACCAGGAGTGGAACTCGATCATGGCGACCGCCGTGGTCGCCTCGCTCCCGGCCGCCGTCCTCCTCGTCGTCGCCCAGCGGTACGTCTCGGCGGGAGTCACCGCCGGCGCCGTCAAGGACTGACCCGTCCCTCCAAGGAGACACCGTGACCCTCACCGCCCCCACCGCCACCGCCCTCGGCGGCCCGGTCGCCCCCTCGCGGAGCGTGCTCCGGCCGCTGCGCCAGGACGAGATCCGCCTCACCGGCGGCTTCTGGAAGCACTACCAGGACCTCAACTCCTCCGCCGTCATCGAGCACTGCCGCTCGTGGATCGAGCGCGTCGGCTGGGCCGGCAACTTCGACCGCGCGGCCGACGGCTCGATCTCCTCCGCCGAGGGCGGCGACGCGCACGCGGGCATCGAGTTCGTGGACTCCGAGGTCTACAAGCTCCTCGAGGCCATGGCCTGGGAGCTCGGCCGGAGCGACGACGCCGGGCTGCAGGAGCGGTACGACGACCTCGTCGCGCGGGTCGCCTCCGCCCAGGACCCGGACGGCTACCTGCACACGAGCTTCGGCCGGCCCGGCCAGCGTGCGCGCTACTCCGACCTGGAGTGGGGCCACGAGCTGTACAGCTTCGGGCACCTGATCCAGGCCGCCGTGGCGCGGCTCCGCACCGGGCACGACGACCTCCTGCCGCAGGTCGCCCGGCGCCTCGCCGACCACGTGCACCGCGAGTTCGGGCCCGAGGGGAGGGTCGCCGTGTGCGGCCACCCCGAGATCGAGCCGGCGCTCGCCGAGCTGGCGCGGGCGACGGGGGAGGAGCGCTACCTCGAGCTGGCCCGCCTGTTCGTGGAGCGGCGCGGGACGGGGACGCTGAAGCCGATCGCGTTCGGCGCCGAGTACTTCCAAGACGACGTGCCCGTGCGCGACGCGGAGGTGCTGCGCGGCCACGCGGTGCGGGCCCTCTACCTCGCCTCCGGGGCTCTCGATGTCGCGGTCGAGACCGGCGACGCCGAGCTGGAGGAGGCGGTCCGCCGCCAGTGGGAGGCGACCGTCGAGCGGCGCACCTACGTCACGGGCGGGATGGGCTCGCACCACCAGGACGAGGCGTTCGGCGCCGACTACGAGCTGCCGCCGGATCGCGCCTATGCCGAGACCTGCGCGGCGATCGGCTCCACGATGCTCAGCTGGCGGCTCCTGCTCGGCTCGAACGAGCACCGCTACGCGGACCTGATGGAGCGGACGCTGCTGAACGCGGTGCTCCCCGCCACCCGCGACGACGGCCGCGCCTTCTTCTACACGAACACGCTGCAGCAGCGCGTCGACGGAGTGGCGCCGGACGAGTCGCGCGAGACCGACCGCGCGCAGTCCAGCCTCCGCGCGCCCTGGTTCTGGGTCTCGTGCTGCCCGACCAACACCGCCCGCACCCTCGCGAGCGTCGAGCTCGGCTTCGCGACCGCCACCGACGACGGGGTGCAGCTCCACCAGTACGGCGCGTACGAGGTGCGCACCGGAGGCGTCGCGCTGGGCGTCGAGACGGAGTACCCGGCCGACGGCGAGATCGTCGTGCGGATCCTCGAGGACGCGGAGTTCGCGCTGACGCTGCGGGTGCCGCCGTTCGCGCGGGGCTCGGCGCTGCTCGACGGCGAGTCGGTCTCGACGCCGACCGTCACCGTCCGCCGGGCGTTCTCCGCCGGCGACACCGTGCGGCTCTCGCTGCCGATGACGGCCCGCTTCGTCGCCCCGCACCCCCGGATCGACGCGGTGCGCGGCCAGGTCGCCCTCGAGCGCGGGCCGTTCGTGCTCGCGATCGAATCGCTCGACCTGCCCGAGGGCCTGGACACCGAGCACATCGCGGTCGACGCCTCGGTGCCGCCCGTCGTGACGGCGGAGGGAGCGCGCGTGTCTTTGGTGGCGCGGGAGGCGGCTCCCGGCTGGCCCTACGGCTCCGTGCCGGTGGAGGAGGGGCGCCGCTTCGAGGCGGAGTTCCGGCCGTACCACCGCTGGGCGAACCGCGGACCGTCGACGATGCGGATCTGGACGCCGACGGCCTGACGGGCACCGCTCGCGAGAACGCAGAAGTCGTCGCACTCGAGCGCGAGTGCGACGACTCCTGCATAGTGGCTGCCGTCGCGGCGCCTGCGCTCAGATCCAGCCGCGCTCGCGGGCCTCGATCACCGCGCGCTGGCGGGTGTCGACGTCGAGCTTGCGCAGGATCGACGAGACGTGGTTGCGGACGGTGCCGGAGGAGAGGTGCAGCGCCGCGCCGATCTCGCCGATCGTCTCGCCGCGGGAGCCGGCGCTGAGCACGTCGAGCTCGCGGTCGGTCAGCGGGCTGCGCGTGCTCGCCAGGGCGTCGGCGGCGATCTCCGGATCGACGTAGCGGCGTCCGCTCGCGACCTGGCGGATCACCTCGGCGACGTCCTCGACCCGGCGCGACTTCGGCAGGAAGCCGCTGACGCCCGCTCCGAGCGCTCGCCGCAGGACCCCCGGCCGCGCGTGCCGGGTGACGACCACGACCCGCGTCGCCGAGACCCGGCGCAGCCGCTCCGCCGCCTCGATCCCGTCGAGCCCGGGCATCTCGACGTCGAACAGGCACACGTCGGGCTGCAGGCGCAGCGCCTCTGCGACCGCCTGCTCGCCGTCGCGGCACTCGCCCACGATCTCGAGGTCCTCCTCGAGGCGGAGGAGCGCGGCCAGCGCCGTGCGGATCATGTCCTCGTCGTCGGCGATCAGCACCCGGATCACGAGTCGCTCCCCACCGGCAGGCGCGCGTCCAGCTCGAAGGAGCGGCGGACCGCCCCGGCGCGCAGCGTCCCCCCTGCCCGCTCGACCCGCTCCGCCATGCCGAGGACGCCCGAGCCGGTCCCGTCCGCCTCCTCCGCGTCCGGTGCCAGGTCGTTCACCGCCTCGAACCGCCACTCGTCCCGCTCCCGCGCGAGCCGCAGCCGCGCGCTGGAGCCGCCGCCGTGCTTGAGGATGTTCGTCGTCGTCTCGCGGACCACCGGCCCGAGCGTCTCGGCAGGCGCGTGAGCCGCCGCCGGGTCGACCTCGAGCTCGACGCGGAGCCCGGCCGAGCGGAGCAGGTCGGCGGCGTTGGCCAGCTCGTCGACGAGCGGGACGCTGCGGAAGCGCGTCGCCAGCTCGCGGGTGCCGGTGCGGGCGCCGTCGACCGAGCGCTGGGCGGCGCGCAGCTGCTCGAGAGCGGCCTCCGGGTCGCTGCCGAGAAGGCGCTCGGCGAGCTCGAGCTGCAGCGCGATGACCTGGAGGTGGTGGCCCTGGAGGTCGTGCACGTCGCCGGCGAGCAGCAGGCGCTCCTGGGCGGCGGCGAGCCGGCCCTCGGCGGCACGCGCCCGGTCGAGCTCGCGGACGATGTCCCACCACCACAGCGCGCTGACGACCGTCAGGGGCAGCAGCGTCGCGAACAGCAGGAGGGTCGAGAGCGCGGCCGACGCGTCCGGCGCCGCTCGCGTCTGCTCGAGCACCGCCGCGACCGCGAGGACGATCGTGCAGAGCACCATCACCCGGAGCCGCACCCCGCTCTGCCAGGGCAGCACGGCGACCAGGGTCGCGGCGAGCGAGAGTCCGAGCGCGAGGCTCCCGGCGGCCGTGCCGGTGAGCGCCGCGGCCGCCACTCCGAGGCAGAAGACCAGGGTCGGCGCAGCCCGGAGGCGCACCGGGCCCTCGCGGTCGGCGCGCCGGTACGCGAGCGCGGTCGGCGAGAACACCGCGACCCAGGCGGCCGCGCCCAGGAAGTAGGCGCCCTTCCGCCACTCCTCGGCCTCGGCGCTCAGCACCGCCACGGACCAGACGGCCAGGACGATCACCACGAAGGAGGCGGCCGACGCGAGCGTGTACCACCAGGTCACGGCGACGCCGCGGCCCGCGCGCACGGGCGGATCCGGCTCGGTCGAGTTCACCATGCGGCCCAGGCTACGACCATGACACTTGTCACCCCTCGGGCCGTCGATCCTCCCGGGACGCGGTGACCCGGCGGCACTGCCGCAGCGGGCGCGGACACGGTCGGATGGAGGAGTCCCGAGAGCCGGGGCCACGTACCGGAAGGCACGACCATGACGATCATCAGCGACGCGATCCTCGGATTCCAGGACCTGATCGGCCGCGTTCCCGAGCTCGTGCAGCCCCTCGTCGTCGCCGCGGCCGGGGCCGTCCCCTTCATCGAGGGCGAGGGAGCGGCGAGCATCGGGATCATCGGCGGCATCCACCCGGTCGTCGCCGGGCTTGCGGGGGCGATCGGCAACTTCGTCTGCGTGGCGCTGCTCGTGCTGCTGGGCACCGGCGTCCGCTCGGCGATCACGGGCCGCTCGGAGGCGAAGCGGACGACTCCGCGGCGCGAGAAGTTCCAGCGGGCCTTCACCCGCTACGGCGTCCCGGGCGTGAGCCTGCTGGGGCCGCTGCTGCTCCCGACGCACTTCACCGCGGTGATGCTGGCGGGCGCCGGAGTCGGCCGAGGGCGGATCCTGCTCTGGCAGGGCGTCGCGATCGCGCTGTGGACGACGGTGCTGACGGTGATCGTCGGGCTCGCGGTCTCGGGCGCGACGCAGGCGGGCTGAGCGGGCCGGACACGGTCCTGAAGCGTGCGACCCCGGTGGCGCAGAGGCGTCCGCGCCATCGGTCAGCGCCGGATGCGCCGTCCCGGTCCGCCGTCCGGGTCCGCCGGGCCGGCGGACTGCAGGTGGGTGTGCAGGCGGATGAGGGTGTCGCGCAGCCGGGTCTTGACGGTGCCGAGCGGGATCGACAGCTCCTCCGCGATCTCGGAGTGGCTGTACCCGCGGACGTAGGCGAGGTAGAGGACGTCGTGGTGGATGGCGGCGAGCTGCCGGATCGCGCCGGCCGCGGGCGCCAGGGCCAGCCGGACGTCCGAGCGCTCCCACTCGTGATCGCGCGGCCGGTCGAGGACCGTGTACTGCAGCTCCCGGCGCCGCGCCGACCGGTCCGCCCGGGCGCGATCCACGGCACGGCGGTGCGCGACCTGGGCCAGGAAGGCGAGCACGGGACGGCCCGGGTCGAGCGAGCGCGCGGTGCGCCAGAGCTCGAGGTAGACCTCCTGCGCGACCTCCTCGGCGGCGGCGCGGTCGTCGAGCACGGCGTCCGCGACGGAGACGACCCGGCCCGCGGTGAGCGAGTAGAGCTGCCGGAAGGCGGTCCGGTCGCCCGCGCAGACCCGCAGCAGCAGGGCAGCCGACCGTGCAGGGCCGTCCCCGGGCTCACGCCGCTTGCCCGTCATCGTCGACACAGGGCTCAGCCTGGCACCGCGGACGCGCTCCTCCCGGGGTCGTGCCCCGAGAGGTGGCCCCCGTTAGAGGCTCACTTCTGCTCGCGTCCGCTGATGTGCGCCGCCCGACCCCCACTCTGCCCAGGGCCGGCCGTTCGCAACCGAGGCCCGGAGCGTCCGACAGTGGCCATCAGGCCGGTGCCGGGCCGCTCGACCTCGGTTGCGGACGGGCTCAGACGGCGACGCGCGCGTTCGACTGCGCGAGCAGAGCGACCGAGCGCAGGCGCGCCTCCGTCTGCAGCGACGCGTGGGCGACGATGACCTCGTCGGCGTCGGCGGAGCGGGCGAAGTCGGCGGCGTAGTCAGCCACCTGGTCGCCGGTGCCGACACCGGTGTAGGTGGTCATGCTCGCGACGTGGGCGCCGATCGGGGCGCTGAGCAGGGCGTCGAGCTCCTCATCGTCGAAGGTCTGGCCGACGGGGATCTGCCCGCTCTGGCGCAGCAGCATCATCAGGCGGGCGCGCTTCATCTGCGCGAACTGCTCCTGTGCGTCCTCCTCGGTGTCGGAGGCGATGGCGTTCATCCCGGCGATCACGTAGGGCGCGTCGAGCTGCTCGGAGGGGCGGAAGCCGCGGCGGTACTCCGCGACGGCCTGGTGCAGCGCGTCCGGAGCGAAGTGCGAGGCGAACGCGTACGGCAGGCCCAGCGCGGCGGCCAGCTGCGCGCCGAAGAGCGAGGAGCCGAGGATGTAGAGGGGGACGCGGGTGCCGGCACCGGGCGTCGCGCTCACTCCGGGGATGCGGGACTCGCCGGCGAGGAACGCCTGCAGCTCCAGCACGTCCTGCGGGAAGCGCTCGGAGGAGTCGGGGTCGCGGCGGAGCGCGCGGAAGGTCGCCTGGTCGCTGCCGGGGGCGCGGCCGAGTCCGAGGTCGATCCGTCCCGGGTGCAGCGTCTCGAGGGTGCCGAACTGCTCGGCGATGGTGAGCGGGGAGTGGTTCGGCAGCATGACGCCGCCGGAGCCGAGGCGGATCGTGGAGGTCTGCGAGGCGACGTGCGCGATGAGCACAGAGGTCGCGCTGGAGGCGATGCTCGCCATGTTGTGGTGCTCGGCGTACCAGACGCGGCGGTAGCCGTTCCGCTCGGCCTCCTGGGCCAGGGCGACGGAGGCGGCGAAGCTGTCGCGAGCGGTCTCACCGGGGGCGATGGGGGCGAGGTCGAGGATGGAGAGGGGAACGCTCATGGTGAGGGCAACGCCCGCGACGGCTCCGGTGTTCCCGTCGCGGGCGCCTTCCTCACGCCTCGGGGATGTCGCGGCCGTACGCCTCCAGCGTCACGGCCTCGGGCTCCGGTCCGCCGCGCACGCCGGCCTCGAGGGCGTCGATCCGGGCGAGCTCCGAGCCGGAGAGCGCGAAGTCGAACACGTCGATGTTCTCGGCGATGCGCTCGGGGCGGGTCGACTTGGGGATGACCTGGCGGCCCTCCTGCAGGTGCCAGCGCAGCATCACCTGCGCGGCCGTCTTCCCGTACTTGGCGCCGAGCTCGAGGAGCACCGGGTCGTCGAAGCTGCGGCGCGGGGAGTCGCGGTAGGCGGTGATGCCGCCGATCGGCGACCAGGCCTGGGTGAGGATGTCGTTCTCGCAGCCGAAGCGCTCGACCCGCCGCTGCTGGAAGTACGGGTGCACCTCGAGCTGGTTCACCGCGGGGACGACGTCGGTCTCGGCGAGCAGGCGGGTGAGGTGCTCGACCATGAAGTTGCTCACGCCGATCGCCCGCACCCTCCCGTCGGCGAGCAGCCGCTCGAGCGCCCGGTAGGCGTCGAGGGTGCGGTCGAAGGCCTCGGGCAGGGCCTGGTGCAGGATCAGCAGGTCGATCCGCTCGACGCCGAGCTTGCCCGCGCTCTTGTCGAAGGCGTGCAGCGTCTCGTCGTAGCCGTAGTCGCTGATCCACACCTTCGTCTCGAGGAAGACGTCGTCGCGGCCGGCGATCGCCTCGCCCACCTCGCGCTCGTTGCCGTAGGCCGCCGCCGTGTCGATGTGCCGGTACCCCGCGTCGAGCGCGGCGGCGACGGCGGCGCGGGTCTCGTCGGGCGGAGTCTGGAAGACGCCGAGTCCGAGGGCGGGGATCTCGACACCGTTGTGGAGAGTGAACGTGTTCATGAGCCCACGCTACGTCCGCAGACGCCGAGTCGCCCGAGAAGCCGCGCGCGACTCCTCAGGCGACCCCGTCGCTCCGGCCCTGCTCAGCCGTCGATCGGCAGCAGGATCCCCTTCACCGTCTCGTCCGTGGCGAGGAACTCCTGCACGGCCGGATCCTGGAAGGCCTGGACGAGCTTCCTCACGTTCTCGGTGTCGCGGTACTTCGAGCCGATGGTGAGCTGCCCGGCGAAGTCGTCGGGGGCCTGCGGGGCGAAGATCTGCTGCTCGATCGGGATGCCGGCGGCGAGGTAGTACTCGGTGTAGCCGACGGCCGCGTCGAGGTCCGGCAGCGCGCGCGACTGGGCGGCGAAGTCGAGCAGCGTGAACTGCAGGTTCTTCGGGTTCTCGGCGATGTCGTCCTGGGTCGCGGTGCCCGGCTCCGTGCCCGGCTTCAGCGTGATCAGGCCGGCGTTCTGCAGCAGCCAGAGGCCCTGTGCCTCGTTGGCGGGGTCGGAGTAGAGCGAGACCGTGCCGCCGTCGGGGATCTGGGAGACGTCGGAGTACTTGTCGCTCCAGAGCCCGAAGCCCCAGCGGAAGACGGGGGTGGCCGCCTCCTCCTCGAAGTCGGGGTTGGCCTCGAGCACCTGTCCCAGCCAGAGCTTGTGCTGGTAGACCGTGGCCGCGACCTCGCCCTCGCTCACCGCGCGGTTGATGGTGTTGCTGTCCGAGAGCCCCTTGAAGGCGACGGTGATGCCGTAGCGCGGCGCCACCTCCTTCGCGACGAAGTCGACCAGGGCCTGCTCGGAGGCGTTGCCCTCGGCGGTCGCGACGTAGAGCGTCGCTCCCTCCTGCTCGTTGGCCGAGACGGCGGGGGAGAGGAGCGGGACGGCGATCGCGGAGGCGACGCCGACCACGACGACGGCCGCTCCGGCGATCCAGGGCCAGCGGCGCTTCTTCTTGAGATCGAATCCGAGGTCGTCGGGAGTGGACATGGCGGTGCCTTTCGAAGAGGGGGTGCGCGGGCGCGCGGGAGGGGCGCCCGAGGGCGCAGGAGGAGGAGTGGTGGTTCTAGACGGCGGCCGCGACCCGCGGCGCTCGCCGCGAGCGGGAGGCGCCGGGCGTGGTCGCGCGGACGAGGGCGTCGCCGGTGAGCTGCACGGTCGCGACGGTGGCGACCAGGATCACGATGGTGGCGAGCATGACGGTGGTGTCGAAGCGCTGGTAGCCGTAGGTCACCGCGACGTAGCCGATGCCGCCGGCGCCGATCGTGCCGGCGATCGCCGAATACTCGATCATCGCGATCGTGTTGATCGTCAGGCCGCCGATGATCTGCGGAACCGCCTCGCTCAGCTGGGCGGTCCGCACCACCTGCAGCCGCGACGCTCCGGAGGCGCGGGCGACGCGGGTGAGCGAGAGCGGCACGCTGCGCAGCGCGTTCTCGACGATGCGGGTGAAGAAGGCGATCCCCGCGATCGACATCGGCACGACGGCCGCCGCGATCCCGATGTTGGTGCCGGTGATCAGGCGCGTGAACGGCATGATCGACGCCATCAGGATGAGGAACGGCAGCGAGCGGCCGACGCTGATGACGGCGCTGAGCACCTGGTGGGCGGCCCGGTTCTCAGCCAGGCCGCCCGGAGCGAGGTTGTGCACGAGAGCGCCCAGCGGCACGCCGACCAGCACCACGATCGCCATGACGATGCCGACCATGATCAGCGTCTCGCCGAGCGCCGGCAGCACCAGCGCGGGGATCTGCTCGAGCGGGACCTTGTTGTCGAGGTGGAGGATCACGCCGCCACCTCCTCGGCGAGGACGCGCACGCCGGCGGGCCGGACCGACAGGCCGAGCTCGGCCGCCGCACGGGTGAGCCGCGCCTCGTCGACCGGGCCGAGCCCGATCGTCGCGTGGCCGACCGCCTGCCCGTCCACCGTCTCGATCGCCGCGCCGAGCAGCGCGACCGGGCCGACCGCCCCCGCGAGCCGGGTGACCCAGTCGGTCGGCACTCCGGAGCGGGAGTAGCCCACCACCCATTCGCCCAGGCCCGGGCCGGGCGCGACGGCGGGGCGCACCGGGTTGAGGGCGAGGCCGAGCGGGGACGCGGGGTCGCGCAGCAGGTCGACGAGACGGCCCGACTCCACGATGCGGCCGTGGTCGAGGCGGGCGACGGAGTCGGCCACCTGGCGCACCGTCTCCATCTCGTGGGTGATGAAGAGGATCGAGAGGCCCAGGTCGTCGCGCAGCTCCTTCAGGAGCGTGGTGATCGCGGTGGTCGAGGCGGGGTCGAGGCCCGAGGTGGCCTCGTCCGAGAGCAGCACCGAGGGGCGGAGGGCGAGCGCGCGGGCGATGCCGACGCGCTGGCGCTGACCGCCGGAGAGCTGGTGCGGGTAGTAGCGGGCGCGGTCCGAGAGGCCGACGCGCTCGAGCAGCTCCGCGACGCGGTGCTTCGTCTCGGCGGCGGTGACGCCGAGGTACTCCAACGGCAGGGCCACGTTCTGCTCGGCCGTGCGGCGGCTGAAGAGTCCGTCGGACTGGAAGACGGTGCCGATGCGGCGGCGGGCGACGCGCAGCCGCTCCTCCGAGAGCTGCGAGAGCGCCTCCCCGTTGACGACGACCGTGCCCGAGGTGGGCCGCTCGAGGAGGTTCACGCAGGCGGCGAGCGTGCTCTTGCCCGCACCGCTCGGGCCGACGACGGCGAAGATCTCGCCGGTCGCGACCGAGAAGTCGAGGCGGTCGAGCACGGTCGCCGGACCGTACGACTTGCTGAGCTGCTCGAGCCGGATCATCGCGTTCCTTCGGACGGGTCGGGCGGCCGCGGCCTCTCCGCGTCGTCCCGGACACGATGATGGAGCACCGCGGGCCCGCCCGTCCCGGCCCGCGTCGCCCGGCGTAACCCTTCGTCGCCGGGCGTAACAGTGCGCGGGGCGGAGGGGGTCGCGGCCGCGAGACGCGACAGGACCGCCGCGGTTGGCAGCACGCGGGCTACCGTGACCGGATGCAGCCGAAGTGGGAGTCGACGACCATCGAGCGCGCCTTCGACGAGGGGTGGTCGGACGAGCCGATGGGGACGAAGGAGAAGTTCTGGCTCGTCGCCGACGGCGATCTGTGGCTCTTCAAGTTCGCCCGCCAGCGAGGAGACGAGACCCGCGGTGAGGACTGGGCGGAGTGGGTGTCGTTCCATCTCGCGCGGATGCTCGACGTCCCGTGCGCGGAGGTCCGACCTGCGACGGTGGGCGGTCGGCGCGGAATCATGTCGAGGAACGTCATCGAGCGCGAGCAGATCCAGAGCCTCGAGATCGGGAACAGCCTGCTGCGCCACTCCGATCGCCACTACGACCACGCTCGGAGGCGGCCCAACGACCGCTACACCGTCGATGCGGTGAGACGTGCTCTCGACGGCGTCGACGCTCCTGCAGGCTTCGACGCCGTCGCCGGACTGAGCGGTTTCGACGTGTGGGCGGGCTACCTGCTGTTCGATGCCTGGGTCGCGGGACGGGATCGACACGACGAGAACTGGGCCGTCATCGCCGGACGCGGTCATCGGACCCTCTCGCCCTCGTTCGATCACGGCAATGCCCTCGGGTTCCAGGAGACCGAGGAGAAGCGCGCCGCCTGCCTCGCCGATGAGGCTCTCTTCGACCGGTGGGTGCGGAGAGGAAGGAGTCACCATTTCGCCGGAAGACCGCTGCTGGTCGACCTCGCAGCGGAGGCCCTCGCGGCGGCCTCTCCGGAGGCGCAGGCGTTCTGGCCTGCTCGGCTCCGAGCGGTCGATCCCTCTGCGGTCCGCGAGGTCCTCGCGGCGGTTCCTCCGACCCTGATGTCGGAGACGTGCGCTGTTTCACGGAAGGACTGCTGGCAGCGACACGGAGGAGGATCCTCGATGACTCTCCTCGTCGATCGACCGGCGCCGCGTCCGACCCCTGGTGTCCGCGAGCTGCTGCTCGTCTGGCAGAACCCTCGTACTCGCCGGTTCCTCCGCGCGGCGGTGCTGTCCGTCGGGGTCGACGGCTTCCTCTTCCGGTACGAGCCGGCGGCTGTCGCCGACGAGGACTTCTTCCCGCTCGCGGAGTTCCCCCGTGTGGACGCGCAGTACCGGAGCTCGTCCCTTCCGCCGTTCTTCGCCAACAGGGTGATGTCGTCCGAGCGCGGCTCGTACGAGGAGTACCTGGGGTGGCTCGGTCTCGAGGCGGCGTCCCCCGACCTCCCCGTCGAGATCATGGTCCGGACCGGCGCGGCGCGAGCGACCGACACCTTCCATGTCGTGGAGAAGCCTCTCCGCACCGCGCAGACCCTCATCAGTCGTTTCTTCGTGGCGGGAGTCCGCCATCGGGCCGAGCTCCCGCTTCCGGTGCTGCCTCTCGAGCAGGGCGACGGGCTGGTCCTCGTGCCCGACGCCTCGAACCTCCGCAACCCGGAGGCCTACGAGGTGGCCTCGGTGTCCGGCGAGCGGATCGGATGGGTGCCGGACTGGCTGTGCGGTGAGGTCGCCGCGCTCATGGCGTCCGGATGGGAGGTCGAGGCGGTCGCCGAGAAGGTGAACCCCGAGGCCCCGTCCCACGTCCAGGTGCTCTGCCGGATCACCGCGACCCTGCGTCACTGAACCCGCTCCCGCTCAGCTCGCGGCGGCCGCCGCGCGGGGGCTCTCGGCGCTCGCCTCGCGGTCGAAGCGCTCGCGGCTGAAGACCTGGTCGGCGGTCGTCAGGGCGAGGCCGATCACGCCGGCCAGCTCGCCCAGGTCCGACGTGTGGATGGTCAGGTGCCGCGTGGCGAGCGGGTGGGTGCGCAGGTAGACGCGCTCGCGCAGGCCCGACATCAGCACCTCGCCGCAGTCGCCGAGCTGGCCCGAGATCACGATGGTCCGCGGGTTAAGGATGTTGACGAGGTCGGCGACCGCCTCGCCGAGGACGCGGCCGGCCTGGCGCACCGCCTGGGTGGCGCGCATGTCGCCGCGGAGCACGCGGGCCGTGACGTCGGCGACGTGCTTGATCGAGGGGTCGTCCGCCGAGAGGTCGCGGACGAGGGCCCAGCCGCTCGCATACGCCTCCACGCAGCCGGCGTTGCCGCAGCGGCAGGGCAGCGGATCCGCGTCGACCGTGCCCGTGACCGCGCGGGTGTGGCCGATGTCGCCGGCCGCGCCGACGGCTCCGCGGATCGTCGCTCCGTTGAAGACGAGGCCCGAGCCGATGCCGGTGCCGAGCTTCAGGCTGATCAGGTTGTCGGAGCCGTGGTGGCGCGACTCGGCGAGGGCGCGGGCGTTCGCGTCGTTCTCGATGACGACCTGCACGCCCTCGTACGGCTCGGCGAAGTAGCCGGCGATGTCGAAGTCGTCCCAGCCGGTCATGATCGGCGGGTTGCGCACGCGCCCGGCGGCGAACTCGACCGGCCCCGGGACTCCGACGCCGATGCCGGCGACCGCGTCGCCCTGCTGCAGCCGCTCGAACGCGGCGATCACCAGCGAGAGCACGGCGTCCGGTCCCTCCCAGACGTCGACGACGCCGCTCTCGTGCCGGAGGGGGGTGCCGCGCAGGTCGCAGGCGGCGGCGACGAATCCGCTCGCCCCGATGTCGGCGGTGAGGAACACCGTACCGACCAGGTTCATCGCGAACATGCTCGAGGGGCGCCCGCCGGTCGACTCGCCGCCGGTGGTGGGGGCGATCAGGCCGAGCTCCACGAGGGTCGCGAGGCGCTGGTTGACGGTGGAGCGGGAGAGCCCCGTCTGCTCCATCACCGCGTTGCGCGAGACCTCGCCCTGCTCGCGGAACAGCGCGAGGACGTCGGCCACGTGCGAACCGGCCTCGCCGGTGGAGTACCCCGTCATCGCTCCCCCTCTTGTCACGGTCAGCGTACATGCCTGCCGACGGGAAACCTGAAGTTCCCCGACTTTCGTATTGCGGTAACGCGAAAGCCCGGGTAGTTTTCACACACCGGCACGCAGTGGTGCCACTGATCCTCAAGGATGACGATGAACCGCACAGCACGCCGCCTCCTCCCGGTTCTCGCACCGGTCGGCGCCCTCGCACTCCTCCTCACCGGCTGCGCCTCGGGTGGCGACACGGCCGCCGGCGGCTCCGGATCGACCAAGGTCGCCGCGGTCATCAAGGGCCTCGACAACCCCTTCTTCCAGGCGATGGAGAACGGCATCGAGGACACCGCGAAGGACGACTCCGTGGACGTCTCGGTGCAGGCCGCCGCCGACATCGGCGACACCACCGGCCAGGCCGACAAGCTCACCACCGTCGCCGGCCAGGACTTCGGCTGCCTCATCGTCAACCCGATCAGCGGCACGAACCTGGTGCAGGCCCTCGCCTCCGCCACCGGCAAGACGATCGTCAACATCGACAGCCCGCTCGACCCCGACGCGGTCGAGGCAGCGAACCTCGACGTCACCACCTACATCGGCACCGACAACGAGGCCGCGGGCGGCAAGGCCGGCGACTTCCTCCTGCAGCAGCTGCCCGCCGGCTCCGAGGTCGCCGTCATCGGCG
Organism: Rathayibacter sp. AY1D1; assembly: GCF_002932635.1. NCBI lineage: Bacteria > Bacillati > Actinomycetota > Actinomycetes > Micrococcales > Microbacteriaceae > Rathayibacter > Rathayibacter sp. AY1D1. The sequence goes on from NZ_PSVY01000010.1 coordinate 48,206, forward strand.
GAGTCTCGGGAGACGTCACCAGCGCCGCCCGCGTCGACGGCTTCACCGCCGCGATCGGCTCCGACCTCACCGTCGTCCAGGAGGCCGCGGCCGACTGGAAGCGCGAGGTCGCGCTGACCAAGGCGACCGACATCCTCGCCGCCAACCCCGACGTGAAGGCGTTCTTCGCCGCGAACGACGACATGGGCCTCGGCATCGTCAAGGCCGTCGAGAACGCGGGCCTCACCGGCTCCGTGCAGGTGGTCAGCGTCGACGGCAACGAGGACGCGCTGCAGTCGGTGAAGGACGGCGGCCTCACCGCCACCGTCGCCCAGTACCCCTACGCGATCGGCCAGCTCGGCGTGCAGGCGTGCGAGGCCGTCGGCGCCGGCGAGGAGATCCCCGCCGAGATCGAGTCGCCCACCGCACTCGTGACCTCCGAGACCGCGGAGCAGGCCCTCGGCGCCTTCCCCCAGCCGTTCGAGGAGTTCGACAACCCGCTCGCCGCGCTCGTCCCCAGCAAGTAGGACCTCCCGCCCATGGCAACCCAGGAAGCGACCATGACCTCAGTCACCGCCCGACCCCCGGCCAGCGCCTCCCCGCTGCTGGCGAACCTCCGTCAGCTCAGCTTCTGGGCCGAGAACGCCGCACCGATCGGGCTCGTCGCCCTGGTGATCGTGTTCTCGATCGCGACGCCGACGTTCCTCAGCCTCGGCAACATCAAGGCGATGCTCGTCGCCGCCGCGATCCTGGTCATCCTCTCGATCGGCCAGTCCTTCGTCATCACCACCGGCGGCATCGACCTCTCGATCTCGGCGACGATGACCGTCGGAGCGGTCGGCTTCGGCATCGGCTGGAGCGCCGGCTGGGGCTTCTGGCTCTCGGCGCTCGCGGCCCTGCTCTTCGCGGGGCTGATCGGAGTGATCAACGGCTTCCTGATCGCGAAGGGCAAGGTCACCGACTTCATCGCGACACTGGGCACGCTCTCGGTGGCGACCGGCCTCGCGCTGATCGTCTCCGACGGCAAGCCGATCACGGTCGGCAGCCCCGAGCTGCTCCGCCTCACCACCGGCTCGATCGGGATCATCGGCTACCCGATCATCCTGGCCGCGGTCATCGGAGTCGTCGCCTGGGTCGTCATGTTCCGCACCCGCTTCGGCCTGCACGTGCAGGCGGTCGGCGGCAACGAGGAGAGCGCGGTCGCCAACGGCATCAAGGCCGGACGCGTGCGCATCGCGGTGTACATCATCGCCGCCGTCCTCGCCGGAGTCGGCTCGCTCCTCCTCGTCGCCCGCGTCGGCGCCGCGGAGCCGGCCATCAACACGCAGTACCTGCTCAACTCCATCGCGGCCGTCGTGCTCGGCGGAGTGAGCCTCACCGGCGGCAAGGCCAAGATCGTCGGCCCGATCATCGGAGCGTTCCTCCTGACCGCGCTGACCAACGGCCTGACCCTGCTCGGCGTCTCGCAGTTCTACCAGCCCCTCGCCGTCGGCCTGGTGGTCGTGCTCGCCGCCCTCATCACCCGCTACCAGAAGAAGTGAGCCCAGCCATGACCAGCGACATCCTGCTCGAAGCGCGGGACATCAAGAAGTCCTTCGGCGGCGTCCACGCTCTCAAGGGAGCGTCGATGTCGATGCGCCGCGGCGAGATCACCGCCCTGATCGGCGACAACGGCGCGGGCAAGTCCACCCTCGTCCGCTGCCTCTCCGGGGTGCACCCCGCCGACTCCGGCACCATCACCCTCGACGGCGACGTGGTGCACTTCACCACTCCGCTCGGCGCGCGGGACGGCGGCATCGAGACGGTGCACCAGACCCTCGCCCTGGTCGAGGACCTGACCGTGTGGCAGAACTTCTTCCTCGGCCGCGAGCTCACCAAGGGCGTGCCCGGGGTGCGGTTCCTCGACCGCACGCAGATGAAGAAGACGGCCCAGGAGCTTCTCGGCGACCTCGCCGTGAACGTCCCGCCGGTCACCAGCAAGGTCCGCCGCCTCTCGGGCGGCCAGCGCCAGGCGGTCGCGATCGCCCGGGCCGCGGGCTGGGGCAGCAAGATCGTGATCATGGACGAGCCGACCGCGGCGCTCGGCGTTCAGGAGACGGCACGCGTCGAGAAGATCATCCTCAAGCTGCGCGACGCCGGAGTGGCCGTGCTGCTGATCAGCCACAACTTCGACCAGGTGATGCGCCTGAGCGACCAGGTGTGGGTGATGCGCGCGGGCCTCGCCGTCGCCGGCCGCCGCACCGCCGAGACCAGCGGCGACGAGCTCGTCTCGCTGATCACGGGCGCGAAGGCCGCCTGATGCACCCCGAGTTCCTGCACCGCGGGAGCACGGAGCGCTCGTCGCCGATCGGGGTCCACGCGGGCCTGCTCGTCGGCGACTGGACGCCGGAGTCGGGGCGCCGCGCGATCGGCGCCGCCGCCTCGATCGGCTTCGACCTGATCGAGATCCCGGCTCCCGCCGACCCCGACGCCTCCGCGTGGACCGCCGACCTGCTCGACGAGCACGGGATCGACGCGGTCGTCTCGCTCGCGCTGGACGCCGACTCCGACATCACGGACCAGGCCACGGTCGGCCGCGGCGAGGAGCGGCTGCTGGCGGCCGTGCGGTTCGCCGAGGCCATCGGCGCGCGGTACGTCGGCGGAGTCACCTACTCCGCCATGCGCAAGTACGAGCACGCGGCCGACGCGGCTGCCCGCTCGCGCTCGCTCGACGTGCTGCGGAGGGTCGCCGCGGCCGCCGCTCGCGCCGGCGTCGTCGTCGGAGCGGAGAACGTGAACCGCTACGAGAGCAACCTGCTGAACACGGCCGCCCAGACCGCCGCGTTCCTCCGCGACCTCGACGCGCCGAACGTGCTCCTGCATCTCGACACGTTCCACGCCCACCTCGAGGAGGTCGACCTCGCGAGCGCCGTCCGCGACGCCGGCGACCTGCTCGGCTACCTCCACGCCTCCGAGAACCACCGCGGAGAGCTGGGCACCGGGAGCACCGACTGGACCGGGCTCGCGGCGGCGCTCGCCGACTCCGGCTACCGCGGTCCGCTCACCCTCGAGAGCTTCTCGCCCGCCGTCCAGCCCCCGGCCTCGGCCGAGGGCATGGGCCTCTGGCGCGAGCTCTGGCACGACCCCGTCGCCCTCGCGACCTCCGGCCACGCGTTCCTCGCGGACCTGCTCGACACCGACCCCGCGGCCCGACGCCGCCCCTGAACCTCTCGATCAAGGAGCACCACCATGACCACGAACCCTCTCGGAGTGCACGCCCTCGTCTTCGCCGGCGGCACCACCCCCGACGAAGTGACCGCGACGATCGAGCAGACCAAGGCGGCCGGATTCGACCTGCTGGAGCTCTCGCTGCACGACGTGCAGAACCTCGACACCGCCTCCGCCCGCGCCGCCCTCGAGGCGAACGACCTCGGCATTGTCTGCTCGCGCGGCCTCGCCTTCTCGGCCGACGTCTCCAGCGACGACCCGGAGGTGGTGGCCCGCGGCGCGAAGCTGCTCGCCGACTCCCTCGAGACCACCCACGCGCTCGGCGGCACCCACTTCACCGGCGCCCTCTACAGCGCGCTCGGCAAGTACAGCGCGCCCCTCTCGGCCGCGGGCCGCGCGAACGTCGTCTCGGTGCTGACCGACCTCGCCGCCGAGGCTGCGACGAAGGGCATGACCCTCGGCCTCGAGATCTGCAACCGCTACGAGACCAATGTCATCAACACCGCCGCGGACGCCCTGCGCCTCGCCGACGACATCGGCGCCGACAACGTCCTGATCCACCTGGACACGTACCACATGAACATCGAGGAGGACGACTTCTTCCGCCCGGTGCTGCTGGTCGGGGATCGTCTCGGGTATGTCCACATCGGCGAGAACCACCGCGGCTACCTCGGCAGCGGCCACCTCGACTTCACGACGTTCTTCCACGCCCTCGCCGCGATCGACTACCGCGGACCCATCACCTTCGAGTCCTTCTCGTCGGCCGTCGTCTCGCCGACCCTCTCGAACGACCTGGCCGTGTGGCGGAACCTCTGGAACGACGGCCCCGCGCTCGCCCGCCACGCCCACGGCTTCCTGGTGAACGCGCTGGAGAGCAGCCGTGGCGAGGCCTGAGACCGAGGTCGCGCCCGACGCGGTGCGGCCCGGCCTCGACGAGCTGGCCGGGCGCGCGCTCGCGCTGACCTCGCCGGGCCGCCGTGCGATCGTCGCGATCGCCGGCAGCCCCGGGGCCGGCAAGACCACGCTCGCCCGGGCCGTGGTCGCCCGCGCGAACGAGCTCGCGGGGGAGGGGACCGCCGCCTTCGTGCCGATGGACGGCTTCCACCTCGCCAACGCCACGCTCGACGAGCTCGGCCGCCACGACCGCAAGGGCGCCCTCGACACGTTCGACGGCTGGGGCTTCCTCGCCCTGGTGCGGAGGCTGCGCGCCGAGACCGACCACGTCGTCTATGCGCCCACCTTCGAGCGGACCGTCGACGAGGGAGTGGCCGGCGCGCTGGCCGTGCACCCCTCCGCGTCGCTCGTCGTGCTGGAGGGCAACTACCTCCTCGTCGACGAGGGCCCGTGGGCGCTGCTGCGCGCCGAGTTCGACGAGGCCTGGTTCTGCGCGACTCCCGAGACCGAGCGCTTCGAGCGCCTGGTCGACCGCCACGTCTCCTTCGGCCGCGCCCCCGAGGCGGCCTCCGCCTGGGCCTCCGAGGTCGACGGGCGGAACGCGCTGCTGATCGAGGCCACTCGCGACCGCGCCGACCTGATCGTGTCGGGGACGGCGGCGGGGGTGGTCTGACGCCCGATGTGGCGGAGGAGCGGTCCGCTTCGGGGCGCGACGTGGGCTCTCGGGCGTGTCCGGCCGGTCGGCCGGTCGGACGACGGAGGACCCGTCGCCCGGCGGATGCGGTCTCGAGGGGTCGGTGTCAGGCTCGAGGGATGGACGACTCGACACGGAACTCCTCGGAACAGCCCGCTTCCACCATCCCGCCGGCCGCTGCGCCCCCCGGAGCCGGGCAGCCGCCCCTCCCCGTCGCTCTCCTCCTCCTGCTGCGGCGGAGCGACGGGCGGCCCGCGGCCTCGTCGGGCGCTCTCGACACCGTCCTGGCCGCCTCCGTCCTCGCGGAGCTCTCCCTCCAGCGGCGCGTCGAGGTGGACGCCGGAGCCGTCGCCCTCGGGCCGGAGCGGTCCGCGCTCGGGGACGCCGTGCTCGACGGGGCCCTCGGGTGGATCGCAGCGGAGCGAGCACCGCGCAGCGTCTCCTGGTGGATCGCCCGCCTCACTCGGAGGGAGCTGCATGCCGCCCTCCTCGAGCGGGTCGCCGCCGTGGAGCCGGCGGAGGACGAGCGGCTGCGGATCCGGGTCGCCGAGGTCCTCGCGGCTCGGAGGGCGCCCCTTCCGTCGGACGCGGCGCTCATCGGCCTGCTCGACGCGGCCGGAGCGCTCTCGCCGAGGCCCGGCATCCCGGACCGGCAGGCGATCCGGTCGCTCGCGGCGCAGCACTGGGCAGGGCCGGCGGCCGCCGCCGTCCTCGCGGGAACCGCCGCGAGCGTCACGGGAGCCGCGGTGATCGCGGCGACGACGACGGTCACGATCACCGGCATGTGATCCGACGCGTGCGGCTCGCTGAAGCCGCGCGCCCCTACTCCGCCGGGTAGTCGGGCGCGACGAAGACGCAGAACGGGTGGCCCGCCAGATCGGCGAGGACGTGGAGCGCCTCCTCCGGGTCCTCGCTCCTGTCCTCGATCAGCTCGGCGCCGAGAGCGAGCGCCCGGGTCTTCTGCCGGTCGAGCTCGTCGGCGTCCGGGACCATGAAGTCGAGGTGCAGCTGCTGCGGGACGGGCCCCTCCGGCCAGGTCGCGCGCGGCAGGGCGGCCACCCGCTGGAACGTGAGCTTCGCGCCGTCGGCGGTGACGATCGCGACCCACTCCGCCTCGTCGTCCGAGCCGTCCGCGGGCGGCTCGTCGCCGGGGCGGTACTCGCCGCCGAGCAGGGCGAGGTAGAAGGCGGAGAGGGCGCGGGCGTCCTCCGTGTCGAGGACGACCTGTCGCAGGCGCATGCGGGCAGGGTACCGCCGGACGGCACCGGAGAGGGATGACGTGCTGTGCGGGACGGCTGCGGCGGGCCCGGCGTCGTGGGTCGCGGCCCGACGTCGGCTGAGAAGGGGGGTCCCTGCCCCGACACGGCAGGCCGCGTCTCAGCGGAGGTTGTCCAGCTCTCTCGCTCCCGACCGCGCCGCCCTGCCACTCCGCGCCCGCTTCCTCAACCCCTCCCGGCTCCCGGCCTCGCGCCAGGGCCCGGCGCGTACTGTGGCCGCTGACTCACGACGGCTACGAGGGAGACACCATGACGGAGCAGATCGGAATCCCCGAGGCCGCGGCACTGGGGAGCGAGCGGCGGAGCATCGCGATCCTCGGAGCGGGCGGCGACCTCACCGAGCGGCTGCTGCTGCCGGGCCTGGGCCGGGTGGCCGAGCTCGCGCGCGACCTCGAGCTCACGCTGATCGGCGCGGCGCGCACGCCCCAGACAGACGAGGAGTGGCAGAGCCTCGTCCGCCGCAGCCTCGAGGCGGCCGGAGTCGCCCCGCACACGGTCGAGGCGCTCGCGTCGCGCGCGCGCTTCGTCGCCACCGACGCCTCCGACCCGGAGCAGCTGAAGGCCCTCCTCGACGCCTGCCCGTCGACCCCGGTGCTCTACGTCGCCCTGCCTCCGGCGATGGGGCACAAGGTCGCCGCCTCGCTCGCCGAGCTCGACCTCCCCGAGGAGCTGGTCGTCGCCGTCGAGAAGCCGTTCGGCGAGGACCTCGACGACGCGATCGCCCTCAACGCGGCGTTCGCGAAGGTCCTCCCCGAGAGCCGCCTCTGGCGCATCGACCACTTCCTCGGCAACGCGACCGTGCTCGGGATGCTGGGCCTGCGCTTCGGCAACAGCATGCTCGAGGCGAGCTGGAGCGCCGAGTGGATCGAGAAGGTCGAGATCGTCTACGACGAGACGCTCGGCATCGAGGGCCGCGCGGCCTTCTACGAGAAGACCGGCGCGCTGCGCGACATGCTGCAGAGCCACCTCCTGATGGTGCTCGCGCTGACCACGATGGAGCGCCCCGACGAGGTCGCGCCCGACGAGGTCCACGCGCGCATGGCCGAGGTGCTCGGCGCCGTGCGGCTCTGGCGCGACGACCCCTCCTCCGCCCGCCGAGCCCGCTACACCGAGGGCCGCGTCGACGGCCGCTTCTTCCCCTCCTACGTCGACGAGCCCGACGTCGACCCCGAGACCGGCACCGAGACCCTCGCGCAGCTGCTGCTCCAGGTCGACACCCCGCGCTGGGCGGGCGTCCCCTTCGTCCTCCGCTCCGGCAAGGCGATAGGCGACCCGCGCCGAGAGGTGGCGATCCACTTCCGCGCCGCCACGCCCCCGCGCGGCCTGCAGGCGGCCGAGGGCGACGCCGGGTCGGTCCTCCGGATCGGTCTCAAGGGCGGCGACGTCAGCCTCGACCTGGTCGTGAACAGCGCCGACGAGCTGACCGATCTCGAGCGCACCACCCTGACGGCGCAGCCCGGCGCGGCCACGCTCGACCCCTACGCGCAGGTCCTCGCCGGGATCCTGCAGGGCGACACCCTGCTCTCGGTCCCGGGCGACGTGGCCGAGCAGTGCTGGCGCATCATCACTCCGGTGCTCTCCGCCTGGGCCGCGGGCGACGCTCCACTGGACGAGTACGAGGCAGGGAGCGCGGGGCCCGAGGGCTGGTGAGCGCGCGGTGAGGCGGGCGGGCTGAGGCGGGGGCGCGTGGCGTGATGCGGGGTCGGGTCCGCCGACGCCGGTCGCGTCGCCTCCCGCCCGGCTCCGCTGCTGGCCGTCCCGCTGGTCGACCCGTCCCGCCGGTCGACCCTCCTGCCGGTCGACCTTGCCGCCCTTCGACCCTCCCGCTCGTTGACCCTCCCGCTCGTTGACCCTCCCGCCGGGGGAGACGGGATGCTGGAGGCATGGTGGGCATCGGGGAGTACGCAGGCATCACGGGTCTGAGCGTGAAGGCGCTCCGGCACTACGACGAGAAGGGCGTGCTGGTCCCGGCGGAGGTCGACGAGCGGTCGTCGTACCGCCGGTACGCCGACGCGCAGGTCCGGGCCGGAGTCGTGATCAGCGCCCTCCGGAGCGCGGGGGTCCCGCTGCCCGAGGTCGCGGCGGCGACTCGAGCCGGCACCGCGGCGGAGGCGCTGCAGGCGCATCGGGAGCGCGTGCTCGCGGAGCGGGAGCAGGAGGACCGGGCGTTCGAGGCCGCCGAGGTGGCGCTGCGGGCGCTCGCCGTGCCGGTCGAGGTCGCCGAACGGACGATGCCGGCGCAGCCCTACGTCGGCCAGGTCCTCACGATCGCGCTGGACGAGGCCGACGGGCCGGGCGACGACGAGGCGAACGAGATCTTCGGCGCGCTCGCCATTCGAGTGCACGCGGCAGGGCTCGGGCCGACGGGACTTTTCTGGACGGCGCTCCGGGCGGGCGAGCGGGGTTCGGCGGAGCTCGTCTGCTGCTGGCCGACGTCGGCGGAGGCGGAGGGCGACCTCGCCGATCTCGCCGCGGTCCTCCCGGCGCGCACCGAGCTGGTCGCCACCTGGCGCCCCCGCGACGGGGAGGAACTGCCCGAGGGGACCCTGCATCCGGCGATCGTCGCGCTCTTCGACGCCGCCGGAGACCGCGGCCTGCGGCTCGACGGGGTCGAGGTGCGGCAGACGGTGCTGGGGGAGGGGCCGGAGGACGTGGCGGTCGAGGTGTCGCTGACCGTCGCGGGGTGAGCGGAGGGCGGGAGGCGCCTCAGGTGGGCCGAGTGTCAGCGCTCGAGGACCGGCTCGGCAGGACCGGCTCCTCAGCACCGAGCGGAGGAGGGAGTGGCGCCGTCCGGCCGATCCCGCGCCACTTCGTGCCGCGGTCCGGGCCGTCTCCGTAGGCTCCGACGCATGACGAGCGGAGTCGAGGCCGGAGTCCATCGCGGTGACGAGCGGACGGTCCTCCACCGTCGGTGGTTCGCGGTCGTGGCCTCCCTGGTCTTCGCCTTCGGCTGGCTGCTGATCCCCGGCGTCGGCTGGCTGATCGGCGCCGTCGCCGTTCTCTGCAGCTCGGCATGGACGCGGTCGGAGAAGGGATCGGCGTTGGCGATCCCGCTGGTCGCGGCCGCTCTGGTCGGCAGCGGGGTCGGGCTCTTCTACGGTCTGCTCGGCGCGCCGAGCTCCAGCCTGACGACGTGGACGGTGGTGGGGGCCGGGATGCTGGCGGGAGGCGCGGCGACTGCGCTTCTGGGGGTCCGGCTGTGCGCTCGGGCACTCCGCCGGCCGGAGGAGTCCGCTGGAGGCTCGCTCTCACCAGCTGCCCCGGCCTCGGGCGCGCACGACGTCAGCTGAGAGGAGGGGCGTGGGCTCCTGAGGGAGGCCGCCCTGTCTCAGCGGAGGTTGTGCGGCCGCTCGCCGGCCCCGCTCGCGTCGTAGCGGAGCCGCACCAGCTCAGAGTCCGGCAGAACCGTCGCGTCGAGGAGGCGCAGCCCGTGCTGCGGCGCTCCGGAGTAGAGCGGCGTCCCGCCGCCCGCGAGGCCTGCGCCGACGAGGACGATCAGCTCGTCCACCAGGCCCTGCTCGAGGAGCGGATTCCAGGTCGTGCCGCTGCCGAACATCAGCAGGTCACCCCGGTCGCCCTGCTTGAGCAGCTCGATCTCGGCCGGACCCTGCTTCCGCGGCACGATCCGGGTGGTGGCGGCCCACGGCGCCTCCGGGTCGGGAGCCAGGGAGTCGCTGATCACCAGCGCGTCGAGCGACGTGACCAGCCGCGCGGTCTCGTGCTCCCGCTCGCCCGCCGTCCCGTCCGCGGCGACGGCGCTCCAGCTGTCCCAGTTGTCGCGGAACCAGCGGCCGCCGTAGACGAGCGTGCCCGCGCGGCGCAGCAGCTCGAGGTTGTGGTCGTTGAACGCGTCCTCGAACGGCAGCGCCGAGAGGTCGTGCCCGGGCCCCTCGAAGCGGCCGTCGAGCGAGGTGAGGACGGAGACGACGAGCCTGCTCATGCGGGGGATGCTACTCAGGCGGGGGTGCCGGGTGAAGGGGCGCGGAGGGCCGCGAGCCGGAGGAAGAGCGGCGGGGGCGACTCATCCGGCAGGGGTGTCCGAGAAGCGTCGGCAGCGGTGTTCCCGATCACCTTTCGATACGCGGCTGGATAGTGTCGAGCCGGGAAAAGGCGTCTACGGGGAACAGGTACAGGTGATGGTCGAGCGACCGGAGTTGGACAGGGCGAAGGAGAGAGTCGCGCGAGCTGCCGGCGATCTGAGCAAGCGTGCGCGGAGCGCTACGACGCAGGTGATGGAGCAGGCCGGCGATCTCCGCGAAGCAGCCGCCGAGAAGTTCGGCCCGAGGAGCCTCCAGTCGTACGAGGAGGTCACGGCCGAATACAACCGCGCCTTCACGGCGATGAGCGACGACGGGCTCTCCCTCCTCCGGCAACGCGAGCGCTCCACCGACCTGATCGCTCTCGTCGAGCTCGTGGTGAACAGCATCGCCAACACGCCCAAGTCCTTCAGCAGGGACTTCGAGCAGATCGAGCTCGACAGAGCCCGGTTCCTGGACGCCGAGGAGATCGCCCGCGCGGATCTCGTCGCTGCACGGAAGTCCGCGGCGGGAGCGGGCGCCGGTGTCACCGCCGGCGCGGCGATCGCGAGCGTCGCGCCGACCGCCGCCATGTGGGTCGCCACCACGTTCGGCACCGCGTCGACCGGGACCGCGATCTCGACCCTGTCCGGTGCCGCTGCGAGCCAGGCCGCCCTGGCATGGCTCGGCGGCGGGGCCGTCGCTGCCGGTGGCGGAGGGACCGTCGCGGGAGGAGCGCTGCTCGCGCTGGCCGGCCCGGTCGGCTGGAGCCTCGCAGGCGCCGCCGTCCTCACCTCGGTCGTCCTGTTCACGAAGAAGAAGTTCGAGAACCGCGAGACGAAGCACGAGATGCTCACCGCCGTGATGCGGAACATCGCGCAGGTGCAGGCGATGGACGCGCAGATCGACGACCTCCTCCAGCGCACCGCCTCTACTCGAGAGCTGCTTCTGAAGGTCTACGGCGAGGCGCTGCCGCTCTTCGGGGCGGACTTCGCGACCCTGGCTCCCGCTCAGCAGTCGCAGCTCGGCGCGCTGGTGAACATCGCGAAAGCGAGTGCGGCACTGCTGAGCGCCCGTGTGGAGCAGGCCGCCGACGATGCCTGATCTCGCCGACGTCGCCCGAAGCACTCACGAGCAGGCCGTCGCCGCCTGGGTGGGCTACCTGAACCAGGTCCGCGTCGATCGACTCATGGGCGCCCTGAGCAGGCAGGACCAGAACCTCTCGACGGCTCTCGACCATCTGGATACGGCCCTCCTGCACATAGGCGACGTGGTCTCGTCGAACCGCGGTGGAGTGAAGGGCGCGCACGGATTCATCGCCGAGGTCGCCGAGGTCGGCATCGGCAACGCCCGCGCCGCTGTGCTCGGGGAGACCGGCGGCAACTCCTGGGTGAACGACAACGGCCCTGTCGATCTCATGCGGAACGGCCTGCTGATCCAGCAGAAGTTCTCCACCGCCGGCGGGCGGTTCGGCCTCGGCGCGATCACGGAGCACCTCGAGAGGTACCCGGACTTCGTGAGGAACGGCGGCAGGTACCAGATCCCGAGCGACCACTTCGAGGCCATCCAGAAGCTGCACGCGATGTCCGCCGAGGATGCAGCGAAGCTCCTCTCCCGCAGCGGGGACGGCCCGTCCCTCCGCGACTGGAACCGTGTGGAGGCCTTCTTCTCGAGCGAGACGATCGACATCGCGGCACTCGAGCCCTCCCGGCTGGAGTACCGGGACGTGCAGCTCGGTGCGTACGCCGACACGTTCGCGGCGGAGGAGGGAAGGATCACGGCGACCGACGAGGCCGCCCGCACGGCTGCCGTTCGGGAGAACCGGGCGACGGTGCGCCAGGGCGCTCAGGCCACCGTCGTCGCCGCCGGGATCGAGGGTGGGACCGCATTCGTCTCCGCGGTCCTCGACAAGCGCCGCGAAGGCACGAAGCTCAAGGAGTTCTCGGCCGACGACTGGAAGGACATCGCGAACGCCTCCGGTCTCGGCGCGGTGAAGGGCGGTGTCCGCGGTCTCACGATCTACTCACTCACCAATCTCACTGCGACGTCGGCCGCCACGGCGAACACGGTCACGACCGCCGCGCTGGGGATCGCGGGCCAGGCGAGCAGGCTGCGAGCGGGCGACATCTCCGAGATCGAGTTCATCGAGAACTCCGAGATCCTCTGCCTCCAGGCCGGCATCAGCGCGCTGTCCTCGGTCGTCGGGCAGGTGCTCATCCCGGTCCCCGTCCTCGGCGCCGTCATCGGCAACACCGTCGGCTCCGTCATGTTCAGCGTCGCGTCGTCCTCGCTCTCCGCCCGGGAAGAAGCGCTCATCGCCGGATATCTCGAGGATCAGCGCTCACTCGATCAACAGCTGGCCGCCGACTACGCCGATCTCCTGGCGAAGCTCGAGACGAGCATGCTGCACTTCATCGACATCCTCGACCGGGCGTTCTCTCCCGACATCGAGGTCGCGCTTCTCGGGGCGATCGACCTCGCGGCCCGAGTCGGGGTGCCCTCGGAGGAGATCCTGGACACCGACGAGAAGGTGAACGCGTACTTCCTCGACTAGGTGCCTGCGGGGCGGGGCCGGACGTCGTTCGTGGCGGGGGCGTTGTGCCGGCCTGGCCCCACGTGTTCCGGATGGTGCTGCCGGCACGCCCGCCCCGCACCCCTCCTCACATCGCCGCCCCCAGCGCGTCCCGCAGCGTCGCCCGCGCCCGCGCGTGCCGGCTCCGCACGGTCGTGGCGCGGAGGGACAGGATCTCGGCCGCCTCGGCGAGGGAGAAGCCGTCCCAGTAGACGAGGGTGATGATCTCCTGGTCGACGGGCTTCAGCTGCGCGATCGCGGCGCGGACGTCCTCGGCCGCGTCGTCGGCGGGTGCGGGCGGCGTGATGCGGAGCTCCTCCGCCAGCCGTTCGACGAGCGCGCTCCTCCGGGTCGCGGTGCGGCGCTGGCCCGAGAGCACCCGCCGGGCGACGCCGAACGCCCACATCCGCGCGCGCGTCTCGTCCTCGGGGATCGACCGCTCCTTCCGCCAGAGGATCAGGAGGGTGTCGCTGAGGAGGTCCGCGGCGTCCTCGGGGCTCGCCGTCCGCCGCGCGAAGTAGCGGAGCAGGTCCGGCGCCTCCCGCTCGACCAGGGCCGTGATCTCGGCCTCCCGGTCGCGCGCGGGGGAGCGGACGACGCTGCGCGCCATCGCAGGCGCCGCCTCGCCGGCGCTCATCACAGCTCTCCCGTGCAGTCGGTGCTGCCGCCCAGGCCGCCGTCGCCCTCGACGATCACGCCCTCGGGGATCGTGTCGAGGATGTGGTCGTCCGCCGCGGTGATCCAGGCGCGCCAGCGGATCGTCTCGTCAGAGAGTCCGGGGCCGTCGCTGTTCATGTCCGAGGCCAGCCAGACGGGGTCGGTCGTGTAGGCGACCGCGTCGTCGTGGATCCGCTGGCCGACGCCGCTCCAGTCCTGCGCGCGGAGGTAGTCGGTCGCGGAGGTGGTGACCTCGCGGTAGTCGATCTCTCCGTTGAAGTAGTCGATCGAGCACGACACCGCTGCGCCGGAGTCGGTGGTGTAGCTGATCGGGATCGTGAAGTCGGGGACCGAGCGGACGTCGGTGCCGGCGCTGGTCGCCAGCACGAGACCCGGGACGAGGAGGACGGGAGCCGCCAGCCACCACGCCCTCGACCGCGCGGGACGGCGGGGCGCGCGTTCGCGGGTCTCGGCGATCACGCTGTGCAGGGCGGTGCGGACACCGGGCGCCCGGTCGTCGGTCGCGGGGTCGCTGCGGGAGAGCAGGTCGTCGAGTGTGCGTCGCGTCATCGGGTCCATCCTTCGTCGGTCGGGCGTCTACCGAGTACGTGGCCGGGTGGGGCCCGAGCGTTGCACGGGACCTGACGGGAGGAGTGAGCCGAGCCGGTCGCGCGCGCTCACTTCTTAGAACTCCTTCGCGAGGACCCGTCAAAAGGCGCCATATTCGGCTTCACCCCGGTCCTTTTCTCATCGGTTATGGCCCCGACAAGGGGGGCTCACTTCTCTATGGCGAGAGGGAGGCCGACCTATACGTTCATCTTCGGAAGCCCGCGGGGAATGCGTGCTCCCCTCCGGAGTCTGGGGCCTCCGCACTCGCTGCGACATCCGTGTCGTTCGTCGTGTCGACGTTTCGCTCATCTCCACGATCGACAACACGACTGAGAAGCAGAACCATGGCTTTCACGACCCGGCGGCGCCGCCACTCACGGCACCGAGCGCCGTCGCGCCTCGGAATGCGGGCCGTCGTCTTCGCGACGATCGGCGCTCTCCTCGTCGGCTCGTGGGGGCTCGGCGACGTCTCCGCCTCGTCTCCCGCTCAGGCCGCGAACCAGGCGGATCCGGTCGCCGGCGACGCCCCCGCTCCTCTCCCGACGCCCGTCGCACCGACACCGCCGGCAGCCCCCGAGGCCGATCCGGCACCCGCCCCCTCCGCATCTGCCACCTCGGCACCCACTCCGTCAGCGTCCGCCCCGTCGACGTCCGCCCCGTCGGCACCCGCCGAGGCCGCGGAGTCGCCGAGTGCGACGGCGGAGGAGCCCGCTCAGGACGAGCCCGATCCCGCAGCACCCCGCGGCGCCGCAGGGACGGAGCAGCCCGTCGAGACGGCGCCCGCCGGATCGGCGCCCGCTCCCACGGCGGCCTCGGACGACGATCAGGAGTCGGACCGCGGCCCGCCCGCGACGGCGCGAGCAGCGGGAGGCTTCTCCACGCTCGCGGCCGGCGTCGCCGAGGCCCCGCGGCAGGTGTGGACGGAGACCTTCGAGCAGGGCCTGACCGCCACCCCGAGCGCGCTCACCGCCTACGCGAACGGCCGCTACACGGCCGCCACCGGCTGGTCGACCGCCACGAACTGCACCGGCGTCCTGGTCAACTACACGGCGCCCTACCCCAACTCCGCCTTCTGCCCGACCCGGCCCCTCCTCACCGTCGGCACGGGATCGTCGGCCGCACGCGAGACCCGCCGCATGGCGGACGTCCTCGGCCAGGTGGCGGCCGGAGTGCAGGGGTCCACCTCCAGCACCGCACCGGCCAACGGCTCGAACACCGGCACGCAGGCGAACCACGCCCTGGTCGAGTACCCGTACGCCACCATCACCGGCGGCACGACCGTCGCCCAGAGCGCCGCGGGGATCGGCGTCTCCGCGCCCGCCGCCCGCTACTACGCCGTCGGCATGAACGCCGCCGGCGGGCAGTGCGGGACGAACAACGCGTCCCTCTCCCTCAACCTGGTGTCCGGCGGGTCCACCGTCCTCACCGGATTCGCCGCACCGGTCGTGCCCTGCGCCGCGACCGGCGGCGTTTTCTACACGTCCCCGACCCTCCCGCTGGTCGGCGGGCTCGGCTCGCTCGTCGATCCCGCGCTCCCCGCCTCCGCCCGCGCCGCCGCCTACACCGGCACGAGCACCGCGCTCCTCACTCCGGCGCAGATCGCCGCAGCCCAGGTGCAGCTCGTGAACACGGTCACCGGCACGGGAAGCGCCTTCGCCGTCGACGACCTCCGCGTGCTCGACGTCACCCCCGCTCTCGACGCGGCCTTCACGCAGGCCGTGCCGACCGCGACGGTGCCGACCACGCTGACCTACACGGTCACCAACACCAGCGACCTCCTCGCGAAGGCGGACTGGCGCTTCTCGACCGCTCTCCCGGCCGGCCTCGTCGTGGCCCCGACGCCTGCCGTCGGAGGGTCCTGCACCGACGTCACCGGAACGGCGTTCGCCGTGACCGCGGCCGCCGGATCCTCCACCGTCTCGACGGTCGGCGGCGACCTCGCCGCGGGCGCGACCTCCTGCACGATCTCGGTGGACGTGGTGGCCGCCGCCGCCGGGACGTACAGCACCGGGACCACGACTCCCACCGGCCTCATCGCCTCCGCCCCGACGTCCGTGACGATCCAGGCCGCGACGACCCTCACCGTCCGGAAGAACCTGCCGGTGCGCAGCGCCACGGGCGACCAGTTCACGCTCTCGGTGCGCAGCGGCACGACCGTCCTCGCGTCGGCGACCACCACGGGCACCGCCACCGGGATCCAGGCCGCGCAGATCAGCCGCCTCACCGTGCAGTCCGGAGCGACGTACACGATCGCCGAGGCGCAGACCGCGGGCGCGGGCCTGGGGTACTCCAACAGCTACGAGTGCTCGCGCGGCGGCACGGTCATCGCCTCCGGAGCCTCCGCCGCCGGATCGATCACGATCCCCAGCGAGGCGGGAGCGGAGGTGCTCTGCACCTTCACGAACACCGTGCAGACGCCGCGCCTGTTCTGCGACACCGGCCGCTTCTACTCCCTCACAGCGGCCGGCGCCCTGCAGCAGGCCGACATCGTCACGGGATCCCTGACCTCGATCGGCAGCTGGTCGGGGACCGCCGAGGCCAACGCGCTCGGCGTCGGCGCGAACGGCGCCTTCGCGTACGCGCTGGACCGCTCGTCCGACGCGACGGACGTCGACGCCGTCCTCAGGTGGACGCCGGAGGCGGGCTTCCAGAGGATCGCGAACAGCGCGTACACGACCGTGGCCGGCGGAGCGCAGGTGACCGGCAGCATCGTCGCCGGCGCGGTCGACCTCCGGACGGGCCGGTACCTGTTCGGCAGCTTCGCGAGCGGCCAGTTCTACATCTGGAGCTTCACCGAGGCCAACCCCGTCGCCACCCGGTTCGCCCTCGTCGGCTCCTTCCCCACCTCCGGAACCCCCAACGGCAACGGCGACATGGCGTTCGACGCTCGCGGCAACCTCTACGTCGTCGGCGCGGGCTCGGTCAACAACGCCAGCAGCGCCGCGATCTTCACCGTGCCGGCCGACGCCCTGGCCGCGGCGACCGGCGGCACCCTCCCGGTGAACACCTCGATCGCGAAGGCCGTGACGGGGACCGACGCCGCCTTCGCCAACATCAACGGCATCGCCTTCTCGCCGCGTGGAACCGTCTACCTCGCCAACGGCGACGTCGCCGCCGCGAACGGTGTCCCGGCCATCCCCGGCAGCGCGTACGAGTTCGACGCCACCACCTGGACCCGCGTCAGCGGCACGCCGCGCGTGAGCGTCAACGCCGTCGACCTCTCCGGCTGCTCCTCGCCAGCCACGATCACCGTGCAGAAGAGCGTGGTGGGCCGCCTGGCCGCGGCGGACCAGTTCCAGCTCACCGCCGCCGCCGGCTCTCCGGCGTCGCCGTTCGCCACGGCCACCACCACCGGCGCCACCACCGGCCGCCAGACCGCGCAGATCGGCCCCTTCCCCACTCCGATCAACAGCACGGTGACGGTCTCGGAGGCGATGGCCGCGGGCTCCGCCTCCCCGATCACCGCCTACACGAGCATCTACGAGTGCTACGCGGACGGCGTGCGGGTGAGCACGGGCTCGAACCCGACCGGGACAGTCACCCTCCCGAACCGGCTCGGCGTCAACGTCACCTGCACCTTCTTCAACTCCCCGCGCCCCGCCTCGACGGTGCGCATCACCAAGACGATCCGGGACGCCTCCGGCACGACCCGCCCCGGCGTGGACTGGACCGTGGGCACGACCGCGACGGCCACCGCCGGCACCGTCGCCCTGCTGCCGGAGCAGTCGCCCCGCCAGCAGACGGACGCGGCGGGTCAGGCCGCCTGGACCGTCCTGTTCGGCACGGAGGCGTCGCGGGCGACGCTCACCGTCTCGGAGGTGCAGCAGACGGGCTTCGCGTTCGTCAGCGGCGCCTGCACGGTCAACGGCACCGCCCGGGCGACCACGTTCTCGCAGTCCGGGACCGTCATCAGCGCGAGCCTCACCGGCATCGCCTCCGCGGCGGTCGTCGAGTGCTCGATCGTGAACCGGCCCACGGCCTCCCTCACGCTCGTGAAGACGGTGAGCTCCGGCAGCGCGCTGCCCAGCGACTTCACGCTCAGCGCCACCGGCCCGACCGGCGCCCTGCCCGGCCCGACCGGCCGCGCGGGCTCCGCGGGCGTGTCGGCGATCCCCGTCACCCCGGGTGTGGCCTACCGGCTCGCCGAGACCGGCGGTTCCGCGACCTACGTGCAGACCGCACCCTGGCAGTGCCGCACCGACACCGGCGCCGCCCTCACCGTGAGCGCTGCCGGAGACGTGACCCCGACGAACGGCGCCGCCGTCACCTGCACCGTGGACAACGCCAGCGCGACGATCACCCTGGTCAAGCAGGTCCTGCGCCCCCAGACCGGCTTCCAGGCGGCCGACTGGCGCGTCACCGCGACGCCCGCCGCACTGGCCGGAGCGACGCTCCCGACGGAGACCCGGGTCGGCGCGGAGTACGCCGCCGCGGGCAACCCGGCGAGCACCTTCGAGGTGCGACCGGGCCACGGCTACACGCTGTCCGAGGCGGCGACGGATCCGACCCGCCGCCTCGCGTACCAGGAACTGCGTCTCGAGCGCCTGACCGGGACGACGTGGTCCCCGGTCGCCTCGCGGACGATCACGGCCCCCACGGCCGGTCAGACGGCGGTCTACCGCTTCGTCAACGCCCCCGTGGACCCCACACGCCTGCCGCTGACCGGTGGCGCCAGCACCGACGCGTTCCTCCTGGGCGGGGGGTCGGTGCTCACTCTCGCACTCGGCCTCCTCCTCTGGGAGCGGCGCCGGAGGCTGCGAGGCCCCTCCCGGTGACTCCCCGACCGAGAGCCCCGGCGCTCTCCCGCAGACCCCTTCCCGCACACCTTCGACTCCACGACACCAGCACTCACGACCTCAGTAGGAGAGATCACATGTCCCGCTCACTCACCAGGCGGCTCGCCGCCGCAGCCGGCGTCCTCGCGCTGAGCGCTGCGGCGGTCTTCACCGCCGTCGCGCCGGCGTCAGCGGTCACGCTGCCCGGCAACATCGACCCGACCATCAGCCGCACCCTCACCGTGCACAAGCTCGCGCTGGGCTCCAACAACGGCCAGGCGATCGGCACCGGCCAGGAGATCACGGTCCCCGGGGACGCGCTGCCCGGAGCCGTGTTCACCGCTGCGCGCGTCCAGGGCGTCGACCTCACCACGCCCGACGGCTGGAACCAGGTCGCGAACCTGACCCCGGGCTCCGCCGCGACCCGCGTCACCGCCGCCGACACCTTCACCGCCACCAGCGGCACGGACGGCGAGGCCGTGTTCAACAACGGCGCGAGCATGCCGCTCGGCCTCTACCTCGTGACCGAGACCCAGCTCCCCGCCGGAGCGACCAACGGCGCGACGCCGTTCCTCGTCACCCTGCCGTTCCCGACGGGCCCGACCGGTGCGCCGGCGAACCAGTGGATCTACGACGTCCACGTCTACCCCAAGAACGCGGTCACGGAGCTCACCAAGACGCGCGTCCCCGCGGCGGCGAACTCGGTCGAGGCGCGCAACCCCGACCTCATCCGCTGGGCCATCGCCTCGGACGTGCCGGTGCTCGCCGCCGGTGACACGCTCGACGCGTTCACCCTCACCGACACGCTCCCCGCCGAGCTGACCTACCTGCCGACCGGACCGGCCGGCGTCGCGCCCACCGGCATCACGGTGACCAGCGCCGCGGGCACCGCGCCCGCACCGGCGTTCATCGCGAACACCGACTACACGCTCGGCTACGACGCCGCGACCCGGAACGTCACGCTGAACTTCTTGCAGTCCGGCCTCACCAAGCTCCAGGGTCTTCAGGGCGGCGTCGTCACCCTCACGGTGCTCACCCGCGCCACCGCCATCCCGGCCAACGGCATCATCACCAACTCGGCGACGAGCGTCGTGAACGGGGCCACGGAGACGGTCACCGGCAGCACCCCGATCGGTCAGCTGACCGTGTACGCCTACCAGAACAACGGCGCCAACCGCGTGCCGCTCGCGGGTGCGATCTACCAGGTGTTCCTCACCGAGAACGACGCCAACCTCGGCCAGAACCCGGTGTTCATCAACGGCAACCAGAACTGGACGACCGGAGCGAACGGCATCGTCGAGATCCCGATCATCACGCCGGGCAACTACTACGTCCGCGAGCTGACCCCGCCCGCCGGATTCCGTCTGCCCACCCCGGCCCAGGTGCTGACGCAGGTCGTCGCCGGACCGAGCTCGGCCACCGCGCCGATCCAGAACTACGTCGAGTTCCTCCACACCCAGGTGCCGGCGTTCGCCCTGCCCCTCACCGGTGGCGGCGCGCAGTGGTTCACCCTCGGTGGAGGCGCGCTCCTCGCCCTCGCGATCGGTTCGGGCCTGATCGCCTCGCGCCGTCGCACCGCGCTGGCTGCTCAGACCGCGGAGTAACGTCACACCATGACGAAGTCGAATGCGGGGCACCCGTCGGGTGCCCCGCATTCCTCTGTCTCCAGCCCTTTTCCTCCGCGGAGGCAGCTCCACCGCCGGCCGCGCTGGCGGCTCCCGATCGCCCCGCTGGTCATCGCGCTCATCAGCCTCTCGGGAGTGGCGCTGCTGCTGTACCCCGTCGCCGCCAGCTGGTTGAGCGCCGTCGAGCAGGCGCGCGAGATCGACTCCCTCACGCAGGACATCACCGACCTCGGCGCCGAGACCCTCCGGCAGAATCTCGTCGAGGCCCGCGCCTACAACCAGAGCCTGAGCGGAGGCGGCGCCGCCGTCGCCGCGAACGAGCGCCTCCCCCTCGCCGACGACGAGCAGGTCGCCGACCGCGAGCGCTACTCCTCCCTCCTGCGCGGCGACGCCGAGGGGCTGATGGCCCGGATCCGGATCCCCGCCATCGACGTGGACCTGCCGATCTTCCACGGCACGAGCGACGCCGTCCTCGAGCGCGGCGTCGGCCACCTGGAGGGCACCGCCCTGCCGGTCGGCGGCCCCTCCACCCACTCGGTGCTCACCGGCCACCGCGGCCTCGCCTCGGCCGAGCTCTTCACCCACCTCGACCGCGTCGACGTGGGCGACACCTTCACCATCGAGGTCTACGGCGAGGTGGTCACCTACCGCGTGCGCGAGACGCTCGTCGTCGAGCCGGAGGACACGCAGAGCCTCCTCGTACAGCCCGGCCAGGACCTCCTGACCCTCGTCACCTGCACCCCGCTCGGGATCAACACCCACCGCATCCTCGTCACCGGCGAACGGGTGATCCCGACGCCGCAGTCGGACGTGGACGCGGCGGGGGAGTCGCCCGACGTCGCGGGGTTCCCGTGGTGGGCGGTCGCGGCCGGAGGCGCCGTGGTCGCCGCCGGAGTGTACGTGTGGTGGGCGGGGCGGCCGGCGCGCGGAGCGTGGGTGCCGGTGGTGGTCGCTGAGGGAGAGCGCGACAGGGTTCCTGCGGATCGGTGAGGCGAGGGGGCGCGGATCCCCGCTGTCCTGCTCCAGTCGCCTCGGCGCCGTGCTGTCCCTGTCACCGGGATCGCGGCTGTGCCGACCCGGTCAGGCGGGACGCCACTCCTCGAGGAACTCGGCGACCGTCTTCGTCTCGAGGTCGAGCTCGACCTGACCGAGGAGGTAGTGGGGATCGGTGAGATCGGCCTTCACGCGGATGATCTCGGCGCCCGTGTCGAGGCGGACGACGACGAGGTCGTAGGGCGCGAGGAACCCGCTGCCCAGCGCCATGTCGATGGTGAGGCGGAGCCGCCCGAAGCGCCGCAGCTGCAGCTCCGCGCGGAGGTGCTCGGCAGCGACCTCGGGGGTGTCGGGAGTGGGGTCGGGCATGGGGGAGACGGTATCGAACGGGGCGGAGGGGACTCCCGTAGGAGATCGTGAGCCTCTGCGCAGAGGCGATCGATGCGCCCTGCTCGTCAGCGTGGCGACGTGCACAGGCGGGAGGAGCCGGACCTCTCGGCGACGGCATCGGCTCGAGGCTCCCGTTCGAGAAGCCGCGGCGGCGGTGATCTTCTTGCTCGCCTCGTGCGCACGGGGGCGCTGGCGCGCACGCCCAGCACCGGCCGGTCTTGCAAGACTCATGCAAGACGTGTTATTGTCTTCTTGTTCGACTTCATCTCAGAGAAAAGGAAAGAATAATGACCGCCTACGTGAATGTGCCCGTGCCCGAAGACCTCGTCATTCCTGTGATGCGTTTCATCGCAGCGCAGAACTCCAGCGCAGCGAGCGTGAGCAGCCTGGGGGCTGCAAGAGTCTTGAACAACGATGCCGAGATGATCGAAGACTCGCGGGAGTGGACCCTCGAGGAGTTCGAGGTCCTCCGGTCCGGCGAAGCGAAGTCCATCAAGCTCTTCTGCCAGGTCCTCGACATCCTCGCCGCGGCGTCGCCGTCGGCGGTCGCCCTCGAGGACGTGGCGAAGGTGACCGGCGTCGAGCCGCTGACCATGCAGCGCGCGTTCGGCCGGGCAACGGTGTGGATGAAGAACCGCATGGGCGGCGACACCCGCTGGCCGATCTTCTGGCCCGGCGACGGCTGGGCGATGACGGAGACCAACGCCTCGCTGTGGAAGTCGCTCGCTGAGTGAGCGGTGGAATGTGGTGATTCTCGTCCTCCATGCCCGAGGCCTCTTGTCCGCTGGTGATTTTCGGGGGCCGGAGCCGGCCGGCCGCCACTGGGCCGTGGGTTCGAGGTCAAGCCGCGCGGGCCGAAGCGCTCACGATCGCTTCTCCTTTCGCGTCGGAGCCTGAGGTCAGCACGGCGGGGCGGTATGGAAGCGGCGGCGCGAACTCCTGGATGCGGCCAGTGGGATCAGTGGAGACGAGTTCTGAGACACCAGAACGGATCCGCTCTTCGAGCCCGCGCGGTAATCTGCTCCCAGATCATCCGCTCCTGCTGACAAGCGAGTTGTCGTGCGCTGTCAGCTCACCCACGAACCACTCGAGCACCTCGACGAGTTGCCGTCGAGCAGACCGGTCGGCGAGGACTTCGAGGTCGAAGGAAGGTCGCTTCTCCAACCGGTCGGCGGGCAGGTCGACGCCGCTGACGGTATTGAGGCGACTGAGCAGCGCTTGTCTCAGAGGGAGCGAGTCGAAGGGCGCGCGGCTCCGCATGTGCTGGAAGACGACCTCGACACTGC
Organism: Rathayibacter sp. AY1D1; assembly: GCF_002932635.1. Taxonomy (NCBI): domain Bacteria; kingdom Bacillati; phylum Actinomycetota; class Actinomycetes; order Micrococcales; family Microbacteriaceae; genus Rathayibacter; species Rathayibacter sp. AY1D1. The sequence continues at coordinate 71,180 of NZ_PSVY01000010.1, forward strand.
CGCTCGGGTAGAGCGTCAGCGGCCAGATGCTCTTCGAAGCCGGAGCGGAGCCGCGTGCGACGAGGAAGCATGACTTCTCTTCCGCGGCGCCGAAGTCCAGGATGCCTCCGAGACGTTCCCACTCGTCGAGGAGCTCGACGACACCGTGGACGGTCGACGGGGCCTGCCGATCGGCGAGACCGGCGAGGAACTCTGCCCGCTCGCTGTTCCCCTCGTCCGGGACGAAGTCGATGTCGGAGTGGATCGAGAGCCCTACGAGCTCGGCGAGCTCCGGAACCGTCAGCTTGTGTCGGAGATCTGCGCGGCCGGCGGAATCGAAGGCCACGCCTTCCGACGCCAGCAGCTCCTCAGGGGCGACGTCAGCATGCGGGCTGTCGGCGCCCCAGACGAAGCCCGGCGAGATCTGACCCGACTGCTTGAGGACGCGATACGCGTTCGGCGCCGGAGCGTGGATGAGGAACTGCCCGAGTGGGACGGGATGGGTTCCAGCGACCATCGCGATGTCGCCGTAACTGGCCCACCGCCCCGCAGGGATCGCAGCGACGAGGTCGAGGACGAGCTTCCAGGAGATGCGGGACTCCCTTGAATCCGTGTCAGCGAGGGGGGCGGCCCACGTCGAGATGATCCTGTCGGCGATCGCGGAGCCGCGCTCGACGATCTGACGGCGAGTCCAGGCTGTCTGACCGGCGATCTCGCGATTGAGGCGGAAGCTCGACGCATCGAGGAGCTGCCGCTTCTCCGAGAAGGGGCGGTTGCTGAGCTCGGAGTTGTACGAGGTCAGAGTCAGGTTCGCGAGCGTGTGCACATAGGACTCGTGCATCTCGTCGACGGTGTCGAAAGTTTCGAGGTCACCGGCAAGCGCTTCGCGCCAGGTCTGACTGAGCGTCTGCGGCATGACGTGCTCGATGGTGGCCGCGCTGGGATCCGTGTGCTCTTTCGCGGAGACGTCTCTGTTCCGCCACTCGATGGGAGTCGCGTCCTCGAGCCAGGCGAGGATCATCTTCCGTTGCGCGGGTCGACCCTGGTAGTAGAAGGGCTTCGAGAGGACGGCTTCGCGGATCTGCGCGTCGGTCGCGAAGAACTTCCGCCCGACGGAGAAGTAGCGGTGGAGAGTCGCCAGGACATCCGATTCCCCGACCTCGAGAGGTGCGCGGTAGAGGATCCGCGACAGAGCCGCACTGCTCGCACCGATGATGACTCGTCGCACCATGAATGACTCGAGCAGTCGCAACGACTCGGCGACCTCGGAGGAGCTGACCGAGCCCGCGTCGCGTAGCCGGAGCAGGTAGAGGACGAGCGCGTCGGTCGCCGAGAGCCCCAACTGCACATTGCGCTGCAGCGCGGCACGGACGTCCGGGTCCGGCTCGTTCTCGGGGTTCCGGATCACCGCCAGAAACTGGGCGAGTCCGCTGTACCGGCGGACCTCGGCGACGATCTGATCCTCAGTGAGCGATCGCATCCGATCGACCTGCAGCGAGTAGATGTCTCCCTGCTTCGCATCCGGTGTGGACCAGATCAGGTCGATCCAGAAGAGCGCTTCGAGATCGGCTGGTGAGAGGGCCTTCTGCAGGGGCAGCCACCAGCTGTCGTAGATCTCCTCGCTGCGCGATCCGAGCCGCATGAAGATGTAGTTGCGCAGCAGATCGCCCTGGGTGAGCTTGAGGCCGGTGTTGTTGAGTGACTCGAAGATCCGGTACACGTTGTCGTGGGCGTGCGCCGTGATGGAGACGAAGACCAGGCCGTTCAGAACGGCCGACTCGATGCGGTCCATGTCGTAGGCGTCGTCGGGATCATCGGCGCCGTGCAGCTTCGTGCGGAAGAACCGGTAGGCGTCGAGCACGCCGGACGCCACGGACTGATCGATGTTCCTGTCGACGATCGCCCGGAACGCCTGCCTGTCGGCTTGCGTGGGCAGGACCTTCAACCGATCATCGCCGCGCTTGAACCGGTCGAACAGGTACGTCTCCTCGAGCCGCTGCACCTTCTCGGGGTACTCCGGCTGCGTCTCCGCGTAGTGGTCGCGCAGGGCGCAGATGAACAGGCTGAGCGTGGTGAGTCGCTGCTGCCCGTCGACCACGAGGAACTGCGACCCGGCCGGCCCGATCTCGCCCAGCGAGAGAACGAGGGAGCCGGTGAAGTGAGTGGCGCCCGGAGAGTCGACGCGCTGCGCGGCGAGGTCGACGACGTCGGACCAGAGCCGATCCAGCTGCTTCGCGGTCCAGGAGTACGGGCGCTGGTACAGCGGCACGCGGTACTGCTTAGCACCCTCGAGGACCTGCTGGAGTCGGGTCTCTTGCACGTCCATGAGCGGTTGGTCCTGTTCTTGGGGTGGGCGGTGCACTCAGGGTACGGGCGATCTCCCGACGAGGACGGGGCGGTCCGAAGGGCTATGGACCTGCACGTGCGTCGCGCCTCCCTGGAGTCAGAAGCCCGAGGGACGCGAATCGTCAGCTAGTGCGCCAGACGAGCGCGTCGCACGGGTTCAGGCCGTCGTCGGGGAGCCGCGGGTAACTCGCCGTCGACATGCCGGTCCGGTGGTCGTTCCCGCTCGAGCTGGTCACGAAGTACGGGTAGCCCGGTTCGTTGAGTTCCGGAGCTCGACCTGGTGCGCTAGGACCTAGGCTTGAACCGCATTCGCCACGGGTGACCGATCGCTGCGAAGCAGCGGTCCAACGCTTGGAGACATCACTGTGGTTCTACCTCTGATCCCACTCGCAATCGTCGTTGCGACTACCGTCTCCGGCGCGGGAGGCGGCGCGGCGGGCATCTGGGGTGGAGCTCAGATCAAGAAGGCGAGAGCCGACAGAAAAGCGCACCAAGCCGCTTACGAGGCGCGACACGAAATTCACGTCGCAGCAGTAGAGGAGACGAATCAGTGCCTTCGGGCTCTGGGAATTACCCAGGAACGCGCGCACCGGGAGGTCATTCTCCGGATGAAGGCTTTTCTTGTTCGGCACAACAAGCAGGTACGCGCGAGCGAGCATCTGATTCTCGATGGGATAGACGGAGCAGATCAGCAGGTTTTGGGGCTCGCCAAGCTCGACGCGGACGTCGCGGGATGGGTGCGGGGAGTCGTCGGTTCGACCATCGCCGGGGTTGCTGCTCCGATCGTGATGCGCACCGGCGTTGCTTCTTTCGCGGCGGCAGGCACGGGAACGGCGATCTCCGGACTGGGTGGAGCGGCTGCGACAAGCGCGACGCTGGCCTGGCTGGGAGGGGGTTCGCTAGCGGCCGGGGGCGGCGGGATGGCCCTAGGTGCGACGATGCTCAACGTCGCAGTGATCGGACCGACGGCGCTGATCGCGGGCTTGACGGTCAAGAACCGTGGAACCAGAGAGAAAAGTGCCGCGGCTGCGTATCAGACCCAGATCGAGATTGGAATCGCTCAGCTGGACGCCCGCAATGGGCTTCTACTCGCGGTCCAGGAGAGAGTGGGCGAGGTCGACTCGATTCTGGCTAGGCTCATTTCAGAGTCTGCGGCCGCGATCGATCTGCTCGAATCCGAACCGTTCGAGGTCGAGCGTCATGCGGAGAGATTCCAGAAGGCGGTCGTGCTTGTGAAGGCGGTTCGGGACGTCGCTACGGCGCCGATCGTCGACGAAGACGTCGATCTTGACGAAAGGACAAGTGAACTGGTGCTTAAGTATCGCGAGGAGGACGAGGTGATTCGCAATGACCGATGAGGCGAAGAAGACGACTCCCGTGCCGTCGAGGACGAGCAGAGCAGTCTCCGCCGCTGCCGGCAAGTTCACTGCCGCTGACGCACTCGGTGCGCTGACTCAACTTATCGACGCCAGCCGTGAAGCCGTTCAAATCCACGAGGCGGAGAGCACGAAGCGCGAGAAGCTGCGAACCTATCGCGAGACTGAAGTGGCGCGCATCGAGGCCTCGGAGCGGGTACTGAAGAAATACTTCGATCAGATCTTCGCGGAGCGACGTGAGACGCATCAGAGGCTTTTCGCGGGCCTCGACGTCGCCCTGCAGTCAGGGGACGTGGAGGCGCTCCGCGTCGTTGTGGGGGGCATCGTCGAGGTGGCCCGTACCTCCCCTCTCGCCGACCTCGGGAACCTCGCGGAGCTTCGGGCCGCGTGGGATGATCCGGACACGGTGTTCGAGTTCTAATGCCCGCTAAGGGGTCCGCCCTCGGTGAGGTCTAGACCGCGGCAGCGGACGACGACTCTAATTCGCCAGAACGAGCGACCTGGGTGAAGACCTAACCCTCGGTCGCAGCCCTCGACACGATGGGTTCACGAGCTACCGTCGCTGCATGGACTCGGTCGACGAACCGCTCAGCCAGGGTCGCGCGCGCGAAGTCCGGTGGCAGCGCCGCCGAGAACTTCAATCCGGAGACGGCGTCCGGCGAGATAAAAGGCAGCGCAGTATCCAGGATGGCCTCTCGGAGAACCGAGACGTCGAATGCAGAAGCGAAACGCATCGACTCGTTTGTTGATCGCGCCTCAAATGCTGGTGGCAATGCTGCAGCAAGCGTCTCGTGCGCCTTGAGGCCGGCCAGGCTCCAGAGCTCGACGTGAGCGGAGCCGCGAGTCAGCACGAGTCCCGCAACGTCCAGCCGGCTCGACCAGCCCTCTCGACCCGTGGCTAACGCCTTCTGGGCACGCTCCGACAGTTGGACGGGTGGCTCGGCGCCGAGAAGAACCTCTCTGCGGGCGCGGACCATGTCGAACGACTCGGGCAGCGCGCCTGACGACCATCGCACATTGCCGCGGCTGATCTCCGGCTCGACCTCGATGCGGTGTCGACCCCAGTCGACGGAGACCACCCTCCACGCGTTCCCGGCCAGCAGCAACGGCTTCTCGCCGCGGATGATCGTGGCACTCAGAGAGATCGGCGCCACTCCACCGATCTCCTTCCGCCCGTGGACGACCGTCAGTTCGAGATCTGCCACGAAGGTGCTCAGGAGCTCGAGGAAGTTCTTGCCTCCGAACTTCTTCTCGGCGGTCGGTCCAATGAAGACCCAGCCACCGTCGCTGGCGAGGAAGCCTTCCTCGACGAGGTAGTCGAGCACCTCCTGGCCGTTGGCCATCACCAGGCTTCCCGGCCACCACTCATGCCAGGAGTCCCGAGCGAATCGGCCTTCTTGAAGAGCGAGGGCCAGAAACTGCTGCGCCGCGAGGTGCCGAGGGGAGGGCGGCGGAGTGATCGGCTCCACGAAGCCCGTCCCCCACAGGTGGAGCAATCCGGCTGCACGCAGGAAGGTCTCGTGCTCGGTGGTGAGGAACAGCGCGTTCCTCGCTGCGCCGGCCCGCCGTCCGGTCCGGCCGAGTCGCTGTAGGAACGACCCGACCGATCGCGGTGAGTCGAGCTGGATCATGCGGTCGAGGTCACCGATGTCGATCCCGAGCTCGAGGGTCGACGTTGAGACGATGACGCAGTCACGGCTCTCGGCGAACGCCTGTTCGCTTCGTCGGCGTTCGTCCAGGGAGAGGGAGGAGTGCGAGATGAACGTGGTGACGCCGCGATCTCGCAGTTCGTAGGCGAGCTCCTCCGCCTGTTTCCTGGACTCGCAGAAGGCGAGCCGCTTCTCACCGGGGTGGAGTGCGGCGATGACGACTGCGGCGTTCTCGGTCGAGCCGACGTAATCGAGCGTGACATCCGGAGGCACCGGTGGATCTCCGGCAGTCACTACCCGGCTCTCGATGCCCGCATTCAGATTCGATCCCTGGAACCAGGCGAGGACGTCGCTCGGATTCCCGAGCGTCGCGGACAGTCCGATGCGTTGAATACGGTGCTCCGCGATGCGCTGGATCCGCTCCAGGACCGCGAGCAGGTGCCATCCGCGGTCACCGGCCGCGAACGAGTGGATCTCATCGGCGACGACGACTCGGAGTCCGCGGAACAGCAGCCGGTGGTCCACTCGTCGAGAGACGAGCAGCGCTTCGAGCGACTCCGGGGTCGTGAGAAGGATGTCCGGTGGTTCGCTGAGGATCTCCCGACGAGGGCCGTCTCCGATGTCTCCGTGCCAGAGCGCGACCCGTCGGCCGAGCCACGCGGTGTACTGCTCGAGCCGAGGGAGGAGGTTATTCAACAGAGCCTTCAGAGGAGCGACGTAAACGACGCTGAATCCTCTCCATCCTTCGTCCACCATCCGGGACAGGAGGGGGAACACCGCCGCCTCTGTCTTCCCTCCGGCGGTCGGGGCGATGAGAAGGCAGTCGGCGCCGGAGCGCACGGGCTCGATCGCCGCCCGCTGCAGCGGCCGCAGGTCATGCCAGCCGAGCGTGTTCGCGACGTGATACTCGAGCGCGCCCGCCAGTTCGGCGCCGTCAGACATCGAGCTGGATTGCGTCGAGTCCGCCGGCCGCTGCGCGCTCGTCCTCATTCAGCTCCGCTGAAGACACGGTGACGGACGAAGCCTCCGTCGGCACGTAATCGGGGAACTGCTCGACCTTGTCGAGAATGTCGACGAGCTTCCGGAGATAGAGCCGTGGGGCTATCCCGACCTTGCCCCCGAGCCGACCGGCCACAGTCTGCGCGAGCGCCTCGAGGTAGTCATCGGTGACGAGTGCCGCGATCCGATCGGCCTCGGCACTGCCCGAGATGTAGATGCCACGAACGCGCGTGCCCAGCTCCAGGAGACTGTCGCGCTGGAACCCGAGGAGCCGCACCTGCGGCGCCCGGGGGTTGTCCCATCGAGGATCCCCGCTGAAGTCGACTCCGAGCCGAGCAGCGAGTGGAGGGAGACGTTGCACCCCCTGTGTCCCGTCGAAGAACGCAGGCGTACCGGTAATGAGCACGTAGAGGCCAGGGAAGCGTCCCGCGTCGATCTCGTCGAGAAGCTGCCGGAGCGCGTTGAGGGATTTCTCGCGCACGTCGCTGCGCACTCTCTGCAGGGTCTCGACCTCATCCAGAACCAGCACGAGGCCGCGGTAATCCGAGTCGCGGAGAACGGCGAGGAGACCTTGGAGGAATCCGAACGCGCCGAAATGGTCGAGGTCACCGCGCACACCCGCGACGCGTCGGACGGACGCCGCGACGTGAGGCTGCCCGGCGAGCCATGCGGCGAGCCCGTCAGCGGTCTCGATATCTCCCGCGACGGTCGCGACGTGGTATCCCCGAAGGGCGGCAGCGAAAGCGGGAGCCGTGCTGGACACCGCGGCCAGACGCCGTTCCAGCAACGACTCGGTGAGCCGCGTGACCTCGCTGCGGTCGACGGAAGAGGCACCCGAGGCGATCGCATCCTCCTCGAGGACCCGAAGCCATCCGTCCACGACCTCGCGGAAGGCACTCGGCGGGGTCGCCTCGGTCGAGAGGTTCTCGGTCACTCTGCGGTAGATCGTCTCGAGACGGTGCAACGGTGTCTCCGTCTCCGAGATCTGCACTTCCGCAGTCGCGAATCCTCGCTGCTTCGCGGTCTCCGTCAGCCACCGCGCGAAGAAGGTCTTGCCCGCTCCGTATTCGCCGCGAACGGCCTTGAAGACCGCACCGCCGTCCGAGACGCTGTCCAGCTCGTCGATCACCGAGGCCTCGAAGCGGTCGAGACCGACGGCCATGACATCCAGTCCGCGCTGAGGGACCGTGCCGCGGCGCAGGGCATCGATGATCTCGCGGCGCCGACGCGGGCTGACGGCCGTCATGATCCAGTACCCAACTCGAACTGCTCCTTGAGAAGCGCGAGGTCGAGAACCACAGTGACCCCGTCTGAATCCGTGTCGATGACCAGGTAGCCGTCCCGGTTGAGGACCCGGCGGAACGCCGCGAGGAGACCGGGCATCTTCGCACCCGGAACGGCAGCCCGGACGGCCAGGGTGTCGCGATGCGCGCGACCGCCGCCTGCCTGAAGAGCCGCGACGATCGCGCTTGCGACGCTGTCCTCGATCGGGTGACGACCGGCCATCTTGCGGCGTGCTCGATAGATGTCGCTCGCGACAAGCTGCTCGGCGGTGCTCCGCCGAGATATGGGAGCCTCCTCCGCGGTCGGCTCGATCTCGAACAGCGTCGAGCCGACGGTCGCCGCAGGCTCCTTCGTCTTCGTCGCCCTGCGCTTGGGCGATGCAGGGGGCGGAGCCGTCGGCGCCCTGAGGGTTTCGTTCCACCACAACGGCTCCTGAGGGGGAGCCTCCACCCAACCGGCCGGGTCACCAGCACCGCGGGGCTTGGCGACGAGGATCGGAATGGTCAGCTCGGCGAGGGCTGCGCCTCCGTGGTAGCCCGCCTTCTTCGAGGCGTAGCGGAGGCCGTCGGAAACGGCGAGCACCGCGCTGCCGCCGGGGGCGAGGACGCGCGGGCCGCTGACGAGGACTTCGTCGGCCAGTGCGGTCCCCGTGGTGACCTCGCGCCACCGCGCCGGCGACTGCGGGACACTCCGGAGCTCACTGCCGCGCTCGACGATGTGCCCGTGATCGGACGTGAGGATGACGGTTCGTCGGGCTTCGAGCGCGGCGTCGAGAACCGCTTCGAGGTGCGCTATCGAGCGCAGACTCCAGCGGAGTGAATCGACATCGGCGCTCGCCAATGCATCATCGATCGTGTTCAGCACGATGCCGACGATCTTTCGACCGGAGTCGGCGATCGCGTCGCTGACGGCCGGCGGTAGCGCGTGTCCGGGCTCTGAACGCAGATCGTCTTTGTGGAACACCACTCCATCGACCGCGGTGGCGAACTGCGCCTTCTCGAGCTGCTGCGTTCCCTTGCGCAATGCTCCGGAGAAGAGCGAGGTGCGTGAGTACTCCGTCACGGTCGGCAGAGCTGCGAGGGCGGCACCGCGTCGCAGAGACGTCTTCCGGACGACCTCCGTCCAGCCCCGAGAGGGGAGGTCGGTCGCCAGTTCCACCGCCGAGGGCACGCTCATGCCGTCCAGAACGATGAGGAGGACCGGGCCGTGCGTGCTGAGCGGTACGACGAGGCGTGAAAGCATGCTCTCCACGGGGAGCACGGAGTCATCCGTCGACAGATCGCCGGTGAGTGCCCGTGCAGCGGTGGCGTCCGCGAGACGACGCTGGGTCTGCACCGCGTAGGCGAGCGCGCGGTACGCGCCGGCGAGGCTTCGATCGGTGTCACCGTCCCAGAGGTCTCCGAGGGCCCGCTCCGCCCAGGAGCCGTCCGCCGCGTAGGCGAGAATCGCGGAACTCAGGCCTACGGAGGAGGCGCGAGAGCCGCTCAGCCACCGGACGAGGCGCGCCGCCATGAGGGCGGTGGAACGGGACCGCTCGAAGGAGGAGCGCGCGCCATGCGATTCGATCCGCGAGAGCGCATCGTCGACGGCGAGAGATGCACGGGCACTCGGGACGGCTGCAGCGGCTTCGACCGCTTCCGCGAAGACCGAGACGCGGGCGCGAAGGCCGGCGTGGAGGAAATCGGATGCCGCCGCGCCCTCGGCCCAGCCGAGGTCTCCGCAGAGCGCTTCAGCCTGGTCGAGGACGGAACGAGCGTGCTCGTTGCCGTCGGCGAGCCATCGCTGGGCGATGAGCTTCGCGGAGGCGCCGTAGCGCTGCGCAGCCGATGCGCCCGGCGCCGTCCCCACGTACCTCTCGATTCTCACGCGGGCGGCGGCGACGGCGGTGTCCGGTGCAACGCGTCCGGATGCCCACAGCTCACCGACGACGAGTCCCACCGCGACGGAGGAGACGCCACCAGGAGCGCACGCGGCGCGCAGCGCCATCGCCAGGTGCTGCTCGACATGGGTGGCGGTCGCCCTGATCAGACCAGCGCGTGACTCCTCATCCAGGTCCGCAAGACGGGCCTTCACCCCGGGGTCATCGAGCGTCGCGAGCGCGGTGGAAGCAGTGAGAGCGTCGACGCGGTCGAGGCCGAGCATCGCCACGAGCATCGACTGGATGACGTGCTGAGCAGAGAGCACTCCACCCGGAGCCGGCGTGAACCCGCGTTCTCGGCGGAGGGAGACGAGGAGCCGCGGAACCCAGGACCCGAGCGCGCGAACAGGCTGGGCGGGATACTCGCGCGCGCCGAACAGCGCCGGCACGATGTTCCACTCGTCCAGATCCGTGACCTTCTGCGTCTCTGTATCGAGCACGACCGCCGTACCCAGCTCGGATTCGGTCAGCGAGGTGAGCACGGCGATGAACTCGTCCTCGCTCGCGGAGCGCATCGCGTCGAGCGCGGCGAGCCCCGAGACGCCCTCCACAACGCGCACGGTGGCGTTGCCGACGGTGAGCGTCTCTGCTCCCGACCACGTCGGCTGTGCACGGACGAGGATCGTCCTCGCGCGTCGGCGCTCGCTCGAGAGCCAGGCAGCGAGGTGCTGACGAAGGGCAGGCTCGGTCACGGTCGGTGCGGGCATGCTCAGTCGACCTGCCAGGTGATCGTGACGCTGCCGTCGGTGCCAGCCTCCTGCTCGATCTCGGCGCGGAGTGTGTCGAACGCCTTATCGAGGTCGGTGACAGTGGTTCGGCGTCGGTGAATGGCCTGCGTCGGCGGGTCAATCGGAGGGAGGGGAGGACGAACCACAGGAGGGTCGAGGGTGATGACCAGTTTCCGAGCTTTCGCGGCAGCGTCTTTCAAGCGTGGTTCCAGTGACACGACGGACTCGTCGACCACCGCGGCCTCCCGCAGCTGCGCGAGCGATTCGGTGAACGCGGAGTCGTGCTTGGCCTGTGCCGCAGCGATCATGTCCCAGTCGAGGCCGTTGAGTTCCGAGGCCAGCCGCTCGGCCGAGCGGTGAGCGCTGCCGAAGGAGCTCAGCTCTGTCGGCAGGTCGAACATTGATAGCGTCTCGATCAGCGCCTTGTCGCCGATCGTGGCAGACAGCGCTCCAATAAGCTCCGCCGTTCGCCGCGCTGTGGCCAACCGGCCAGTTGCGGCGGCCACATCGATGCCGAGCACCCCCGCGTGCATCTCGAGGGCGGCGCTGAGTGTCAAGACCCGACTGCTCGCGACGGCGGCGCGAAGAGCGGTAGCGAAACGGCCGACCGCGCGCGGAGTCAGGTTCACCTCCGGGACCGTCCCGAAGATCGACCCGGCTCTCTGCTGCACGAGATCCCAGTCCTCCATGCTCGGCAGGTTCGCCTTCCGAGGGCTCGCTCCGTCAGGCAAGGATCCGATCGTCGGAACGCCGCCGCCGAACTCCCAGTTGCCGAGGAGCGCCCAGGTGATAAGGACCGCGTCCTCCATCCCCCGTGTCATGCCCCACGACGCGAGCTTCCCGCGGAGAGCGCCGACGGTCATCGCAGGAGCGAGCTCGCCCTCCCAGCGTGCAAAGCGCCCACCCCAGCCGAAGTTCGTGGCGTCGATGACCAGCACGTTCTCATTCTGTGCACCCAGCCCCAAGGGAGCGATGATGTCCCGTGCGAGGCGCTGCTCGGCGGCGGCGAGTCCCTGGCGGCGCCCGCCCAGCTCGACCGTCGAGGTGACGAGGCCGAGCGCCTCCGCAAGTCGCCGATCGGTGACCTCCTCAGCCCCGAGATCCGGATGATCCGGGAACTCGTCCCGCCAGACGGTCTCGAGAGCGTGCCGCAGACCAGCGAGAAGGGAGCCGGTCGGAGGCGGACTGATGGGGACACCGGGCGCGAGCGCCGAGAAGATCTCGTTGCCGGCGAGGTCGCTGCCGACGTTCGTCTCGTCAGGAGCGTTCACCCCGTACGCCTGCCGTAGCGCGGTCGTGAGGACGTCGCGGAGGGTCCGCCGCTGCGACTCGAGTGTCTGACGAGCGGGTCCGCGGTCGGCCTGCGCGAGGTGGTCGGCGTTCTGGTCGAAGCGGCTTCCCGTCAGGAGGTACTCGAGCAGGACGAGCTTGCCGAGATCGGCCTGGCGCGCATCCGACAGGAAGTTGGGGATCCACGCGATGGTGTTCGACCCCCGCGTGCCCTCGCGGAGCTTCCGCAGCCGCGCTACGTCGTCGGCAGGAGAGTGCGTTCCGCTGTCGTAGGGGAAGTCGATGACCGCCCGCCACTCGGGGTCGCTGTGCAGGAGATCGCTGTCGAGCACGTCTGTGTCGTCTCGGACGTTGCCGAACTTGACGGTGACGACTCGCTTGTGACCCCGCCAGACGTGCGTCAGACGCTTCCCGACGAGCGTGTCATCCGGCGGAAGCTGCAGCTCGGCCGCGATCAACTTGCGGACGATCTCGCGTCGGGTGTGCAGGTTGTCCTCGGTCCGCACCCGGTCGAGGATCGAGTCGTAGTCGACGCCGCTGAGAGTCGCAGTGATGATCGGGTCCGGGCCGTCGCCGACGCTGATCTCGCCGAACTCGCTCGACCAACCACGGACGAGGGAGAGCACCTGCTCGGCCTCCGTGCCGGGAATGAAGGCGTCGATCGTTCCCCAGTTCAACGCGGCGAGCTTTGCGGCGGTGAGGTTCGCGAGCGACGTGGCCTCCGGTGCGAGAGAAGCGATGAGCACGGTCTTCGCGAGACGGTCCTCGGTGACGAACGCATGTCCGCGAGGCAGTCCTGCGACGGCACTCTCCGTGAGCCCATGCTTGCGCAGCAGGTAGGGCTTCATCTTCGACTCGTAGAAGCGCCGCGAGATCGCGAAGTGCTGCTTCATCTCCTCGGAAAGGGGCTGCGATCCACCGAGCACCACCGGCGCGTACAGGTCGCCTACCGGGATCACATCGCGCACCAGCAACACGTCGCGTCCGTCGCTGAGCAGCTCGGCCATGAGCTTGAGCGCGGTTCGCTCGCGCTGCATGAGACTCGACAGAGCGACCATCGTGTCGACGAGCGCCGGACTGAACGGGTAGACGTCGGCGAAGGCGCGCTCGTCGGAGTTCGCGTCGTCGCTGAGCAGGTAGCCCCAGGATGCGTAGTCCCGCTTCACCTCGGTCAGGGCGCGGCTGAGAGTGGTCGCGGCATCGGGCGAGATCGGCTGGAGGAGGCGCTGCTTGACGATCCTGGGTAGATCGGCGGCCTGCAACTTGATCTTCGAGAACCGGTCCTCCCAGTACTGGAAGAGCTGCCCTTGCGCTGCGCGCTCGGCACCCGCGATGTGCGATCCCAGGAAGTCGCGGAGGTCGCGCTGCCGAGCGAGGAAGGACGCGATGGGGACAGGGAGATTCGCGGCGGCGTTCTCGGCGAGCTGCACGACCTTCTCGATCTCGCCCTGCACCCACGCCTGATCGGCGAGGTGCTGGCCGAGCCAGAGCACGATCTCATCGATCAGGAAGACGAGGCCCTGATAGCCGAGCGACTTCGCGTGTGAGGAGAGAGCCCGCAGCCCGTCCTTCATGGGCAGCCATTCGCCAGAGCGCCCATACCCGGTGAAGTAATGGGACACGAGATCGCCAACGAGGCGGTCCCGGTCGGCGGCGCCGGGAGCTAGCGCAGCGGCAGCGTCGAAGCTCCGTGCATCCCACGATGCTCCGAAATCTCCCCATGCAGCATCGCCACCACCGAGGCCGTCGAAGAAGGCGTCGTCACCGATGCGTGTTCGGAGCGTTCGCGCATCGGCGAGGAGGGAGTCGCTCGCGTGCAGCACAGGTGCCGGCGCGTCGGGATGCTTGGTCGCCACGGTGTCGAGGTAGCCGCCGAAGATCGCATCCTCGAAGGAGCGTGCGCCGAGCAGGTTGAAGTCGAGGACGAGAAGCTTGCGCTCGAGGGTCTCCTGGCGGGTGGCGATGACGGGTGCGAGCCCAGGGATCTGCCTGGTCGCGATGCTGCCCGACAGCAGGAGGTGGAGCACCGCCATGTAGTGCGATTTTCCGGAGCCGAAGGAGCCGTCGAGGAACGAGCCGCGCGACGACTGACTGCGCAGGGCGCTCGTGACGAGATCGAGTCCGTCCGCGAGCGCGCCGGCGATCGCCTCGGTGACCACGTAGTCCTTGATGGTCTGCTCATGCCGGGCGACACCCTCATCGAGCTTGATGACGAAGTCCGCCGCCTCGACCCGTTCCGGGAGCCGGATCAGGTCTCGCAGGGGAGAGTTCAGGGAGTAGTCGGTCATGAGGAGCTCCTTCTTCCGCGCGTCGACGCGGGTGGCCGCCAGGCGGCGATGTCGTCTCTGCCGAGACCGAGGCGCTCGAGCAGCGTCGTGATGAGTCCGGAGATCGCGACGGCAGGGCTCACACCGCTGCGGGCGTCGAGCTCATCGTGCCACTGCTTCAGCCAGGGCTCGAGCTCAATCAAGGCGCCGACGAGAGGGATGACCTGCTCGTACGGTGCGCCCGCGCGGGACAGCTCGTTCGTCAGACGGGCGATCGCCTGCCCGCGCTCCGCGTGGTCCCAGCCGGCCCAGCCGAAGAGAGCCGTCGAATCGTCTGGGAGCGTGCTGCCGGGGAACGAGAGGAACCGCTCCTTGGGAACGTCGAGCTTCCCGCGGGCGGACCAGTAATTGATCTTGAGGAAATCGACCGGCTTGTACTTCGGAGGCACCGGCACCTCGACGAGCTCGCCGCGATCTTCCGCTCGCTGGAGCTCCCAGACGCGCTCCCATTCATGGAACTTCTCGAGACCGGTCGCCTTGTAGCGGAGCGCCGCAAGCGCGGGGACTGCCTCGAGAGCGAGTAGTTTGCCCACCTCGACGGTGAGGTCGAAGTCCTGCGATCCGGCGTGAATCACAAGCAACTCGCGGAACTGATCGTCGCGGCGAAGCTCATCCGCCACTTGCGCGGCGGAGCGCACGAGCGGGCGACCCGAGGCGTCGTGCCAGAGATCGGCGCGCTCGAGATGGCTGAGGAGCGCATCCTGTGCGGCCTCTGCAAGCAGATCTTCCCAATCTGCACCTGCCCAACGGCGCTTGTACTCAGGCTGCTCGAGCAATTTGAGGAACGGATTCGTTTCGATTGCATCCACCCGCCGCTCCACCAATTCGCGGTACCAGGCGGGCAGATTCGAGCGGAGAGTAGAGAGGGGCTCGCGCTCGTGCCTGGTGAACCACGATGTCTGGACGGCGCCGGCGGCCAGTTCGCGAGCAAGCCGAACCTCAAAAGATCTCTCGTTCGGACCGATTTCCAGGAGATTTGGCACCTCTGTTGCTAGCTCCCTGTCGGCCAAGCCGTAGGCGACATAGATTCTCCAATCGAGCTCTTCCTGCAACGCCACAAGCGTACGGTTGAGTCTTAGCCATTCGGCGCGTGCTTCAGGCAGAGAGGAAGGCCCGGACGTGGCAAGCACGTGCCGCGGTGAAAGTTCGGCGCGTGCTCGCGCTACCTCGTCGAGAGCTCGGGACAGGTCACGCATCCGGTCGGCGGGGAGAGGAAACTCCTCCAATTTAGTGCCGGTGAATTCGTATCGATCACTCCAGCTTTCCGCGCTGACGCGCGCGCCGTCAACTCCAACGGGATCGCCGCCTTTTGGATAACTGACCTGCTTGAGCCAGAAGCAGGCGGTGGAGGAGTTGAGGACGCCGAGCAGGTCGTAGTGGTCGTCCTCCGTCGCCCCCGCCGGCAACTTGATCACCGGGGCCGATCGGTTGAAGACTTTTCCTCCACGATCAAGCACGAAGTGGTTATGTGTCGCCACAAACGCAAACGTGATCGTGAGTGGTGCACGCAATTTACTGGATGTGAGCCTGCCAAACTCAGTCCACTGCATCCCGGCCGCGCGTTTAGTGATGCCGCCAAAAAGCAAGTTGGCAAATAAACTCGTTCTATACGGCCACATCGTTCTCACCGATGTTTTAGGAAGTTGCTCCAGATTCGGACGAAAATTATCGTCGTATGCGTAGAAGGCCATGTCTTCACCGCTGAAGGACCAGTCGCGAAGTTTGTCGCCAAGCACCATAGGTCGCACGCATTTCACGCCCTGCCGTTCAAAGGCACTTCGAGGGCGAACAAAAACGTCGTCCTCTAAAGTGAAGCTGGTGATACCGACTGAGCTCGTTGCATCGCTGAGCTTTAGATCAGAACGATTCTCAAGAAGGGACTTTAATTCCCCCGCGCCGCCGCCCGACAAAGACCAGGGGAAGGTGGAGAAGGTGGTTCTTGGTAGATCTTCGACAGAGATAAATAGCCCGTCGTGGCCAGGGTCATTGAGAAGATCTGTAATTTCTCTCCAAACAAGTCCTTCGGCTGGCACAGAGGGCTGGCCAGGCTCACCCCGTACTCCCAATACCGCACGAACGGTACTTTGGGAAGGTCTTCGTGGTCTTCCCGTCAGTATGACTGTTGGTGTGCCGTGGCCAGGGATATACGCGCCGGATGTGTCGATCACACTGGTTAAGTCTACGTAATTAGGCGAAACGCCCGTAAAGCTGCCTGAGAGAAAAGTCTGAATCAGCTTTTTGCCGAACTCCCGCTTCATGAAGGAGTTCGATGTAATCTGACCAACGTATCCTGCGCCATTATGGCGCTTCGCAAGGCGAAAAAGAAGCTCCATGAACGGTACTGAGAGCGCGTACTTACCGTGGCAAGTTGAGTACAGCGCACGGTACTGATCGCGGAGTTTTGCGTCCGGCGGCTGAATGTAAGGGGGGTTCGCCACCACGACGTGGTACTGATCGTCTGCCAGTATTCCCGCATAGTCGCGGAGGTCTTCCGTGTTGTACTCGAAGTACTCTTTGTCGCTGAGATCAAGCATGAATGACTGACTCGCGCTGCCGAGCAGCGAGTCACCGATCGCCAGGCGGTAGCGGAAGGCGGGCGCCGCGGTCAGTGTCGGGATGCCGGCGGCTTTGATGGCCGCGACGGTCAAGCGGAAGCGGGCGATGGCGACCGCGAAGGGGTTCAGGTCCACGCCGTGCACGGAGTCGAGCGCGCGTTGCACACGCTCGCCCCTGTCGAGGCCGGGTGCGACGGCGGCCCACTCGGCGGTCAGTCGCTCGAAGGCGCCGAGCAGAAAGTGCCCGGATCCACAGGCAGGATCGATGAGCTTCAGCCCGGTGAGTCCGAACTCCGCGATCGCTGGAGTCAGTGTTTGATCAAGGATGAACTCCTCGATGAAGTCTGGCGTCTGGAGCAGCGCGTAGGTCTTCTTCGCGTACTCCGACAGATCTTGGTACAGGTCGCCAAGGAAGCGAGTGCCCAGGTCGGCGTCGCCGAAGTCGTGCACCAGCTCGCCACTCGGAGTGGTTCGGCGGAAGAAGGCGAGCAACCTGTCGGACGCGTCCGCTGAGATCGGTGCATGCCAGACAGCCGAGTGCTGCGGGTCGACGAGAGTCCGTCCGGCGGGCAGATCGGCGAGAGCGCGGAAGGCGTCGTGCATCCAGTCGCGGCTGGTCATGGTCGGGGAGGCTGCGTAGAACGCGGCTTCATTCTCCACAGCCCTGTCGAGCCCCTCGCCAGGGGCGGCGAACCACGGCTGAGCAATCGGACGGTCGTTCCGTTGGGCGCCGGCGAGCAGACCGTTGTCTTCGGCGAAGCGGATGAACACACTTGCGAGAATCCAGGAGACGGCGGCTTGGGCGACCTCGCCATCGCGCCAGGCGATCCAGGCAATGCCTGTGCGCTCGCGCCGCGTCGCAGTGCCGTGCTCCTCGCGGAGGCGCGCTCCCCACGGGTTGTCTGCGTCGTCGGCGCGTGTGCGGAGGTCCGCGTCGAGCAGCTTGAGCTGGAGCTTCAGATCGGCGAGGAGGAGGGCTGAGTCGATCACGGGGTGCCGATCTTTCGGTGCGTCGTTGAGTTGGGTAGTTCGGAGCCGGTGGAATCGAGTGCGCCGAGTGACAACTCGAGCCATCCGTCCGCGCCGAAGGGGAAGGGCGACCCGTCGAGGTCAGGGGTGCCGCTGGAGAGCGGCCTCGGCAGGAGGAACCAGCGCGCTGCGGCCCGCGACGTGCCGAGGTCGGTCACCTCTGCGAGCAGATCGGCGAGATCGAGGCGAGCGAACAGGGCAGAGTTCAGGAAGATCATCGGCTCCGGTTCGGCCAGAAGGTTCTGCCAGGCAGGAGTGATGGCCAGACGAGCGAGAGTGAAAAGGTTGCGTCGATCTTGTGAACCCGATGGCTGGCCATCAGCACGAATCACGACGGGCCACTTGACCTGTTTCGCTGTCGCCGTCGCTTTCAGGGCGTTGAGTGCGAGATCGGCCAGATCGACGACCCGGAGTCCGTACTCGCGTGCCAGGCGAGTCGCCGTGAGAGCGAGCCCCCGTTGACGCGAGGTGACGAGAACAAGGGCGCCCTTGTCTCGCAGGGAGCCGGTCAGCCGACTCGTGATCACCGGATCATCGGCAGGCCGCCCCCACACCGTCGAGGTGCCCGTGCGACTCGATGACTGCAGGTCGGAATCGCGAAGCCTGTACCTGGCCTCGTCATCGCGCCACTCGAGATACGGCATCGCGGTCATGACGGCGATGTCGAGAGCGGGTCGCCTCGGGATGGTGTGGATCGCGGGGAAGCGCGCACGGACGCGCTGCTCGATCGTGACGACTGCGAGGTCCTGTGTCGCAGCGCCGCGAAGCGCCAACTCGACAGCTCGCGCGGGGTCGAGATCAGCTCGATACGCCTCCCCGACCGACGAGAGGCGCCCCGTTGCAGACAGCCCGACAGCTAGCTGAGCGACCCGGGAGTTGGAGAGTCGAAGAGCCGGTTCGTCTTCGGCGAGCAGCGTTTCGCGAAGGCGAGTCGCCGGGACGACGTCCTCATCGACGAGGAGTCGGTCGACCAGCTGTGCATGCCGCAGCAGTACCTCGAGGTGGAGCTCCGCGTCGTCGAACGAGAAGCCGCTGCCATCGTCCGGAGCGAACGCGACGGCGGTGCCCGATCGTTGCCGAAGGGTCTGGAAGACGAAGCGAGGCGCACTCAAGCGAGTGTCGAGCTCGAGGATCGTGCGGACGACTTCGTTCGCAGGCTGTCTCCGCTTTCCCTCATCGAGCGTTGACCCGTACTCGCGGAGCAACTTCGTCGAGACCTCGTCGAGGGTCGCTATTCCTCCGAGCTCTTGCACCCAGCGAGCGGTGTCTGCAGTAGGGCCCTTCAGCGTGCTGTTCTTGCGCAGTCGCCTGTACTGGTCTTCCACGGATTCGCTAGATTTCTGCGAGACCGAACCGAAGAGGGACTCGACGGAGCGGCGTCCTGCTTGCGCTGGTGGCTCCACGATCTCGGTCGCGGACGTCAGCCGCTGACGCCACTCGCGAATCCGGGACTGAATCTCGCGCCGCACCTGCTCACCGAGGCCACGAACTCCATTGATCGTCATCGGCGGGATCCCCAGCAGCTGGCCGACCGTCTTCGCTTTGACCCTGCTGAGGGCTGAGAGAGCTCGGGCGCTCAGCCCGGCATCCGATAGCGGAGTATCGAGCGTAGCGGTGGCTGCTTTCGCGTCGTTGGCGTCCGCGTCTTGCTCGTCGGTTCGTGCGCCTACGAGTGCTGTGCTCCAGGCCTTCCGCATTTCGTCGAGCGATAGGTGCCGGTCCGACACCTTCGGTGCCAGCGCCGCCCGGAAGAATGCGCTGAGGCCCTCGGCAACGCTCGGATCGAAAGACGAGGTTTCGACGACAGGTGAATCCGTCGCGTTGATCGGCGCATCGCCCGAGGGCCACCAGACCGGGTAGCTCGTCGACAGTTCGAACAACGTCGCGGCGATGGCGAAGCGTTCGGCAGCGCTGTCGTACTGCGACCGCCCGCCCGACCCGAGGTAAGGGTCGAGATAGGGGCGCGAGCCCGCTTTGACGTTCTCGAGGGGCTCCTCCGCCAGGGAGAAGTCGAACAGCATGAGCCGCGGCTTCCGATTCCCTGGGTCGGGCTTCACCGCGAGGTTCGATGGCTTGATGTCCCGGTGGAAGACGCCGCGTTCTGCCATGTGGTGAGCCGCTTCAAAGAGGTCGTCTGCCCATCGTTCCAGCTGCTCGATGGTCGCCTTCCCCTCGAGGCGGATACGGTCGGCAAGCGTCTCTCGCCCCGCGTCCGTCATCAGGAGCCCCTGGCGAGTGCCGATCGAGAGGGGCCCGTCGAGTCGTTTCACGACGCGGGGGCTGTCCAATCGGTCGAGGACCTCCGCTTCGATGGCGAGCCGCGCGGCGGCCGCATCGTCCTTCGCAAGCTTTAAGATGACGTGATCATGGTCGCTGTCGTAATCGGTCACCTGGAGCGCCACTCCGGTTGAGCCGGAGCCGCGACGCTGCTCGATTTCGAACCGCTCCCCGACGATGTCACCGATCGCGGCATCGAGCGGGTCGCCGAGAGCGGGCACCGGTTGTTCTTCGGATCGCACGGCTCGTCGCGCTAGTTCGAACGAGGTCTGGAACTCCCCGACATCAAGAAGGCGGAGTTCTTCACGGAAGGCGGTCGCTTCAAGGATGACCGCTGCGTGGGCGTCCGAGACCTCCGGCGTCACGGCCCGCGGGTCGAGGCCCACTGCGCCAGACGCGATGAGTGCTTCGAGTGCAGGCAGGTTCGCGGCGGGCGGCTGCTGAGTGAGGAGGAGGAAGGCGAGCGCGCCGAGCCCGTAGACGTCCAATGTCTGCGCCGAATCCGGCGCCGAACCGCGCAGCGTTTCAGGAGCGAGGTAGAGCATTGCGTCCTGTTCCACGAGCCCGAAGATGTCGGTGATCCCGCGGGACAGCAGCGTGGCGGTCGTCGTTCCGGCTTCCGGTCGGCGCGCGAGATCCCAGTCGCGGATGCGGAGGGTCGCCCCGTCCGCGCTCGATGTGACTCGGACGCTGACCGGCGACAGGGCGCGGTGGGTGAGCCGCTGCCCATGGGCGAATCGCACCAGCTCGGCGAGCTGCTGTATGAGACGCTCGCGATCCGTGAAGTCGAGTTCGTCGGCATGCCCAGCGAGGTACTCCCCGAGGCTCGCTTCATCCGGATCGTAGGCGAAGACGAGGGCCGGACCCTCCTCGGAGTCGAGCAGTTCAGTGGGTCCGATAATGCCCGGATGGATGACGCCGTAGGTCAGCCGGAACTCTCGCTGAGCACGATGACCGATCTCTGCGCGAGCGTCCTTGCTCGATCCTTTGGGGTACGGGAAGAGACGGATGCGATGCTTCGTCTTGGCTCGAGGGTGGGTGACGAGGAAGTCCTGCCAGCCGGGACCCTCACCGAGTGGTTCGCTCGAGTCGAGAGCGAACTGACCGATCATCCGCTGCTTGGCGCGTGGCATCAGGCCAGCAGCGTTCATGAGCGCATCGATGGTCTTCGCTGCGGTGCGATCGATGAAGCTGTGCGCCGGCGGCGCCGCGATCAACTCCGAGAACAATCGGAGGGGCTCTCCGGCGCTCTTCACCTTGTATCCGTCGAGCGCGAACACCGCCTCTGACCCGTATCGATCGAGATTCACCCGTGAGTCTTGACCGTGCAGGACGACAGCCTCGACGACGAAGGGCACCGTGTTGGCGGGAGCACCGTTTGCCCGCGCGAGATCCTTCAGAACGCTGGCGAGCCGCTTCGCCTTCAGATTGGCCAGCTTGCGGGGGTTCGGCTCGCGCCGGCCTGCGTGCGTCCAGCTGTGCTGGTCGCCTGAGACGTCTCCGTGCCAGCCTTTCAGCTCAACGAGGAGCAGACCCGCCCGGGTGAGGATCAGAACGTCGACCTCGTTGAGCTTGCCGTCGCTGTCCGTGAAGCTGACGTTCGCCCACGCTCGCGCGATGCCGTCGTCCGGGAGTAGCTGGCACACGCGCGCGAGCGCTGCGGCTTCTACAGCCTGCGCGGGGTCGCCCATCACCCGCCACAACGGTGAGTCCGCTCGCATCGTCACCAGCCCTCAAGAATCACAAGATCTTCAATCTATAGCTCAGGTAGGACCTCGCCGTAGCCGGTCACTGGCGAGCCAGCCACGGTGAACCACGCTCGACGCCTCGTCATGGCATCTGCACGTTGCTGGTGCTGCTTGTGAACAACCAGATGACCGACGGTCTCGACGCCACGAGCGTCGGCGACGCCATCGACGCCAATCGCGGACAATGACGCGTTCGCCCGCGTCTCGAGGACCGGGCGGAGCCACCCGCGTAGCTCCTCACCGCGAGGTATTTAGGAGCCAGGAGTGCCACACACCCCCAGCGTCGAAACACTGAGTAAATGTCAGTTCAATCCAATCTTGCGACGCGCGGATGCACCAAGCGGAGCCCACGCCTAACGTGGTTCCCACGAACACAGGAAACGCACGGCCCGTTCATGGCGAGCGATCGACGTGGTGTCGGTCGGCCAGACTTTGACTGCATGGTGCTTCGAGTTCGCCGCCGCCGCTCCCGCGCCTCTCGGCCGGTGGGCGAGGAAAGGGCGAAGCTTGGTGCCGTCGCAACCGAGCTGTCGCGGGTCTCCCTCGTTGCGGGAGTCTGGCGCGGCGAGGTGCATAGGCTCTAGCGCTCGGTATGGTTTCGCCAGCGCAGTCAGGCTCTGAGGCAGTTGATGACCTACTGAATTGATAGAGGCGCACGTCGGCCACTATCGAGCTCGTCTACTTGGCATCATTGCTCCGGTCTTCCGAGCGAGTGTGGGGGCAACTGTGGAGAATGCGGATCAGCTGATCGAGCGAACGCGCTTCTCGAGCGACGCCGCGAGGGCGACTCCTCGCGACGCTGACCTGGGAGGCCAGTTCGAGTGGTTCTGGGGAGTGCCCGATGTGCTGCGAGCAGCGAGCTTCGACAGTTCGTATGGCCGGATCCCAGCCGCACCGTCGTGGGGGGACTCGCACCCTCAGTCCCTGGGCTACTGGTCAGCGCTGCAGCAACTCCTGCTGTACCGCCTCGGCTGGACGCGCCCGGATCGCGGACTGACATGGTGGTACGAGGCGGGCAAGCCGACGGACGACCCCACGCTCCGGTTGGTCGCGGAGGTGTGGGATGCCGACGGCAACCTCGACGTGATCCTCGCGTGGCTGCTTCGGCGCCGTGCCGTGTTCCCGGTCGGCCATGCTCGACAGCCTTGCACTCCGTCGTCCGAGTCTGGGAAACCTCTGCCGGATCGCTGGCACCGATGGCTGCACGAGTACCTGGCATCGCCTAACGCGCGAAGCTATGAGTGGATCAACCTTCTGGAGGGGGACTCTCTGCACCTCTCGGGTCACCTCGGGCAACAAGGCGAAGTGGATTCGAATGCGTACCTGCTTCCGAGAAAACCGAGCGGAAGAGAAGCGATCTTCGTTACTTCAGCGGCGGACTCCTGGTATACGGACCTGAAGAAGCGCGGGGACCAACTGCCCGCGGTCGGAGGTCTCTCGTGGAAAGTCGACGTATTCGTCAAACCGATCGGGTTCCTCGGCACCTACCGACGGTCGCTCCAGACCGAGCTGTGGTTCTCGGGTCGGCACCGTTACCACATCGTCGGAAATTAACCTCACTTAGACGTATCGGGGCACATGAGCGGAATCGGCGTCCTGCGACGAGTAGCCTTAAACCAGAGGTGGTCAATGCGGTAATTGGCGTTGGCGCCGGGTCAGATATGGCGACCACTCGGTTTGCGACAGTGTGATTGATGTCGTTGATGCTGACCGCAAGAGTCCGCGCGATGGTCGCCCTTCTGCACGCATAGATACCGCAAATTTACTCTTACAAGCTGACTCAAGCCCTGGCTGTAGTTGATCTACGTTGGATGCCGAAAGAGAAGCGCGTTTACATGTTCCACTACTCCGCGAGTCAGTGAGACCGAGTGCTGAGAGCGGAGAGTGGTAAATTCGTTTAGTCTGCGGATAAACGTTGTGGCGACGAGCATACCGCGGTAGCCTTCCGCTCACGATCAACGGGGGTCCGCCATGGCACGTGCTTTCAATCCGGCCAAGTTGTTGTCCTTGCTCGCGGTGATGGTCTTCTTTGCCGCGGTCGGGAGAGCGCGACGGGCGCAGGGGCCCGACGGAGGCGAGCTGCCGTCGGAACTTCAGGTACTCGACCGGGAAGTGCTTAAAGTAAGATCGATCGAGATCTTTCCCAATGCGTACGTTACGGCGCTAAGTATTGTCCTTGGAATCGCACTAGGCACTGCAGCAATGTCGTTTAGCACAATCGCTCGAGATCAATCTAGCTTTGATTTGATCGCGCCTGGATTACGAGTTTTCACGGTTTTTATCGCATCCCTAGTGATCTTCTACAATTACGTCTGGTTCTTAGCAATATTCCGGTGGGCACTCGGCGTCATGGATTCACTAATTCCGCTCATCCTTGGTAGCTCCGTCATTGCGCTGGCCGCTGCAATCGATTTTCCCGACGTGTGGTTTGTGTTTTTATCTGCAATGTACGTGGTCGGAGCGTTGAGCTTCTGGTATACGATTCGTCGTTCGACGAAGGCGATGTTCAAGTCTGTTGACGACTTCACTGTGGCGGATCGTCTCCTGCGCCATCTTCGAGGAATTGCAGCCGTTGGCGCCGTCGTCATCGGTGCGCTCGGCGCGTTCTACTCTGATCAGACTTGCACTCTCTATGTGGCTGTTGGGTTCACCGGACTTTTAGCGATGGTCATGATTATTCTGTCGGAACGCGCGTTGTCAAGCATATATATCCGAAACCGGCTAATCCCAAGAGGGCGTCGAACGCTGTAGACATCACTCCGACATTCGGCGGGTGGTCCGTGCTCCGGCGTGGTCAGACTTCTTTCTACACGCACGTGAGTCCTTGACCTGGCCTCGGTCGTGGAACGAGAGTTTTAGGCGAAAAATGATGCTGAAGCGTGCGTGCTTTCAGTACAATCGAAGCCATGCATGAATGGCAACCAACATCCACCAACGCCGAACTTAAGGCCCGCGAGGTCTTTTCAGCAGCAATGTGGCTCCACGCCACATTCAAGAACCACGTTTGGCTTTGGCGTGGCCAAGCACGAGGGGACCTCGGAGTCGAGCCCGGCATGCATACGCGGGTAATCAACTCAAATGCGGTTCCACACGACGAGACGGTATCCGCCAACGCAACTTCCGGTTTGCTGAAGGCGGCCAGAAGGATGCGGCTTGATCGCCAAGACGGCAATCGCCTGCCTGACCTGGCTCTTCTAGCCAATTTGCAGCATCACGGGGCCGCAACTCCGCTTCTCGACGTAAGCACGGATCCTCTGATTGCTCTTTGGATGGTTGCGTTTGCTAGTGCGAGTGATCCTGATGCGCTGGATCACATACCGGGCTCGCTCTTTGGAATCAAAAGACCACCGAAGGAACGTTGGATCGATCCCCTCGACGCTCGGCCGTACACCGCACGGTCGTCATCCAATATTTCCGACGCGCTTGCTCACCAGGTGTGGTGGTATCGCGCTCCAGACGTTACAGAGCGTCTAAGAATTCAACGCGGCTCGTTTCTTATAGGTCCATTGGTTCGACCCACTGATCGATTTAATACAACCCTTCCTTTTGACTTAGCCGCCGACCGCGCGAATGCAATCTCGAATCGACTAGAAAAAAGAGGTGAGGCAAGTAACGGGAATATTGGGAGGGTCGAGATCTTTAGGATCATTATACCTGGGGCGTCGAAGGTGTTTCTGCGCAGGTTGCTTGAGGACCGTTCGGGATTATCGATCGAAACAATATACCCTACTCCTTGGCATCGCCCTTTCATCGCGCAGTTCGCTTCTACATATGGACGCGGGCGACCCCTGGGTCTCGATAGCATTGTAGCCGCAGGGAAAACCGACCCGCGCGCCCGCGCGGTGGAGAACGAGAGCGCCGGAGAGGTGCCGATCCTTTAGGTCGAAGAACTTTAACTTTCTTGGGCGCGCGGTCGGTTCGGAGGTGGGGTCCGAACGCTCGTCGGATCCCCGCCACTCGTTCGTCTCGAAAAGCCGCCCCATGGCAGGACATCTCGCTGTGCGTCAGAGAGTGAGATTCTCCGACTGTCCAGCGAGGTGCGTCGCGATCGTCCTTGAGCCTTTGTTCTAGGAGACGCGCCGTTCGCGGCATGCCCTCGCGACCCTCTACTTCCGCCGGTTCAGCACCTTCGTCCCCACCCCCGCGATCGCAGCACCCACGATCGGCGCGACCAGGAACACCCACACCTGCCTCAGCGCATCCGGCCCCGCGAACACCGCGGCAGCGATGGACCGTGCCGGGTTCACCGACGTGTTGCTCACGGGGATGCTGATCAGGTGGACGAGTGTCAGCGTGAAGCCGATGGCGAGCGGCGCGACGGCCTTGTATTCGCTCTTGGCGGTGACGGAGAGGATGACGGCGACGAAGACGGCGGTCAGGACGATCTCGGTCAGCAGGACCGCGCCGAGGCCGAAGCCGCCGGGGGAGGCGGCGCCGTAGCCGTTGGAGGCGAAGCCGGCGTCGCGGGCGGCGGTGAGGTAGCCGGCGGGGCCGTCGGCAGCGACGAGGAAGACCACTGCGGCTCCGACGAGTGCGCCGAGGATCTGGCTGACGATGTAGCCGGGGATGTGCTTCCACTCGGTCCTGCCGGCGATGGCGAGGCCGATGCTGACGGCGGGGTTGAAGTGGCCGCCGGAGATGTGGCCGACGGCGTAGATGCCGGCCATCACGGTGAGGCCGAAGGCGAGCGCGACGCCGAGGAAGCCGACTCCGAGCGCGTTGCCGGAGTCGGGGAAGGCGGAGGCGAAGACCGCGGTGCCGACGCCGCCGGCGACCAAGAGGAAGGTGCCGAACGCCTCCGACGCGTAGCGCGCTCCGGCCGAGTACTGCTCGGCGTGCTCGGTGCGCTGCTCGCTCGTGGTGCGGCTGGCGGAGTGGGGGCGGGCCATGATCGTTCTCTCTCTCGGATCGGGGAAGTGCCTGCGGGGTCACCGGGCACCGGGACACTCCAGCACCCGGCAGGCGGGCCGGAGCCGGGACGCGGAGGGCTCTCAGATTCCGCCGGACGACGGTTCCGTGAGCGGCCTGGAGCCACTCGCTCGGCGGCTATCCCGGGCGCCCATGCACAGGCGTCCGACACCGTAGCGACCGGCCGACGCGTGCACGTCCCAGCACCGGGGACAGGCGGGAAACAGGCTCCAGGTGGCACGTGCACCGCCTCACCCACCTCCCTCTTCTCCTCCGCCCGCCTCCCTGCTACGGCGCTCTGAACCGGTTTACAAAACCGGTTCAGATGCGGCGACGAGCGAAGGAGCTCCCATGGCGAGCAGACCGACGATCCTTGATGTCGCACGTGAGGCCGGCGTGAGCAAGGCGCTCGTCTCGTTCGCGCTCAACGACCGGCCCGGGGTCTCGCCCGACTCCCGCGAGCGGATCCTCCGCGTCGCCGCCGAGCTCGGCTACCGGCCCAGCCTCACCGCCCGCTCCCTCTCCACCAGCGTCTCCTTCGCGGTGGGCCTCGTCGTGGCGCGCGACCCGGCGGTCATCGCGGCCGACCCGTTCTTCCCCTCCTTCATCTCGGGGGTCGAGCGGGTGCTCGCCGAGCGCGGCCGGGTGCTGGTGCTCAGCGTCGTCGACCCGGGCGCCTCCGAGGAGGCCGTCTACCGCACGCTCGCGGCCGACCGCCGCGTCGACGGCGTGTTCCTCACCGATCTCCGGCAGGACGGCTCCCGGCCGGCGCTGCTCGCCGAGCTGCAGATCCCGGCCGTCACCCTCGGGCGGCTGGAGGGCTCCTCCTCACCCGCCGTCGTGATGGACGACTCCGCGGGCATCGCCGACGCCGTCCGGCACCTGGCGGGGCTCGGCCACCGCCGCATCGCCCACGTCGCCGGGCCCGACCACCTGCTCCACTCCTCCCGCCGCCGCGACGCCTTCACAGAAGCCTGCACGGTGGTGGGACTCGAACCCACCACCCCTGTCGCCACCGACTTCAGCCCGCAGCAGGGCGCGGCGGCCACCGAGCGCCTCCTCGACAGTCCGACCCCGCCCACCGCGATCGTCTTCGGCAACGACCCGATGGCCATCGCCGGCCTCGGAGTGGCTCACGCCCGCGGGCTCCGGCTCCCCGACGACCTCTCGATCACGGGCTTCGACGACTCCGAGATCGCCGCCCACGTCTACCCGTCGCTGACCTCGGCCCGCACGCGCCCCGCGCGCTGGGGCGAGGAGGCCGCCCGCACGCTGCTCGACCTCATCGAGTCCGGCAGCGCCCCCGACGTCGACCTCGAGCCCGCCGGGCTCGTGGTGCGCCACTCGACCGCTCCTCCGCGGCCGTCGAGCCACTGAAGACGCGTGCCCACCGTCGCGCACGCCGGACAAGGAGAACACCATGGCCCCCTCGACGACGAGACGCTGGCTGACCGGGATCGCCACCGCCTCCCTCGCGACCCTCGCCCTCACCGCCTGCAGCGGCGGCGGCGGAGCGTCGACCGACCTCACCGCCACCGGACCGATCACCATCTGGTACTCGAACAACGAGCAGGAGGTGCAGTGGGGCAAGGCGATGGTCGACGCCTGGAACGCGGACCACCCGGACGAGGAGATCACCGGGCAGGAGATCCCCGCGGGCAAGAGCAGCGAGGAGGTCATCGGAGCCGCGATCACGGCCGGCAACGCGCCGTGCCTCGTCTTCAACACGGCTCCCAGCGCGGTCGGCCAGTTCGAGCGCCAGGGCGGACTCGTCGATCTCTCGAAATTCGACGGCGGCGCCGACTACATCGAGACCCGCAGCGGCGACCTCGCGGAGCAGTACCAGAACGCCGACGGCGAGTACTTCCAGATGCCGTGGAAGAGCAACCCGGTCGTCATCTTCTACAACAAGGACCTCTTCGCGAAGGCGGGACTCGACCCCGAGAACCCGTCGCTGTCGACCTACGACGACTTCCTCGCCACGTCGAAGACGCTGGTCGAGTCGGGCGCCGCGCCCGCCGCGATCCAGCCCGCGCCCACCAGCGAGTTCTTCCAGACCCAGTTCGACTTCATGCCGCTCTACGCCGCGGCCACCGGAGGGACGAGCCTCGTCGAGGACGGCAAGGCCACCTTCGCCCCGGCCACACCACCTACCGGCTCGATGAGGAGCCGACCCTGGTGATGCCGTGGACCTACGCCGACGCCCGCGACGGCGGCGCCTTCGAGCGCGTGGGCGGCGGCCGCCTCGATCCGGCGACCGGCGACTACGAGCAGGGCGCGTTCAACACCGACGACATCTCGCGCGCCGCGGTCGTCTACCTCCGCCACTGGCAGCAGACCGGATCGACTGAGAGCCGCGAGAAGGCCTTCGAGACGCTCCGCGCCCTCGCCTACTTCCAGACCACCGAGGGCGAGGACGCCGGGAACGTGGTCCTCTAGATGCAGACCGACGGGGAGCTGAACGCGAGCGCCGAGCCGGTCGAGCTGCCGGACCCGAGCGACTCCGAGGACAGCTACTGGCTCGCCCGCACCCTCTGGGCGCTCGGCGAGGGCTACGCGGCGTTCCGCGACACGGATCCGGAGTTCGCCGCCTTCCTGCAGGAGCGGCTGCGGCTCGGCGTCGCGGCGGTCGACCGCGAGGTGCTCACGCACTACGGCGAGTACGCGCAGGCCGACGGCGTGCAGGTGCCGGCCTGGCTGATCGTCGACGGCGCCGACGCCACCTCGGAGGCGCTGCTCGGCCTCTCCGCCTACCTCGAGGCCGCTCCCGACGACTCCGCGGTGCGCACGAGCACGGCCGAGCTCGCCGAGGGCGTCGCCGCCTACGCCCGCACGACGACGACGGAGGCGGACACCACCGCCTGGCCGTACGGCGCGATCCTCCCGTGGACGAAGTCGCGCACGCTCTGGCACTCCTGGTCGTCGCAGATGGCCGGCGGACTCGCCGCGTCGTCCGCGGCACTCGACGACTCCTCCCTCCTCGAGCCCGCGATCGTCGACGGCGCCCGCTTCGCTCCGGAGCTGCTCACCGCCGGCGGCCCCGACAACGGCTGGAACCCCACTCCGACCGACCGCGTGCAGATCGCCTACGGAGCCGACTCCCGCCTGCAGAACTCGCTCGCCCTGGCCGACGCCACCGGCTCCAGCGCCTTCACCGACCTCGCGGCCGTGCAGGGCGCCTGGTTCTTCGGCCTGAACCGCAGCCTCGGCCCGGTCTACGACCCGGCCACCGGAGTCGTCTTCGACGGCGTCCAGGCCGACGGCTCCGTCAACCGCAACAGCGGCGCCGAGAGCACCATCCACGGCCTGCTGGCGATGCTGGCGCTCGACGAGCACCCGGACGTCGCCGACCGTGCCCGCTCCGTCGCCACCGAGCGCTCGCGCGACGGACTGACGCTGGTCGAGGCGGAGAGTGCGCGCGGTGGCACCGTCGTCACGCCCGAGTCGTCCTGGACGGGGGAGGCCGGCTGGAGCGGCTCGTACCTCTCGCTGACCGACCCGCGCCGCGCGATCTCGATCCCGATCGGCCCGTCCACGCAGGACCGCGTGGTCGAGGCCGTCATCGACCAGCCGCAGCGCGGCACGGAGCGCACGCCGCTGAGCGTCTGGACGTCGGGCACGCGCCCGCTCGACCTGCTCCGCTCGACCGTCGGGTCGCAGGGGGTCACCGAGGCGTCGGGCGCGCTGCTCCCGGAGAAGCTCCGCCGCACCGTGCCGGCCGGCTCGTCGAGCGTCGAGGTCCGCCCGCTGAGCGGCGAGACGCGCCTCGACGCCCTGCTGGTGCGACCTCTGGTCACGCGCCTCGTGGTCGGAGGAGAGGGCGGCCGCACCGAGCTGATCCGCAACTCCACCGACGGCGTGCGCACCACGGCGATCGGCGTCTCGGGCGGCTCCGGCACGCTGCGCGTCTACTCGCAGGACGGTGCGCTCGTGAGCGAGACGTCGCCGTCCGGAGCCGTCTCCGTGCAGCTGCCCGCGCAGGGCTTCGCGGTGCTGGTGGGCTGAGGTCGGCCCTGCTGGTCGAGTAGCCGCTGCTCGATCGGCAGGGGGCAGTGAGTCCACGGAAGTCGCGGTACTCGCGTTCGAGTACCGCGACTTCTGCGTTCTCGTGGGGCGAGGGCGGCGGGGAGGCGCGCGGCTGGGCGCGGACCATCAAATCGATGAGAGCGCTCTCTCGAAAACGCTTGACCTCTCCGCGGGGGCGTGCGTAAGCTCGCCGCACACCTCGTGAGAGCGCTCTCACACACGCGGAACAGCACGCGTGAGAGCGCTCGCAGGGGTGCCCCACCACCATCACGAAGGAGTGACCGTGCCCTATTCACGACGCACCAGGATCGCCGCGGCGATCGCCGGCGCCTCGGCCCTCGCCCTGATCGTCACCGGATGCTCGTCGGGATCCGACGCCTCCGAGGGCGGCGAGATCGAGCTGACCGTCACCACGTTCAACGCCATGGGCTTCGACGAGCTCTACGGCGAGTACGAGGACGCCAACCCGGGGATCACCATCGTCCCGAACAACATCGACACCGGCGGCAACGCGCGGACCGACGCGTTCACCAAGCTCGCCGCCGGCTCCGGGCTCGCCGACGTCGTCGCCATCGAGGAGGGCTGGCTCGGCTCCGTCATGGAGGTCTCGGACCAGTTCGTCGACCTGCGCGACCACGGCATCGAGGACCGCAAGGCCGACTGGGTCGATTGGAAGTACGAGCAGGCGACCGACCCCGAGGGACGCGTCATCGGCTACGGCACCGACATCGGACCCGAGGGCCTCTGCTACAACACGGCCGCCTTCGAGGCCGCCGGCATGCCCACCGACCGCGCCGCCGTCGCCGAGATGCTCGGCGGACCGGACGCGACCTGGGACGACTACTTCGCCGCCGGCCAGAAGTACCACGACGCCACCGGCAAGGCGTGGTTCGACCACTCCGGATTCGTGTGGAACGCCATGGTCAACCAGCTGCCCGAGGGGTACTACACCTCCGACGGCGAGCTGAACGTCGAGGGCAACCCGGAGCTCGAGGAGCGCTGGGGCCAGCTGACCGACGCCACCGCCTCCGGCCTCTCGGCCGCGCAGAAGGCGTGGGACTGGAACAAGGGCAAGTCGTTCACCGACCAGACCTTCGCCACCTTCGTCTGCCCGGGTTGGATGTTCGGCACGCTGAAGAGCAACGTCGAGGCCGGCGGCGGGAACGCCGAGGCCACCGGCTGGGACTTCGCCGACGTCTTCCCCGGCGGCCCCGCCAACTGGGGCGGCTCGTTCCTCTCCGTCCCGACCCAGTCGAAGCACCCCGCCGAGGCCGCCGCGCTGGCGTCGTGGCTCAGTGAGCCGGAGCAGCAGCTGAAGGCGTTCGAGGCGGCCGGACCGTTCCCGAGCACCCTCGACGCGCAGAAGGAGCTCGCCTCGGCGGCCGCTCCCGACCCCGGCATGAACGACTCCCCGACCGGCGCGATCCTCGCGCAGCGCGCCGAGGGCGTCGTCGCCCAGTACAAGGGCCCGGACGACTCGCTGATCCAGGAGAACGTCTTCGGACCGGTCCTGCAGAAGGTCGACCGCGGCGAGATCGACGGCAAGGAGGGCTGGAACGAGGCGCTCCAGCTCCTCGGCGAGCTCGTCGACTGATCCGGTCGGGCCGACGCCCGGGGGCTGACGACTCCGGGACGACGCCCACCCGATCCGGGAGGTCCGGCCGCCACCGGGCCTCCCGGTCCCCGTGCGGCCGGGCCGCCCGCATCCCGGGCCACCTCGCCGCACGGGAGAAACGCTGCCGCCCGCCGGCCGAGGCCTCTCCGGCCCCGCCGCCCGCGACTCCTCCCGGCCGGCCCCGCCGCACGAGAGACTCCGGCCCCGCCGCATCCCCTCCGACTCCGACTCGACCTCGAAGAGAGCGCCATGACGAGCACACTCACCCCGCCGGCCACGGCGACGCCCCCCGCGGGGAAGCGGCGCCCGGCGCCCCCACTCCCGCTGACCTTCCGCCAGCGCGCGAGCCGCTTCGACGTGAAGGCCTCGCCCTACCTCTACATCTCGCCGTTCTTCCTGCTCTTCGCGCTCACCGGCGCGTTCCCGCTGGTCTACACGCTCGTCGTGTCGCTCTACGACTGGCAGCTGCTGCAGGGCCAGGGCGACTTCGTCGGGTTCGCGAACTTCGCGGCCGTGCTCGGCGACCGCTTCTTCTGGAACTCGATCGTCAACACGCTGAGCATCTTCCTGCTCTCCACGATCCCGCAGCTCGCCGTCGCGCTGCTGCTCGCGGCCGCCCTCGACCAGGCGCTGCGGGCCAGCACCTTCTGGCGGATGAGCGTCCTGCTGCCGTACATCGTCTCGCCGGTCGCGGTCGCGCTGATCTTCTCGAGCGTCTTCAGCGACCAGGAGGGCCTGATCAACAATCTGATCGGCCTGGTGGGCATCAGCCCGATCGAGTGGACGAACGACCGCCTCGCCAGCCACGTCGCGATCGCGACGATGGTCAACTGGCGCTGGACCGGCTACAACGCCCTCATCCTCCTCGCCGCTATGCAGGCCGTGCCGCGCGAGCTGCACGAGTCGGCCGCGATCGACGGGGCGAACGCGTTCCGCCGCTTCCGCTCGATCACGATCCCCAGCATCCGGCCGACCCTGATCTTCGTGATCATCACCGCCACCATCGGCGGCCTGCAGATCTTCGCGGAGCCGCGCCTGTTCGACGTGTCGAACGCGGGCGGCATCGGCGGCTCGGACCGGCAGTTCCAGACCACCGTCCTCTACCTCTGGGAGATGGCGTTCTTCCGCCAGAACTTCGGCGAGGCGGCCGCGATCGCGTGGCTGCTGTTCCTCCTGATCGTGCTGATCGGCCTGCTGAACTTCGCGATCTCGCGGCGGATCGCCTCCGTCGAGAACCGGATCTCGCAGCGCTCGAAGCGCCGTTCCGCCCGCCCCGCGACCGCCGACGAGATCGCCGCCGCGGACCCCCTGCTCACCACCACCGGCCTCGGCCAGAACGAGAGCGAGCGATGACCGCCCCCGCCACCTCCGCCGCCTTCCCGGTGCGCCGCGTCCGCGCCTCCCGCGCCGGCCGCGTCGACCGGCCCGGCTTCCTCACGTACGGGCTGCTGAGCGCCTTCATCCTCGGCTCGACCTACCCGCTGTGGTGGTCGTTCGTCGTGGCGAGCGGCTCGAACGCGACCCGCAGCGAGACCCTGCCGCTCGTCCCGGGCGGCAACTTCCTCGCCAACGCCTCGCAGGTGCTGACGGCGATCCCGTTCTGGACGGCTCTGCTGAACAGCATCATCGTCTCGGGGATCATCACGCTGTCGGTCGTGTCGTTCTCGACGCTCGCCGGCTACGCCTTCGCGAAGCTGCGGTTCCGCGGGCGCGACGGCCTGATGATCGGAGTCGTCGCGACCATGGCGATCCCGACGCAGCTGGGCATCATCCCGCTGTTCATCCTGATGCGGCAGCTCGGCTGGACCGGCTCGCTCGGCGCCGTGATCGTGCCGACGCTGGTCACCGCGTTCGGCGTCTTCTTCATGCGCCAGTACCTGGTCGACGTGATACCGGACGAGCTGATCGAGGCGGCGCGCGTGGACGGAGCGAACCAGTTCCGGACGTTCCTCACCGTCGCGGTCCCTGCCGCGCGACCGGCGATGGCGATCCTCGGGCTCTTCACGTTCATGATGGCGTGGACCGACTTCCTCTGGCCGCTGATCGTCCTCAGCCCCACGAATCCGACGCTGCAGACGGCGCTCGCGCAGCTGCAGTCGGGCTACTACGTCGACTACTCGATCGTGCTGGCCGGCGCCGTGCTCTCGGTGATCCCGCTGCTGGTGCTGTTCCTGCTCGCCGGACGCCAGCTCATCGCGGGCATCAT
The DNA here is from genome assembly GCF_002932635.1 of Rathayibacter sp. AY1D1. NCBI lineage: Bacteria > Bacillati > Actinomycetota > Actinomycetes > Micrococcales > Microbacteriaceae > Rathayibacter > Rathayibacter sp. AY1D1. Next base: position 105,440 of record NZ_PSVY01000010.1, read on the forward strand.
GAGCGGAGCGGTGAAGGGCTGACGCCCGAAGACTCCCGCGGGACCGGGTCGGGGGACATCGGACCGCGGGTCCTTCGGCTCCATGTCGCCTCCTCCGCGCCAGCCTAGGCGGCGGGAGGTCGGGCCAGGAGGTCTCGGGCGGAGCGTG
>NZ_PSVY01000011.1:0-89456 GCF_002932635.1 Rathayibacter sp. AY1D1
GCCGATGGTACTGCAGGGGGGACCCTGTGGGAGAGTAGGACACCGCCGGACACCATTCACGATGGCCACCCAGAAATGGGTGGCCATCGCTGTTTAACCACCACCTCGGATCCCCGCTGCTCACTGGAGCGCGGTGCGGGTTAGGGTGGTGCGACGGTTACGGCCGTCCTCCCCGCCTTCGGGTGGGTCAACTCCACAGAGCATCACCACGACAGGCGAGGAACGCATGGACGACTCAGGATCCGACCGCAACGACCGGGACTCCGGACGTCGTGACGAGCGGCCGCCTCGCGCCGGCGGCCCCGGCCGCTCCTCGAACGATCGCGGCGGCTCGGGCGACTCCCGCCCCCGCCGCGACGGTGATGCTCGTCCTCCCTATCGTGGCGGTGGCGACTCCCGTCCGCAGCGTGATGGGGACTCTCGTCCTCCGTACCGTGGTGGTGGCGATTCGCGTCCGCAGCGTGATGGGGACTCTCGTCCTCCTTACCGTGGCGGTGGGGATTCGCGTCCGCGGCGTGATGGGGACTCTCGTCCTCCTTACCGTGGTGGTGGGGATTCCCGTCCGCAGCGTGATGGGGACTCCCGTCCTCCTTACCGTGGCGGTGGGGACTCTCGTCCGCAGCGTGATGGGGACTCTCGTCCTCCGTACCGTGGTGGTGGGGACTCTCGTCCGCAGCGTGATGGGGACTCTCGTCCTCCGTACCGTGGTGGTGGGGACTCCCGTCCGCAGCGTGATGGGGACTCTCGTCCTCCGTACCGTGGTGGTGGGGATTCGCGTCCGCAGGGTGATGGGGACTCTCGTCCTCCGTACCGTGGTGGTGGGGACTCCCGTCCGCAGCGCGACGGGGACTCTCGTCCTCCGTACCGCGGGGGTGGGGATTCCCGTCCTCAGCGCGATGGGGACTCCCGTCCTCCGTACCGTGGTGGTGGGGATTCCCGTCCGCAGCGCGATGGGGACTCGCGTCCTCCCTATCGCGGTGGCGACTCGCGTCCGCAGCGGGACGGTGACTCTCGGCCTCCCTATCGCGGTGGCGAGTCGCGTCCCCAGCGTGACGGGGACTCCCGTCCTCCTTACCGTGGCGGTGGAGATTCGCGTCCGCAGCGTGATGGTGACTCCCGCCCTTCCTACCGTGGTGGTGGCGACTCTCGTCCGCAGCGTGACGGGGACTCGCGTCCGCCGTTCCGCGGTGGATCGCGCGATGGGGGAAGCAGGCCGTGGTCGGACGATCGTCGGGGCGGCGGACGCGGACGCGAAGGCTTCGGCGGCGGACGCGGCGGCCCCCGCGAGGAGCCGGAGCTCACCGAGGAGGAGCGCGAGCGGCGCTCCCTCCAGTCGGTGCGTCCGCGCCACGACGACCCGGACCTTCCGGACGACGTGCAGGCCAAGGACCTCGACAAGGTCGCCCGCAACGAGCTGCGCACGCTCTCGAAGGACAACGCCGAATGGGTCGCCCGTCACCTGGTGATGGCCGGCCGCCTCCTCGAGGAGGACCCCGAGCTGGCGCACCGCCACGTGCTCTCGGCGGCCCGCCGCGCGGGACGCATCGCCGTTGTCCGCGAGTCGCTGGCCATCTCGGCGTACGCGACGGGCGACTTCGCCCTGGCGCTGCGCGAGCTGCGGACCTTCCGTCGGATCTCCGGCTCGGACGAGCAGGTGCCGCTGATGGTCGACTCCGAGCGCGGCGTGGGCCGGCCCGACAAGGCGCTCGAGCTGGGTCGGTCGATCGACCGCACCACGCTGAGCCCCGGCGCGCAGGTGTCGCTGGCCATCGCCATGTCCGGCGCCCGCCTCGACCTCGGGCAGGCGGAGCTCGCTCTCATGGAGCTCGAGATCCCGCAGCTGGACCCGGACCGCGCGTTCTCGTACAGCCCGGATCTCTTCGCCGCCTACTCGCTCGTCCTCGAGGAGGTCGGCCGCTCCGAGGAGGCGGCCGAGTGGCAGCGTCGCGCTGACATCGCGGCGCAGGCCGTCTTCGCGGCCGAGGGCGGCGGTGACGACGAGACGATCGAGGTGATCGAGGAGGAGCACGAGTCGGCGGAGGCCGAGTCCGCTCCCGATCGCGTTGAGGAAGGGACCGCGGTCGACGACGCGGACGACTACCTGGACGACGAGGACGGCCCGACCGCCGTCGACGACGCGGACGAGGACGAGGTCCACCGGACTGTGTCCGAGGAGATCGCCGACGACGACGACGCGTACGCGGACGACGCTGATGCGACCGCTGGCGCCGAGGCCGACCTCGTCGACACGGACGAGCCGACCTTCGCGGACGAGTCCCTCGAGTCGGACGATCTCGCCGAGACGGACCCGGATGAAGCTCTCGACTCGGCTGGCCCGACCGCCGACGAGTCGGTCGAATCCGCCGACACCATCGAGGAGGACGCCGATGTTCCGCAGCAGCAGGACTGAGCCCACCCCGCTCGACGGCCGCGACTCTGTCCTGGCCGACCTCGACGGGGTCGTCTACAAGGGTGCCGACGCGATCCCCTTCGCGGTGGAGAGCCTCAACCGAGCGGCCGAGACGCTGCGGGTCGGCTACATCACCAACAACGCCTCCCGCACGGACGCCTCCGTCGCCGGGCACCTCTCCGAGCTGGGGCTGAGCGTCCGGCCCGAGGACGTCGTCACCTCCCCGCAGGCGGCGGTCGTGCTGCTCGCCGACCTGGTGCCGGCCGGCTCGACGATCCTCGTCGTCGGGGCGGAGGGCCTCACCTCCGAGGTCGAGCGCGCCGGGTTCGCCGTGACGCGCAGCGCGGAGGACTCGCCGGCGGCGGTCATCCAGGGCTTCGCGCCCACGGTCGGCTGGGAGCAGCTGGCCGAGGCCTCGTTCGCGCTCCACACGGGGATCCCGTGGGTCGCGACGAACACCGACTGGACGATCCCCGTCGCCCGCGGCATCGCCCCGGGCAACGGGACCCTCGTCTCGGCCGTGCACACCGCGGTCGGTCGGCTCCCGGTCGTCGCGGGCAAGCCCGAGCGGGCCATCTTCGACGCGGCGACCGCGCGCTTCGGCTCGACGAACCCGCTGTTCCTCGGCGACCGGCTCGACACCGACATCGCCGGCGCGAACGGCGCCGACATGGAGAGCGCCCACGTGCTCACCGGGATCGACCGGGCCAAGCAGCTCCTCGCCGCGGAGCCCAAGCTCCGGCCGACGTACATCCTCGGCGACCTGCGCGAGCTGCACCTGCCCTACCCGGCGACGACGGTCTCGCGGAACGGCACGCACGCCGTCCGCGGCGCCAAGGTCCGCCTCGACGGCGACTCCGTGGTGATCGTGGACGCCGGCGACGACGCGACCGATCTGCTCCGGGCCGCCTGCTCGGTGATCTGGTCGTCCGGCCGCGCGATCTACGGCCTCGACGTGCCGGAGTCGCTCTACAGCTGAGCCTGCTCGGCGGGCTCCCGGCGTCCCTCGCGGCGCAGGAGCCCGTCGAGCCGGCCGGCCAGACCGACCGCGACGATCGCGATCAGCGCGGCGTACGAGAAGGTCGCGGCGAAGACCCCGGTCCCGGCCCCGATCAGGCCGGTGACCGCCGCCGCGAGGAGGCCCGTCAGCGCGAGGGAGACCGAGGCGCCGGTCGAGTCGGCGATCTGCAGGGCCGAGCTGTTGAAGCCCTCCCGGCCCGGAGCGGAGAGCGCGAGCGTCATCGTCCCCATCCGCGGGAACATCGTGCCCATGCCGCCGCCGGCCAGGAACCAGCCCACGCCCGCGACGATCGGGCTGAGGGCGAGCACCGTGACGAGCAGCACGACTCCGATGCCGGCGAGCACGAGCGACGTGCCGAGCCGCATCGCTCCGCCGTGGCTGAGGCGGGTACCCGGGCGTCCCTGGATGTTCGAGCCGAGAGCCCAGGAGACGGCGCCCGCGGTGAGCATGGCGCCCGAGAGCCAGGGTGGCAGGCCGTACTGCTCCGAGAGCAGCAGCGGCAGGTAGACCTCGGTGCCGAAGAACGCCGCGGCGACGAGGGCGCGGAGGAGGATCACCGACGGCAGGACGCCCCGAGCGCGCAGCGTGCCGTCCGGCAGGAGCGCGCGAACCGCCACGACCACGACCACCACGGCGGCCGCGGCCAGGAGCCCGGCGAGATCGGGCGCGAGCTCGGCGCTCGTGCTCAGCACGACGACTCCGGCCGAGACGACCACGGCGCGGGCGATGCGGCCCACTGCCCGGCGATCGAAGGGGAGGCGCTCGCGCGGCTCGAGCGAGCGGAGCGTCGGCGCGATAGCGGCGCTCGCGAGGGCCACCAGGGCGACGACTCCGAAGAAGACCCAGTGCCAGCTCGCGAGCTCGGCGACGACTCCGGCCACCAGCGGCCCCACCAGCGACGGCACGACCCAGGCCGCGGCGAAGGCGCCGAAGATCCTCGGATGCAGCTCGCTCGGGTAGACCCGCGCGACGAGCACGTAGAGGGTGACGGTGATCCCTCCGCTGCCCAGCCCCTGCAGCAGGCGGGCCGCCACGAAGACCGGCATCGACTGCGCGGCACCCGCGGCGACGAGACCCAGGGTGAAGAGCAGGATCGCGACCACGAGCGACGGCGTCGGGCCGCGGCGGTCGGCCGAGGAGCCGGCCGCGACCATCCCGACCACGGCGGCGGCGAGCGTCGCCGCGAAGGCCAGGGGGTAGAGGGCGCGGCCGTCGAGATCGGCGCTGACGATCGGCATGATCGTCGTCACGGCGAGCGACTCGAACGCGCAGAGGAAGACGAGGCTCGTCGTTCCGATGGTCGTCAGGAGGAGGGGAGCCGAGGTGATGCCGCGGCGATCACGAGAACGCACCTGCTCAACAGTACGCCGAGCGCACGGCCGGTCAGCGGTAGACGGCCCAGTCGTCCTTCGCGAGCACCGTCGGGGTGCCCTCGATCTCGACCAGCCAGCCGCGGTCGTCGCGCTCGAGGTAGCGCCCCTGCACGATCTCGGGGGCCCAGCCGCCGTCGCGGGAGGAGATCCAGCGGACGAAGCGGACGGTGCCTCCGCGCCGGAACAGTGTGCCGTTGTGGTCGCTCATGCGGGGATCTTCTTCACGGAGAGGTCGTCGGGCGACGAGGTTTCGGGGAGGAGGTGGAGGCCGAGGCGGCCGTTCGAGGCGTTCGAGAGCTCGCGCAGCCAGTGCGGGTTCAGCTCGATCGCGGCGGTGCCGTCGTACTCGTAGCGGGTGGGGATGCCGGGGTGGAGCCACAGTTCGGACCGGCGGCCCTCGGCGTCCTCGATCGTCAGGAGGAAGCCCTCGCCGCGGCGGAACCGCGAGGTGATCACGGTCTGGAGGTGGGCCAGGGCGCGGTCCTCGAAGGAGTGCGAGCTGGCGGGTGCGCCGTAGAGCAGTCGTCCCATCGCGCGCACCTCCTCACCGTCGGCGGCGCACGGAAGGCGTGCCGCACCGTCGACACTAGGTATTGCTAAGTCGGTTGACTAACAGTCTCGGCGCCGACTGCGCTTTCGGGACACACGCCGTCCGAACGCCGGAGAAGTGGTTCGATGGGGGCAGCGAGTTCCCGTCCGGGGCGCCTGCCGCTCGGAAGGTGCACTTCGATGGACGCTCGGCCAGACCTGTTCGCTCTGCTCGCGCGATTGCGCACGGCGGAGCGCGACTACGACGGCCGTGTGGAGCGGCGCCTGGGCATCGGCGCCACGGATCTCGCGGCCCTGCGGCTGATCGGAGTCGGGGAGCGGCGCGACGAGATCGTCCGCGCCGTCGACCTGTCCGCGGCCCTGTCGATCACGACGGCGGCCGTCTCCCTCCTCGTCGACCGCCTCGCCCGCGCCGGTTACGTGGACCGCACTCCCGACCCGTCCGACGGCCGCGGCCGCATCCTCTGCTTGACGGAGCGCGCGCAGAAGGCCATCGTCGGCACCGACGACCCGACCTACGAGCAGATCCGCGCGATGGTCGCGAAGGTGCCCGAGTCGGAGGCCGCGACCGTCGCGGTGCTGCTCGACGGCCTCAGCCGCATCCTCGAGGGGCAGCCGCCGCCCGAGCTCGTCGACTGATCAGCGCTGCAGCGTGGCGCTCGGCGACTCGCCGAACCGCTCCGCGTAGGCCGCGCTGAAGCGGCCCGCGTTCCCGAAGCCCCAGTGCCGGGCGACGGCGGCGACCGTCGTCCCGAGGGGCGGACTCACGGCGAGCTCCTCCCGGGCGCGGTCGAGCCGCACCAGGCGCAGGTAGGCGATCGGGCGCATCCCGAGCACCCGCTGGAACGCGGACTGCAGGCCCCGGACGGTCAGGCCCGACGCCGCCGCCATCTCGGCGGGGCCGATCGGCTCGCTGCAGTGGGCGTGCACGTACTCGACGGCCGTGCGGATCCGTGCGTTCCGAGGGGCGAGGAGCTCGGGCGGGACCGGAGCGGACTCCGGAGGGTAGAGGTCGAGCAGCGCAGAGGCCGTGGCGCGGGTGAGCTCGTCCCAGAGCAGCGGCTCGACGCGCTCGCTGCGCAGCGCGCGGGCGGAGTCGGCGACGGCGGTGCGCCAGCGGCGGATCGCCGCGGCGTCGGGGCGGTGCTCGGAGTCGAAGACGAGGGACCCGACGAGGCCCCGCTCGGCGGCGACCCGGTCGACCACTCCCCGGTCGAGGTGCACCAGGCGCTGGTCGAAGTCGACGTAGTCGAAGGCGAACGGCCGGCCGACGGGGAAGAGGACGGGACGGTTCTCCTCCATCGCGATCGAGGCGCGGCCGACGTCGATCCGGCCGGAGCCGCCCACGATCCACTGCACGACGACATCGTCCGAGTCACCCACGCCGCCCGCGAGGCGCCCGGACATCCGCGAGGTGCGGAGGGTCATCCCGCCGTCGCCGATGGCGGCGTAGCGGTAGCTGAAGTCTGCAGCGGTGGTGGCGGCGCGCCACTCGTCGCCGTTGTAGAGCCGCGCGAGGCTGTGCCGCGCCTCGTCCGGATCCTCGCCGCGGGCCTCCAGCCGGACGCGAGGGTGGTGATCGTCCACAGGTCGTTCCGGTGCCTCAGCGCGTGAGGCGCTCGATGAGCTCGCGGTAGCGCGCGGCCGTGCGCTCGACGATCTCGGACGGGAGGGTCGGCGGGAGGCCCTGGCCGTCCCAGTTGTCGGAGAGCCAGTCGCGCACGATCTGCTTGTCGAACGAGCGGCCGCGGATGCCGGCGTCGTAGTCGTCGGCGTCCCAGTAGCGGGAGGAGTCGCTCGTGAGGACCTCGTCGCCGAGGGTGACGACTCCGGTCCCGCGGTCGACCCCGAACTCGAACTTCGTGTCGGCCAGCAGCACGCCGCGGGCCAGGGCGATGGTGGACGCCTCGCGGAAGACGGCGAGCGAGAGGGTGCGCAGCGCCTCCGCGGCCTCCTCCCCGACGATCTCGACCGTGCGCTCGAAGGTGATGTTCTCGTCGTGCTCGCCCTGCGGGGCCTTCCACGCGGGGGTGTAGATCGGCTCGGGGAGCGCGTCGCCGTCGTGGAGGCCCTCGGGGAGCGGGACGCCGCAGACGGAGCCCGTCTCCCGGTACTCCTTCCAGCCGCTGCCGGAGAGGTAGCCGCGCACGACGCACTCGATCGGGAACATGTCGAGCGTCTTCACCAGCATCGACCGGCCGCGGACCGCCTCGGGGATGTCGCCGGGGATCAGGTGGTTGGGGACGTCGGAGAGCTGCGCGAACCACCAGAGGGAGAGCGTGGTCAGCAGCTCGCCCTTGCCGGGGATACCGGGCTCGAGGACCGCGTCGTACGCGCTGACCCGGTCGCTGGCGACGACGAGCATGCGGTCGGCGCCGAGCACGGGGTCGGCGTCGTCGGGGGTGTAGAGGTCGCGCACCTTGCCGGAGTAGGCGTGCTGCCAGCCGGGCAGCGGCGCCGTGGTGTCGAAGGACAGGGAGTCGTCGCGGGTCACCGCACCATTCTCCCCGATCCGGGGGGCTCCGCGGCTCCTGAAGACCTCCTGTGTCCTGGCGGATCGGGGCTGTCAAGCACGCGCGGCCGCCGATCCCGCGCGCCTAGCGTCGAGACATGACTTCGCAGAACGACCAGACTCCGCAGAACGACCAGTACACGTTCCAAGACCCGACCGCGATGTTCGCCGACATCGACACGGAGGCCCAGTACCAGGAGGGCTCCGGCCTCGACTCGAAGATGGACGACCCCGCCGACCGCGGCGAGTCGACCTACCGCGGCTCCGGCCGTCTGACCGGGCGCAAGGCGCTCGTCACCGGAGGCGACTCGGGCATCGGCGCGGCCGTCGCCATCGCCTACGCCCGCGAGGGCGCCGACGTCGCGATCGTCTACCTCCCCGAGGAGGAGTCCGACGCGAAGAAGGTCGTCGCGTTGATCGAGGAGGCCGGCCGCACCGCCGTCGCCATCCCCGGCGACATCACCGACCACGACTTCGCGGTGGGCGCCGTCGCGAAGGCCGTCGAGGGCCTGGGCGGACTCGACATCCTGGTCAACAACGCGGGCAAGCAGCAGCACGTCGAGGACTTCCTCGAGCTCTCGGACGAGCAGTTCGACGAGACCTTCAAGACCAACGTCTACGCGATGTTCTGGATGACGAAGGCGGCCGTGCCGCACCTCGCCCCGGGCTCCGCGATCATCAGCACCTCGTCGATCCAGGCCTACCAGCCGTCGCCGATGCTGGTCGACTACGCCAGCACGAAGGCCACGATCAACACGTTCTCGAAGGCGCTCGCGCAGCAGCTCGCGCCCAAGGGGATCCGCGTGAACGTCGTCGCCCCGGGCCCGATCTGGACGCCGCTGCAGACCGCGGGCGGCCAGCCGTCCGACAAGCTGCCCGAGGTCGGCTCGCAGACGCCGCTCGGACGCTGGGGCCAGCCGGCCGAGCTCGCTCCCGCCTACGTGTTCCTCGCCTCCCCGGAGTCGAGCTACGTCGTCGGCGAGACGCTGCACGTCAACGGCGGCATGCCCACGCCGTAACACTCGGCGCTCACGGCGGGCCCGGTCGCGGAGCGGAGGAACCTCTTCCGCGCCGTGGCGGGGCCCGCCGTTTTGGTTGTCGTAACAATCGACTGCTGTGCAGGTTCGTGCGCGAGAGTCGGTGCATGACCGATTCCCTGCCGATCCTCGACCTGTCCCGCCTCGACCGGGGGGAGGCGGAGGCCGCCGCCTTCCGCCGCGACCTCCGGGAGACCACGCACGACGTGGGCTTCTTCTACCTCGTCGGCCACGGCGTGCCCCAGGACCTCCTCGACGACGTCGTCGCCGTCTCCCGCCGCTTCTTCGACCTGCCGGAGGAGGAGAAGCTCGCGATCGAGAACACCCTCAGCCCGCAGTTCCGCGGCTACACCCGCTTCGGCGCCGAGCTCACCAACGGCGACGTCGACTACCGCGAGCAGGTCGACATCGGCATCGACCGACCGGCCGTTCCCGCCGGGCCCGGCGTCGCCGACTACGAGCGCCTCGAGGGGCCGAACCTCTGGCCCGAGGCGCTGCCGGAGTTCCGCGAGGTCTTCGAGCGCTGGCACGCGGAGCTCGCCGCGGTCGCGATCCGGCTGCTGCGCACCTGGGCCGTCGCGCTCGACGCCCCGGAGGACGTGTTCGACGAGGCGTTCGCCGAGCGGCCGTTCTCGCTGGTGAAGGTCGTCCGCTACCCGGGCACCTCCGACCCGGAGCCCAAGCAGGGCGTGGGCGCGCACCGCGACGGCGGCGTGCTGACGCTGCTGCTGGTCGAGCCCGGCAAGGGCGGCCTGCAGGTCGAGCACGACGGCTCGTGGATCGAGGCACCCGCGATGGAGGGCGCGTTCGTCGTCAACATCGGCGAGATGCTGGAGCTCGCCACGGGCGGCTACCTCAAGGCCACGCTGCACCGCGTGATCTCGCCGCTGATCGGAACGGACCGGATCTCGATCCCGTTCTTCTTCAATCCCGCGCTCTCGGCCACCATGCCCTCGCTCCCGCTGCCCGAGGAGCTCAAGTCCGGCCTCTCGGTCGACCCGACGAACGCGCCGATCCTCGAGACCTACGGCGAGAACGCGCTGCGCTACCGGCTCCGGGCCCACCCGAACGTGGCGGCCGCCCACCACGCGGACCTGCTCGCTCCCACCGTCTGACCCGGGAACGACGAAGGGCCCCCTTCCGCGCGAGCGCAGGAGGGGGCCCTTCGTCGTCAGTGAGTCAGCAGCGCGCGGCGGCCACGGGGACCGTCGCGGTGAACGCGGGCTGGCCGGTCGCCGATCCGGTCACCGTCACCGTGCCGGCCGGCATCGAGGCCAGGCGGGTGGTGAAGGCGGCGGAGGCGGACGATCCGGGTGCGATCGCGGTGAACGACTTCGAGCCGTAGGCCGAGGTGATCGTGACGTCCGCGGCAGCGGTGTCGGTGTTCTTCACGGTCGCGGTGAGCACGATCTTGCCGGCGACGCAGCGCGTGGCGACGGCGGGGACGAGCTCGAGGGTGTCCAGCGGGACGGCGGCCGAGACCGACGTGCGCACCAGCTTGTCCGCGTACCCGGTGTAGGAGGCCGTGACGCCGGTCACGCCCGCCGGGACCGAGACGCTCGCCGAGCCGCCGGAGAGCGGGACGGTCGAGGTCCACGAGCCGCCGGTGAAGGTGACCGAGCCGACGACGTCGCCCCTGTCGGCCGCCGCGACCGTCGCCGTGACCGTGCGGCCGTCGGCGGTGAGGGTCGTGGTGGAGTCGACGGCAGTGACGCCGGTCCAGTTCTTCATGGCGGTGAGGACCGTCTGCGGGACGCTCACGAACGCACCGTGCCGCGGGCTGGCCGGGAGGCCGGCGCGGCTCTTGGGCGAGACGTTCCAGTCGGCCGACTGCGAGAGGCGGTTCGTCTGCGAGCTGCCGGCGATGGCCGCTCCGGAGGTGATGAAGGCCTTGTAGCCGCCGTCGCCGTAGTTGTCGACGAGGAACGCGTAGCCGTCGCCCGCGCCGGTGGTGTCGTTCGGGTCGCCCGCGTTCAGCTTGATGATCTCGGGTCCCTCACCGGCCTGGCCGGTCTCGAGCGAGGTCATCCGGGTGTCGGTGAGCTGCCAGGTGGTGTTCGGGTCGGCACTCCAGTTCGAGGAGGTCGTCCCGGCGGTCAGGACCTTCGACTTCTCGAGGAAGATGTCCTTTCCGGCCTCGAGGGTGCCGGCGGCGCCGCCCTCCTCGTTCTTGGTGAAGCGGTAGTAGTAGTCGCCGATCTTCGTGATCGTCGAGTCGATCCGCGCGTAGCCGGTGTCCTGCCAGGTGGCGGGAGGAGCGGTGAAGGTGCGGAAGTCGCGGGTGATCACGGAGAAGACGCGGGAGTAGAGCTTGTCGTTGTTGGTCTTCGTCGCGTCGGAGTAGAGGCGCGAGGAGAAGAACACGACGTAGGACTGCAGGGCGTCGTCCCAGTACGCCTCGGGCGCCCAGGTCATTCCGGCGGCCGGCTGGTTCACCGTGATGCCGGTGTCGGCGCCGTTGGTGCGGGTCCACTGCACCAGGTCGGTCGACTCCCAGACCTCGATCTTCAGGCTGCCCTTGGACTGGGCGTCGCCCCAGCCGGTGCCGCAGGAGATGCAGAGGTCGGTGGCGACCATGTAGTACTTGTCGCCGTTGTGCGAGCGGAGGATGAACGGGTCGCGCAGGCCCTTCGTGTCGGTCGTCGAGGTGATGACCGCCTTCCCGCCGTTGACCGGCGAGAAGGTGAAGAAGTCGTTGCCCGAGGTCGCGGCCTGGTAGATCTTCTCGTCGCCGTCCGACTTGAAGTACGCCGAGGCGTAGCCCGCGTCGGGAGCGGTGCGGCCGAGCTCGGCGACCGTCAGCGTGAAGGCGCGCGTCTCGGCGACGCCGTTGAGGGTGGCCGTCGCGGTGAGGGTGACGGTCCTGTCTCCGGAGCCGTAGGCCGGCCGGGTGACGACGCCGCCGCCGCGGTAGGGGTCGGCCGCGCCGACCGCCGGAGCCGCGTAGGAGGTGTTCGTCGGAGTGACGAGGGCCGGGTCCGAGGAGGTCCAGGTGATGTCGGTGCCGTTCCGGGCGCCCTTCACTGCGAGGGGGAGGTTCTCGGTGGTGCGCGTGGCGAGCTTCAGCGCGTCGAGGTCGTCGTTGATGCTCGGGGCGAGCACGACCACCTCGAAGGCGATCGTCGCGCCCTGGGCGGTGGTCGCCGTCAGGGTGACCGGGGTGTTCTGCGCGATCGAGCGCGAGACGACGCCGGTGGCCGAGACGACCGCGCTGTTCGAGGAGGTCCAGGTGAGCGGGACGCCGCTGCTGGAGGCGGGTAGCGTCAGGTTCGAGGAGACCTGGGTCAGCGACGGGTTGCCGGCCAGCAGGACGGGCTGGATGTCCGAGCGCAGCAGGGCGGAGGTCGCGGACGCCTTCGCCGTGGCGGTCGGCATGCTCGAGGCGACCTGCTCGGCGGTGAGGGAGGTGTCCCAGAACTTCACGTCGGTGACGTCGGCGGTCACGAGCGCGTCGCCGGAGTAGAGCGAGCGGCCGAGGTAGCCGAGAGTGGACCCGGTCGGCACGATGCTCGCCATCGACTTCGTGGTGTTCGCCGTCGAGATCTGCGTGCCGTCGCGGTAGAGGGTCAGCACGGTGCTCGACCCCGTGCCGGTGCCGACGAGCGTGAGGGTCGTGAACCCGGGGTTCAGCGTGCCGCCGAACGGCATGCGGGTCTCGCCGTTGTTGGTGGGCTCCTTGACGCGGATGCCCGCGAGGACCTGTCCGCTGGGCGAGCCGTCGGGGTTGCGCGGGTTCACGAAGACGTGGTTGCCGAGCTGCGTGGTGTTCCACGGGCCGACGCCGTCGCCGATGACCCAGCCGAACTGGTTGGCGGTGGTCTGCGTCTTCACCGTGTACTCGACGGCGAAGGCGTTGTCGGCTCCGGTGACCAGGCCCTGGGGGAGGCTCGCGTAGCCGTCGTTCTTGAACCGGGCGACCTGGTCGCCGCCGGCGTTCGCGAAGGACGCGTCGGTGAGGCCGGTCAGGGTGGCGTTGCGTCCGTTGCCCGAGATGTCGAGCAGGGCCGAGCCGGCGTGCGACATGTCGTAGTGCGCGGTGGGCGCCGGGACGTCGACGGCCTGCGCCGAGACGGGGACGAGAGCGCCGGTGAGGGCGACGCTCGTGCAGGCGAGAGCGGAGAGGAAGAGGGATCGCACGCGGCGCCGAGGCGCGGCGGCAGGGGGCTCCGGGGAGCGTCGTCTCATCGTCGAGACCTTTCCTTCAGGGGAGGGATGCGTCGAGCCGAGGGGACCGACGCGTGTGTTCACGTTAACGTGTGAGCCGCCTCAGAGCCATGGGGGAATTGCTCCGGCGTCGGGAGCGAACCATGCGCCAGGGGCACGCCTCGGCGCAAGACCTGCACCCCCGAGCGCCCAGGGCGTAGCGTGAGCCCACCGCATCCTGGCCCCCGGTGACGGAACCATGCCCATCCGCCTGCCCTGCGAGGACTTGACCATGACGACGCTCTTCCACACCGGTGGCTCCCTCTCCCTCGACGACGCGACCGCCGACGCCGTCGTCCGCTACTCGCTCGCGCTCGCGCAGCGGCACCGGATGAGCACGGTCAGCGTCGCCGACGACTCGGCCCCCTCCTCCGTCGTGACGCTCACCGTCGGGCTCGGCGTCCCCCTGGTGGTCGCAGGGGCCGGTAGCGCAGCGGCGGAGTCGAGCACCGAGATCCTCGAGCGCCTCGACGCGCTCGACAGTGCGGGCGGACCGGTGCCCGCCTCGGACGTCGACCCCCGCGCGACGTGGGAGCTCGAGAACGAGTACTGAGCTCTGAGCCGCGGCGCCGCCGGCGCGGATCCGCCCCGCTCCTGCTCCGCGCGCGCGGAGCGTCAGCGCCGGTAGTCGCGGATGATCTCCTGGGCGAGCGTCGTGATCGGGGTCGACGTCGCTCGCGCGCGGACCCGCAGCACCTCGAAGGCCTGCTCGACCGTGGTGCGGTGGGCGTAGGCGAGGATCCCCTTCGCCTGCTCGATCAGCACCCGGCTGTCGAGGGCGTGCTGCAGCTGCTCCTGAGTGACCGTGCTCTGCTGGAGCGCGCGCTGGTGCAGGATCCCGATCGTCGCGACGTCGGCGAACGCCTGCACGACCGCGATGTCGTCCGGATCGAGCCGCCCCGGCCGGGCCTGGAAGAGGTTGAGGGAGCCGATCGTCGTCCCCGCCGAGCGCATCGGCACGCAGTGCGCCGAGAGCACGTCGAGCTCGACCGCCAGCGTCCGGAACTCCGCCCACTCCTCGCCCACGGCGCGGGCGTCCTCGACGATCACCGGCCGCCCGGTCTCGAAGCACTGGATGCACGGGCCCGACCCGCTGTCGAGCTGGAGCAGCTCGATCAGCCGGGTGTCCTCGTCCGTGGAGGCGAGCACCTCGAGGGAGCCGGTGGAGTCGGCGAGGACGAGCCCCGCCGAGACGGCGTCGAAGAGGGTCGCGCTGCTCTCCACGAGGGTCTGGGTGAAGTCGACGACGTCGTAGTCGTCGACCAGTGTGTCGTAGAGGGCGACGAACGTCTGGATGACGCTGCGCTCGCGGGAGTTCGTCACCATGTGTCGTCCTGGGCGGTGAGAGGGCGGTCGGGGAACCCGTCGTGCCGGGCCACGATGCCGGAGGCGACATCGACGACGGAGCGCTGCTGGGCGAAGGCGTGGGCGCGCAGCAGCAGCTGCGCCTCCTCCGCCGTGCTGCCGTAGCGCGCGATGATCATGCCGGTCGCCTGGTGCACCACGCGTCGGGAGCGCGGATTCGTGCTCTCCTCGACCTCGTTGTCGCGCAGCACCGCGGCCAGCACCAGCAGCGCCGTCGCGGTGGTCGAGGCGCTGATCCGGCCGAGGAGGGAGTCGCTGAGCGACGTGGGGCGGCGGGAGTAGAGGTCGACCGCGCCGATCGAGAGCCCCGCGATCGAGAGCGGGAAGGCGAAGACCGCGCGCACCGCCGTGGGGCCGATCGCCTCGGTGAAGAGCGGCCAGCGCTCCTCCGCGCCGGTGTCCGGCACCGAGACGGGGCCGGCAGCGCGGATCGCCTCCCAGCACGGGCCCTCGCCGAGGTCGATCTGGATCTCGTCCAGCCGGCTCGCGGTGCTGTCGCTCGCGGCGACGGTCTCGCCGCCGAAGGGGCTGCCGAGCGTGGAGATCGCGACGCCGTCGATCGGATACCCGCGCAGATACGGGTCGCAGAGAGCGTCGGAGTCGGTCACCGCGCCCATTTTAGCCGTCGGCTCCGCTCGGAGCGACGCTCCGCCGGACCGGCGGGGACCACGACGCGGTGACGCGCGGGGGCCCGCCTGGCTGCGCTGCCCGGGCGCACGAGGCGACGGCCCGTGAAGCGGCTCGTCGGGCGCGGACGGTGCATGGTGCGGGGCGACGGGAGCCGGAGGACGGCGGCCTGCACGGCGACGGAGCGGCTCAGGCCGGGGTCGATCGAACCGGGACGCTCGAGGGCGGCGATGAGGTCGTCGAGGACGGCGAAGGCGGGATCTGTCATCACGGCTCCTGGCCGGGTGTCCGCGGCCGTTGTCGTGCGCCGAGGCGCGGGAGGTGTCGATCGGGTGCCGCCGTGCGGGGTCCGCGCACGACGTCGACGAGGTCCTGCCCGACGGTACGGGGCGCGGATCGACCGGACGACGTGGTTGACCTCTCGGAGGTCCGCCGCTACTCGTGCTCTGCGTTGAGCTCGTCGAAGTCGTTCGTGATGATCGACAGCGGGGTGTACGGCGTGATGAGGAGGAGCGCCGGGTTCGCGCGACCCTCGCCGTAGTTGACGGTCAGCCACTGCGGGGTCGGGGAGGCCAGGGCGGCCTCGACCTCGGTGCGGAACTCGTCGAGGCTCCTGTTGTTGACGGTGTAGGCGGTGCCGTTGTAGATCAGGTCGATGCGCTTCACAGCTGGTCGCCCTTCGCCGGGGGACGCACCGGTTCGGCGGGTTCCGAGATCACGTACAGCCCGCCCGCGGAGTTCGCGAGGTCGGTGAGCGCGGAGATCCAGGCGGGGTTGATGCGGGGCATCCGGCCGCCGAAGTACTTGTAGCGGAGCGCGTGGGAGGGGTGGATCCAGATCGCGCTGCGGCCGTCGCCCATGCTGTGGTCGTCGCGCCAGCTGAGCAGGAACGACTCGTTGCGGCGCAGCTTCGCGGTGATGACGATCTGCAGGTGCGCGAGCACGCGGTCCTCGAAGTCGATCTCGACGGTCCCGTCGTAGTGCAGCTTCCCCATCGGCGTCTCCAGCCCCTGATCTCCGGCCGGCAGGCGCCCGCCGTTGCCACCACCCTTCCGCAGACCGGAGGGATCCGACAACCCGGCTGCCATTCTCTGCTCGATCTGTCCAGGTCTTCCGTCAGCGGCGGTCCTCTGTCAACCTCCTCCCTCCACGCAGCCGGCGCTGCCGAGCATGGACGGCATGAAGCACATCCTCTTCGCCGACAAGACGATCCTCGTGGGGGACGAGGCGGCCGACGCGCTCGTCGAGTACGCCGTCGCCCTCGCCGCGAAAGGCGCGGCCGACACCGTCGAGTACACGGGGATCGGCGCGGACGGCGGGACGGTCGACGCCACCTTCCTCGTGAACGCCGCGGCCGCCCTCATCGTCGAGACCACGCCGAGCGACCTGCCCGAGCCGGACAACGCGGCGGAGGTGGCACGGCTGCGCGAGCGGATCGACGCGCTCACCGGCGAGCATCCCGTGCAGCCCGGCGACGGCGAGCTGACCAGTGGTGCCGACTACGAGGACTCCTACGAGCAGTGAGTGGTTCCCCGTGGTGCGCGTCCGGGCGCGACCGGCGTCCGCTACCACTGCGAGGCTCCGCAGTGAACCCCCTGATCGGCTGAGGGGAGGCGGACGTACCGTGGCCCTGCGGGTCGCCGACGACACGATCACCGGTCGACCGCTACGGGCACGGCCGCGGGTCGGCCGGGGAGGACGGACACCATGACCGGAGACCATCCCTTCTGGGTGCGCCTCGCGCGCAAGGAGCCGCAGTGCGCCATCGTGCGCGGCCGGGTCTTCGAGATCGGCGCCCCCGACGAGCGGGACGGCGCCTTCCTCCTCACGGTCTGGGAGAAGGGGCGGCCCGTCGGGCACGTCCTGAACGTGGATCCGCCCGCCTACAAGCCGTGCGGACCCGGGCACCCGGTCGAGCCGCAGCGGGTCGACGGGGTCGAGGAGCTGCTCGAGCTCCTGGTGCCCCAGCGCACCCGGCTCGCGGCGCACGGCTGACGCCGCTCCCGTCCGCGGGGGCCGCCCGAGTCCTGTGCACCGGGAGCGGGGCGAGCGCTGAGCACCGGTTGACTGACGCCCGGGACGGGGGAGTCGTGCGGCCGGGCGGCGGCTGGCATCCTGACCTCGGTGCGACGAGCGCGCCCGCGAGGGGGAGCCCGATGAGCACCACCGAGGACGTCGACGACGGGACCGCTGAGTTCGGGTACCGCCCCTCCCTCACCCGCGGCATCGGCCGCTTCGGCAGCTTCGCCGCGGGCGTGAGCTACATCTCGATCCTGACCGGCACATTCCAGCTCTTCTCCTTCGGCTTCGCGCTCGGCGGTCCCGCCTACTGGTGGTCCTGGCCGATCGTGTTCACCGGGCAGCTCATGGTCGCGCTGTGCTTCGCTGAGCTCGCCGCCCGCTACCCGGTCGCGGGCTCCGTCTACAACTGGAGCAAGCGCCTCGCCGGGCCGACGGTGAGCTGGCTGGCGGGCTGGCTGATGGCCACCGCGTCCGTGGTCACGCTCGCGGCCGTCGTGCTGGCGTACCAGGCGACGCTCCCGCAGATCTGGAGCGGGTTCCAGCTCGGCGGCTCCGCGGGGGTGAGCGCGGTGGTCTGGGGAGGACCGCTGATCGCGTTCACCACCGCGGTCAACGCGCGCGGCGTGCGGCTGATGGCCCGGATCAACAGCGTCGGCGTGCTGATCGAGCTCGTCGCGGCGGTGCTGCTGGTGGCGGTGCTCGCGGTGAACGTGGTGCATCCGCCGACCGTGCTGCTCGACACCAGCGGCTACGGCGGGAGCACGCCGGGCGGGTACGCCGGCGCGTTCCTCATCGCCGCGATCGCGTCGGCGTACGTGATGTACGGGTTCGACACCGCGGGTTCGCTCGGCGAGGAGACGGTCGATCCGCGCCGGACCGCGCCGACGGCGATCCTGCGGGCGGTGACCGCCTCCTTCGTCCTCGGCGGCCTCATCCTGCTGCTGGGGATCCTCTCGGCGCCCGACCTCGCCGACCCGGCGCTCGGGCAGGCGTCGGGCGGGCTGCAGCGGATCGTGCTGCAGGTGCTCGGCGGCCCCCTCGGATCGGTCCTCCTGCTCTGCGTGGTCGTCGCGATCACGGTGTGCGCGCTGGCGGTGCACACGGCGGCCATCCGACTGATCTTCGCGATGGCCCGCGACAACGCCCTGCCTGGCAGCCGCGTGCTCGCCCGCGTCGACCCGCGGCGCGGGACACCGGTGGCGCCGGCGCTGGTCGTCGGGGTGCTCGCGGTGCTGATCCTGGTCGTGAACATCGGGACGCCGGCGATCTTCACGGCCGTGACGAGCGTGGCGGTCATCCTGATCTACCTCGCCTACCTGCTGGTGACGGTGCCGCTGCTGATCGCCCGGCTCCGCGGCCGGTGGCCCGCAGCCGCGCCCGGGCGCTTCTCGCTCGGCCGCGCGGGCCTGCCGGTGAACGTCGTCGCGGTGCTCTGGGGCGCGGCGATGACGGTCGACCTCGCGTGGCCGCGCGTCGAGGTCTACGGGGAGGAGCTGCGCTGGAGCGCGGTCGTCGTGGTCGCCGCGGTCGTCGGGATCGGCCTGGCCTGGTTCCTCCTCCGCGGCCGGCACCGCCTCGGCACCCTGCCCGCGCACGCGCTCCCCTCGCCGCCGCCGCAGGGCTGAGTCGCACGAGAAGGCCCGTTCTCGAGGGGCAGGACGATCCTTCCCGGGCGACTCGGCGGCGGCACCGGGAGGAGGATGGGGGAGCGGGTGCTCGGCCGAGCGCCGCGGGGAGGAGCGCGCGTGCGGAACCGCCTGGCGACTCCGTCCCTGCTCGCGCACGCCGTGCTCATCCAGGCCGTCGCGTTCCTGCTCCGGCCGGCCGCCGTCTACCAGGCGATCCGGCTCGACGTGCCGGCCTGGGCGCTCGGGGCGCTCGGCGCCTCGTTCGCGCTGGTGCCGCTGCTGATCGCGCTGCCGGTGGGCGGGCTGGTCGACCGGGTCGGCGCCCGGGCCGTGATGGCCGTCGGCTCGCTCGTCGCGGTGGGAGCGGCCGCGGTGCTGCTCCTGGCGGGCGGGAGCGTCGCGGGGCTGCTCCTCGGCATCGCCCTGCTCGGCGCGGGGCACCTGGGCTGCGTGGTCGGGCAGCAGACCGTCGTCGCGGGCGGCACCGGAGGGACGCGGCTCGACAGCCGCTTCGGCTACTACACGTTCGCCGCGTCGCTCGGGCAGGCGATCGGGCCCGCATTCATCCCGGTGCTCGCGGGCGGCTCGGTGCGGCCCGACCCGGCGCCGCTGTTCCTCGTGGGCGGGATCCTCGCGGTGCTGCTGCTCGTCTCGACGGCGGGGATCCGCAGCCCGTCCCCGCGCGGACCCGCGGCGGAGGGGGCTGCGGCTCCGGGCTCGACGCTCGGTCTCCTCCGGGTGCCGGGCCTCGCGCGCGCCCTGCTGACCAGCGCGACCGTCGTCGCCGCCGTCGACCTGACCGTCGTCTACCTCCCCGCCCTCGGCGCCGAGCGCGGGCTCCCGGCTGGCGTCGTCGGGGCCCTGCTCACCGTGCGCGCGCTCGCGTCGATGGCCTCGCGGCTCCTCCTCGGCGCGGCCACCGCCCGGCTCGGGCGCACCCGAGTGATGGTGGGCGGCATCCTGATCTCGGCGCTCTGCCTGGTGCTGGTCGCCCTGCCCGCGCCGACCGTGCTCCTCTTCGTCGCGGTCGCCGCCCTCGGCCTGGGCCTCGGGATCGGCCAGCCCATCACGATGTCGTGGCTGATCGAGCGGACCCCCGCCGACCGCCACGGCCGCGCCCTCGCGCTGCGCCTGGCCGGGAACCGCCTCGGGCTGATCGCCCTGCCCAGCCTCCTCGGCGTCCTCGCGGCGGCGGCCGGAGCGGGCGGTGTCCTCATCGGCACCGGTGCCGCGGTCGGCGCGACCCTCCTCCTGCTGCGCGGGGTGCGCCTGGACTGAGGTGCCGGGGGCGCAGCGGATCGCCGGCGCGCGCCGCGTTCCCGGGCCTCTCCGTCGGAAGACCGGAGGATCAGCTGCCCGGCTCCTCCACGCGGACGTCCTCGGCGGCCTTGTCGGCGCGCCAGCCGCGCCAGACCGGCTGGCGGAGGGTGCCGGAGGCGGTGCGCTCGCGGTAGCGGACCTCGCCGACCAGGACGGGCGACACCCAGTGCACGCCGCGCGACTCGAGCGGAGGGACGGAGACGGCGGGCTCCTCGGTGGCGTGCTCGGCCAGGCGGTCGACCAGTCCGCGGCGCTCGCGGTCACTGAAGCCGGTGCCCACACGGCCCGAGTACGCGAGCCCGTCCTCGCCGGGGATCGCGGTCAGCAGCGCCCCGACCGACCCCTGGAGGCCGCCCTCGCCCTCGCGCCAGCCCACGATCACGACCTCCTGCAGCCGGTGGTGGGTGAGCTTGATCCAGTCGCGCGAGCGGCTGCCCTCCTGGTAGCGCGAGTCGCGGCGCTTGGCGACCACGCCCTCGAGGCCGAGGGTGCGGCTGGTGGCCATCGCCTCCTCCAGGTCGCCGTCGAACACGGACGGGACGTGCACGCGCTCGTTCTCGGCGACGAGCTCGACCAGTGCCGAGCGACGGGTGTCGTAATCGCTCCCGGTCAGGTCCTCTCCTGCGCGCTCGAGCAGGTCGAAGACCATCAGGTGCACCGGAGTGGACCGGGCGGCCGCCTCGATCTCGCGCGGCTTCGTCAGCCCGCCGCGGGTCTGCAGGGCGCCGAAGTCGGGGCGCCCGCGAGCGTCGAGGGCGACGATCTCGCCGTCGAGCACGGCGTCGGCGGCGGCCTCGGCGAGCGGGGCGAGCAGGTCGGGGAACGCCGCGGTCAGGTCGTTGCCGTTGCGGCTCGTGAGGGTCGCGGTGCCGCCCTGCACCCGCACGAGAGCGCGGTAGCCGTCCCACTTCATCTCGATCGCGGCCCCGGGGTCCACGTCGCCGCGGCGTCCGGCCGTGGCGAGCATGGGGCGGTGGCGGCGCGGAGCGGAGTCCTCGGCCGGGCGGTCTGCGGAGGGTGCGGGCCGGGGAGCGGGCGACGCGGCGGACGCGGCCGCCCGGCCCCGTCGCTGCGTCCCGTGCCCGTGAGCGGGACCCGGCGCCATCAGGTGCAGGAGCCAGTTCTTCTCGGCGCCCTCCCTCGAGCCCGTGTGCAGCAGGGCGTAGCGACGGGGCTCGCCGCCGAGCCCGCCGTCGGGGCGGCCGGTCAGCACCGCGATCACCTCCTTCCCCTCGCGCCACTTCTCGAGCGCGTAGGTGCCCTCGTCCCAGATGCGCACCTCGCCGCCGCCGTACTCGCCGGCCGGGATCGTGCCCTCGAAGGTCGCGTACTCGAGGGGGTGGTCCTCGGTCTGCACCGCGAGCCGGTTCGGGTCGCCCTCCAGCGGCGGGCCCTTCGGCACCGCCCAGCTGACCAGGACGCCGTCGTGCTCGAGCCGGAAGTCGTAGTGCAGGCGCCGCGCGTGGTGCTCCTGGATGACGAAGGAGTCGCCCGAGGAGGAGCCCGCGGACCCCGCCTCGGGCACCGGCTCCGGCGTCCTCGACGCGTCGCGCATGCTGCGGTAGGTCGCCAGGCGGTCGGAGGAGGCGTCCGTCGCGGCGAAGCCCGCCATCCGCTCCGGGGTCGGCTCGAGCCCGGCACCCCGGGCGGCGAGCAGCGGGCGGAGGAGGTCGCCGTCGCTCCGCAGCCGCTCCACCACCTCGTCGGGCGACAGGTGGCGCAGGTTGTCGGCACCCAGCTCCTCCCACGTGCGGGGCGCGGCGGCGGCCGGCCGGAGGCGCCCCCGGAGGGAGTAGGGGGCGATGGTCGTCTTCGCCGCGCTGTTCTGGCTCCAGTCGACGAGGACCTTGCCCTCGCGCAGGGTCTTCTTCATGCCCGAGACGACGAGGTCGCGGTGGTCCGACTCGAGCACGCGCGCCAGCTCGTGCGCGACCGCCGAGATCTGGTCGCTGGAGGCGGAGGCGTCCAGTGGGCAGTAGAGGTGGATCCCCTTGCTCCCACTGGTCACCGGCAGCGGAGCCAGCCCCATCCCCTCCAGGAGGTCGCGGGCGAGGAACGCGACCTCGGCGCACTCGGCGAGTCCGGCACCCTCGCCCGGGTCGAGGTCGAGCACGAGGCGGTCGGGCGGACGGCGCTCGCCGTCGGAGCCCACCCGCCACTGCGGGACGTGCAGCTCGAGCGCCGCCTGCTGCGCCAGCCAGGTGAGCCCGGCGACGTCGTCGACCAGCGGGTACTCGACGTCGCGCGACGAGTGCGCGAGCCGGGTCCGGCTCAGCCAGTAGGGGGCGGAGGAGGGGAGGTTCTTCTCGAAGAAGACCTCGCCCGGATGCTCGGCGGTGCCCACTCCGTCGACCCAGCGCTTCCGGGTGACCGGGCGGCGCGCGAGATGGGGAAGCATCGCGGAGGCGACGGAGGCGTAGTAGGAGAGCACGTCGGCCTTGGTGAAGCCCGTCTCCGGGTAGACGACCTTGTCGAGGTTCGTCAGCCGCAGCCTCCGCCCGCCGACCGAGACGATCTGCTGCGAGGCGGCCATCCACCCATGGTGGAGGCAGGTGCGCGCCGAGGGAACCCCGGACCGTCGCGGGAACCCGCAGCGAGCCGCCTCCACGACTCGGGGTTCCCTCGGCGGCGGGGAGTAGCGTCGACGCACCACGTCCGAAGGAGCCCTCCGTGCCCGACACGATCGCCGACATCCCCCTCACCACGATCGACGGCACCACGTCGACCCTCGCCGACTACCCGCCCGTGCGGCTGATCGTCAACGTCGCCTCCCGCTGCGGCCTCGCCCCGCAGTACGAGAAGCTCGAGGCCCTGCAGAAGAGCTACGGGGAGCGCGGATTCACGGTCCTCGGCTTCCCGAGCAACCAGTTCCTCCAGGAGCTGAGCGACGAGGACAAGATCAAGGCGTACTGCTCGACGACCTGGGGGGTCACCTTCCCGATGTTCGAGAAGGTCCGCGTCAACGGCCGCTCGGCGCATCCGCTCTACGCGGAGCTCACCAAGGCGGAGGACGAGAACGGCAAGGCCGGCCGGGTGAAGTGGAACTTCGAGAAGTTCCTGATCACGGCCGACGGCACGGTCCACCGGTTCCGCCCGACGGTCGAGCCCGACGACCCGCGGATCGTCGACCTGATCGAGGCGTCGCTCCCCAACTGATCCCGCTCAGGGGCGGGCGCGGGGCGGAGCACGCCACCCGTCGCGGATCAGCGGTCGCGGAGCCCCAGGGCCGAGCGGGCGTCCGCGGGCTCGACGCCCTCGGGGCAGACGATGTCCGAGACGTCGAACGGCGTCGCGCGCGAGAACGGGATCATCTCGATCCCGTCGACGTGGCGCAGCAGCACGAGGCCGCCCTCGCCCTCGCGCAGGCTCCGGCGCACCTGGCGCAGGAAGATGCCGGCCATGTCGAGTTCGACGACGAAGGAGCGGCCGCTCACGTCGATCCGGCAGCCGATGACCGGCTGGGAGCCGACGGAGACGGAGTCCGGCACGCGGCGCGGCTCGATCGGCTGCTCCTTGCGGAGGGTCCGCACCGGGGTGAGGGTGGGCAGGCCGGTCGCTCGCGCGGTGTCCGTCATGGTCGTCTCCGTCCGTCGACGTCCGCCGATGGTTCCGGGGACGTCTTCTCGACGGTACTTCGCGTCCCCCGCAGAGGGGACGGGGTTGACGGCCGTGCGATCAGGGGGCAGCGGGGCCCAGGAGCGGCGGAGCTCAGGAGCCCTGGCGCTGCTCCTCGGGCTCCGGCAGGACCGAGAGCTCGCCGTGCATGCTGGCGACGCTGAGCATCTGCTCGATCCACGCGCGGTTGAGCTTGGGCTGGTGCGCCTCGGTGAAGCGGAAGTGCAGCGGCACCGACGGGTGCAGCCAGACGGAGCTCCGGCCGTGTCCGGTGGAGGCGTCCTCCATCCACGAGAGCGAGAAGGCTTCGTTGCGGCGCAGCTTCGAGAGGACGGCGACCTTCAGGTGCGCGAGGACGCGCTCCTCGAATTCGATCTCGAGGTTCTGCGGTCCGTAGATGAGCGTGGCCACGGGCCCCCTTCGTTCATCGGGCCGGCCCTGGCGGACGGCTCCTCGGGGGACGGTATCCGCTCGGACCCCGGTGCGGGGAATCGGGCGGAAGACACGCCGGACCCCCATTGACAGTCCCGCGGACGGGACGTAGCACTGCCGGGCGTGCTGGGCGCCACGTTAGCCGACGCATGTAGCGAGAGTCGATGTTCCGTCGCGGATCTCCCGTCGGCCGGGGCCGGCCCGGGAGCGAGCGCGGGCACCTCCGGCTGCCGGCCGCGCCGCTCAGGATCCCGTCACGGCCCGGCCGGCGCGTCCCACCCCTCCTGCGGAGTCGCGCAGGTGCCGCGGAAGACGTACTGCGACGGAAGCTTCCGCTGGTGCGAGGACCAGTCGATCGCCGGCCGACGCTGATCCGGAGGCAGGTAGCCGAGCCGGTACACCGCCATCAGCTCCAGCTCGTCGGGCACGGCGAGCAGCGACTCGATCCGCGCCCACGCTCCCGGCACCTCCATCGGGAACGACACGAACTGGATCCCCATCCCCAGCTCGACCGTGCTCAGCCAGACGTTCTCCATCGCGGCGCCCATGCTGAACACCGAGTAGAAGGAGGAGAGCTCGCCCGGCCGGTACTCGGAGCGGTCGAGCATCACCCCGAGCAGCAGCGGCGATCCCGCGACGAGCCGGCGGTTCTCCTCGCCGAGCGTCTGCGGGACGCGGAGGGAGTTCATCAGGAACTGCCCGCGCTTCGTGAAGACCTGCTTCGTGAAGGGGCGGAGCGGAGCCGGCAGCTTGTCGAACAGCATCCCGTCGCGCCGCTGCTCCATCTCCTCGCTGCTGAAGCGGAAGTAGGGCTTGTAGCGCTCGAAGAACGTGCCGTTCGACATCGCGGTGGTCATGCTCTCGCCGCTGATCGCGGCGATCCGGTCGATCGTCTCGCGCTCCTCGACGAGCACGAACCGCCACGGCTGGCTGTTGAGCTGCGAGGGCGCCCGGCCGGCCACCTCCATCAGGAGCCGCTGGTGCTCCTCGGAGACGGGGTCGGGCAGGAACGCGCCGTTGGTGGTCTTCCGGCGCCGGACGACATCGAGGAACTCCATGCCTCGATCCTGCCCCGATCGATCGCGCAGAGGGGGGAGCGGCGGCGGCCCGGGGCGCGCGCGGTAGCATCGAGGGTCCTGTGCAGGCTCGAGGGAAGCGGTGGAACGGTGAAGACGAGGGTCATCTTCTACCTCCTCGGAGGTGTGTTCGTGCTCGGCGCGGGCATCAACTCGGTCGTGGGCAGCGGCTTCTCGGTGCCGAACCTGCTGACGATGCTCTGCGGCGCGCTGATCCTCGCGATCGCCGGCTGGCAGGCGCTGCGCTCGTACCGCTCCGACCCCGACCGCGACGTCGAGCCCCCGCGCTAGAAGCCGGGGCGCGTCAGCGCAGGGCCGACCCGGCCCTCAGACGCTGGAGCACGCCTCGGTGCCGCGCCGGCCGCCGCGTCCGCCCGAGAGCGGCGAGCACGAACGGAGCCGCCGCCAGCGCGATCGCCGGGTGCCGGCGTCCGTGCGTCCCCGCGAAGGGGATCACCGCCAGCGGGACGGCGGCGGGAGCCAGCGCGGACGCGGCGCGGGGGTCCGACCGCCGCAGCGTCGCCCAGGCCAGAGCGGTGAGCGTCGACGTGCAGATGTAGAGCGCGTGATGGATCCAGTGCCAGCGGCCCGTGCGGAGAGCGCCGGTGGCGACGGCGGTGCCGAGGGCGCAGTTGGCGGAGTAGCTGACAGCGGCGGCGCGCAGCCAGAGCGGACCGGAAGCGCTCGCCCTCCGCCGCGTCCTCACACCTCGCCCCGCGCAAGCAGCAGCCGGTAGGGCGCCGCGCGCTCGACCCGCCACCCCTCGGGCGCCACAGCCCGCAGCTCGGCGGCGGTGAAGCTGCGCCGCACCGACAGCGACCCGTCGTAGTGGAGGAACGAGCCGGCCGCGATCGGTCGCGTGGCCAGCAGGTAGGCCGTGTAGGCCAGCCGCGAGCGCTCGATGTCATTGTGGAGGGCGCGCGGGGCCAGGCGCTCGCTGTCGGCGAGCAGGTCGGCGAGTGATTCCGGCGACAGGTGGTGCAGCACGTGGTTGGAGGTCACCAGGTCGAAGTGCTCGCCCTCGGCGACCAGGTCGGCGCTGCTCGCGCGGCGGAACTCGACTCCGGGCGGCGCGGGCGTCGACGTGGCGAAGGCGGAGGCGCGCTCGTCCGGATCGACGGCGGTGATCGCCAGGCGGAGGCCGTCCTCGCGGGCCCAGCCGGCGAGGGAGCGGGCGACGTCGCCGCCTCCGGAGCCGATGTCGAGCAGGCGGAACGGCTCGTCGGGCCGCAGCAGCGGACGCAGGCGCGAGCGGTAGAGGCCACGCCACCCCGAGACCAGCCGGTTCACGGTGCCGAAGCGGGCGTAGGTGGCGTCGAGCAGGGTGCGGTCGCAGTCCGGGTCGTCCATCAGCTCCTGCTCGGAGACCTCGCGGTGGCGCAGGTCCGGCGCGAGAGGGGCTCGCGGAGTCACTCCCCGCCCCGCTTGGTGAGCAGCGCGAGCTCGACGGTGAGGCCGGGGCCGAACGCCATCGCGCCGATCCGCTCGCCGTCGGCCGCCTCGCCGTGCAGCAGGCGCCGCAGGATGAAGAGGACGGTCGCGCTCGACATGTTGCCGTTGGTCCGCAGCACCTCGCGCGACGGGGCCAGCTGCTCGTCGCTGAGGGCGAGCGAGGCCTGCACCTTGTCGAGGATGCTGCGGCCGCCGGGGTGGATCGCCCAGCGCTGCACGTCGCTCCGCTCGACCTCGGCGCCGGCCAGCAGCGGGGCGACGGCCGCCTCGATGTTCGCTCCGATGATCGAGGGCACGTAGGTGCTCAGCCGCATCGAGAAGCCGTGGTCGCCGATCGTCCACGCCATCTCGGTCTCGCCCTCGTCGGTGAGCGTCGTGGCGAGCGCGTCGAGCTCGAGCACCGGGGTGCCGGGCGCGGCCTCGCGGGCGGTGACGACGGCCGCCGCACCGCCGTCGGCGAAGACGGAGGTCGCGACGATCTGCTCCGGGTCGTTGGAGCTGGTGAGGTGGATGGTGCACAGCTCGACCGCGACGACGAGGACGACCGCCTCCGGGTCGGCCTCGCAGAACTGGCGGGCGGCGCGCAGGCCGGGGAAGGCGCCGTAGCAGCCCATGAAGCCGAGGTGGAAGCGCTGCGTCGAGGGTGCGAGGCCGAGGCGGCGGACCAGCTGGTAGTCGGGCCCCGGGGCGTAGAAGCCGGTGCAGGAGACGGTCACCACGTGGGTGACGTCCTCGGCCGTCATCGACGCGGATGCGAGGGCGCGGCGGGCCGCCTCCGTGAAGA
Organism: Rathayibacter sp. AY1D1; assembly: GCF_002932635.1. Taxonomy (NCBI): domain Bacteria; kingdom Bacillati; phylum Actinomycetota; class Actinomycetes; order Micrococcales; family Microbacteriaceae; genus Rathayibacter; species Rathayibacter sp. AY1D1. The sequence continues at coordinate 27,427 of NZ_PSVY01000011.1, forward strand.
GCTCGGGAGCGCGCTCGGTGTAGACGGCGTTGCGCGCGGCCGTCCCCGGGTCGAGCACCAGGCCGCTCCCCGCGTCGTAGAAGACGCTCGCACCCTCCCGCTCGACCCGGTCGAGCTCGTCGACCACCGTGCTGCGGGTGTCGATCCCGGACGCGTCGAAGGCCGCGCCGATCAGGCGGGACCCGAGCCGGGTCATCGCGGGCTGGGACGCGAAGAGGTCGCGCACCTCGGACTGGCGCAGGACCGTGGTCGGCACCGCCGTCTCGATGCTGCGGATGTGCACACTCACCCGCAGGAACCTATCGCGGAATCCTGCGGGTGAGCGGTGCCCTGGAGCGTGATCAGAGGATCGGCTTCCCGCCGGTGACGGCGATCGTCGACCCGCTGATGTAGCTCGCCTCGTCGGAGGCGAGGAGGACGTAGGCGGGGGCCACCTCGGCCGGCTGCCCGGGGCGGCCCAGCGGGACCTGCTCGCCGAACTCGGCGACGGCCTCCTCCGGCATGGTCGAGGGGATCAGCGGCGTCCAGATCGGGCCGGGCGCGACCGAGTTGGCGCGGATGCCCTTCTCGCCGAGCGCCTGCGCGAACGAGGCGGTGAGGCTGAGGATCGCCGACTTCGTGGCGGCGTAGGGGAGCAGCTGGTACGACGGCTGGTCGGACTGCACCGAGCTCGTCGCGATGATCGACGCGCCCTCCTTCAGGTGGGGCAGCGCCGACTTCACGAGGTGGAAGTAGGCGCTGATGTTCGTCGCGATCGTGCGGTCCCACTCCTCGTCCGGGATGTCGGTGACGCTCTCGCGGCTCATCTGGAAGGCGGCGTTGCTGACGAGCACCTCGAGGTGGCCGAAGCGCTCGACGGTCTCGGTGACGACGGCGCGGCAGTGCGCCGGGTCCTGCAGGTCGCCGGGGAGGAGCAGCGCCTCGCGGCCGGCCTCCCGGACCCACGTCGCGGTGTCCTCGGCGTCGTCGTGCTCGTCGAGGTACGAGATCGCGACGTCGGCGCCCTCGCGCGCGAACGCGATCGCGACGGCCTTGCCGATGCCGCTGTCGCCGCCCGTGATGAGGGCGACCTTGCCGCTGAGGCGGCCGGTGCCGCGGTAGCTGGTCTCGCCGTGGTCGGCCTTCGGCGTCAGCTCGGCCTCGGTGCCGGGCGGTGTCTGCTCGGGGGATTCCGGAGTCATGACTCTCCCTCTCGTGTCGTCGGTCGGTGCCTCCATGCAAGCGGGTGGGAGGGAGGGGGCGCAGGGGGTTGACGCCCGGACCGCTCCGTCCTGTCGTCAAGCCCGCGACACCGAGGGCTCCCTGGGTCTTGACTGAGCGTGTCGCCCTTCTTCGGGGCGCTCGGCCAGGAGGTTCGACATGAGCACGACAGACAGGGATCCGGCTGACGGCGGACTGCCGCGACGCGCAGAGGGCTCGGCGGCGGGCGGCACGGCGCGCATCGACTCGGCGGGGGACACGGGAGCGGCTGCGGCGACGGACCGCTCCGCGACTCCGGACCGCTCCGCCTCCTCGGACCGTTCCGCCTCGACGGACCGCTCCGCTTCGACGGACCGATCCGACTCGGCGCACTCGGCCCCCGAGCACCGCGCGCCCGTCGACCCCGACTCCGCCGAGGCGAAGCAGGCCCGTGCGGCCGCGCGCAAGGACATCCACCAGCGCGAGCGCGACCGCTTCGGCGGCTTCAAGATCGGCTGCGCCTTCTTCGGCTGGCTCGCCGCCACCGGACTCGCCGTCCTCCTGACCGCCCTCGTCACCGCGATCGGGGCCGCCGTCATCGGCACCCAGGACGTCACCGGCGACCTCGCGGCCGACCCCGCCGCGTTCGGCTGGGCGGGCGCGATCGCACTGCTGGTCATCCTCCTCGTCGCCTACTACTGCGGCGGCTACGTGGCAGGCCGCATGGCCCGCTTCAGCGGAGCGAAGCAGGGCGTCGGAGTGTGGGCCTGGGCGGTCGTCGTCGCGATCGTCGTGGGCATCGTCTCGGCGATCACCGGCGGCAGCCAGGCGCTCTCCGCGGTGAGCGGCTTCCCGACGATCCCGCTCGACGCCGGCGACGCCACGGCCGCGGCGGTCCTGACGGCGCTCGCCGCCCTGGTCGTCGCGCTGGTCGGCGCCGTGCTCGGCGGTCTCGCCGGCATGCGCTTCCACCGCCGCGTCGACCGCGAGGGCCTCTCCGGCCTCTCCGTCTGACGCTCCCGTCCCTGCTCCCTCCCCGGAAGCTGCCGCTCCGTTACGCCACGCACGCCGTGTCGCGCACCGGAGTGGCAGCTCGCGGAGGGGAGGTAGGGTCCATCGCGTGACGGGGGAGCGAGGGACGCGGCTGGCGGACGAGCTGCGGGAGTGGGACGCGGGCGCGCTCGCGGACCTGCGGGACGAGTACCTGGCGTTCCTCGAGCAGCGCGGCGAGTCGGCGCTCGAGCGCGACGGCGGCCCCGAGCACGTCACGGCGAGCTGCTTCGTGCTCTCGCCGAATCTGGCGCAGGTGCTGCTCTGCTTCCACCGCAAGGGCCGGTTCTGGGTGCAGCTCGGCGGTCATGTCGAGCCCGGTGACGACTCCACGGCCGACGCGGCCCTCCGCGAGGCGCAGGAGGAGAGCGGAGCGGCACGACTGCAGCCGCTCGGCGTCCTGCCCCTCGACCTCGACCGGCACGCGCTCGGCGACGGCTTCGGCCGCTGCTCCCGCCACTGGGACGTGGGCTACGGTGCGATCGCCGATCCGGACGCTCCCGTGACCGTCAGCGACGAGAGCGACGACGTGGCCTGGTGGCCGGTCGACGCGCTGCCCGCCGAGGTGCCGCCGGGGTTCGCCGAGCGGCTGGCCGGGGCGCTCGCCGCGGCGCGTCTCCTCCGCGATGCGGGGTCGCTCGGCGGCTGATCGAGGCCCGCCTCCACCCACTCCGCGTCCCGGCAGCGCGCCTGCGACGAGTCCTCCCCGTGACTCCGGCGCCGTGCGGCACGATGGGGCGATGAGCAGCACCGCTGACCCCGTCGTCGTCCTCGCCGGTGCGAGCGGATTCCTCGGGACGGACCTCGCCCGCCGCTTCACCGCCGACGGCTGGACGGTGCGGAGGATCGGCCGCTCCGGGCCGGACGCGCGCTGGGGCGACACCGTCGGCATCACCCGCGTGCTCGACGGTGCGCGCCTCCTGGTGAACCTGGCCGGCAAGAGCGTCGACTGCCGGTACACCGCGGCGAACCGCGCCGAGATCCTCCGCTCGCGCGTGGCGACCACCGCGGAGCTGCACCGGGCGGTCGCGGCGGCCGCGACTCCTCCGCCGGTCTGGATGAACGCGAGCACGGCCACGATCTACCGGCACGAGGAGGAGCGGGCGAACACCGAGGACGAGGGCGTGCTCGGCGAGGGCTTCTCGGTCGACGTGGCGCGGGCGTGGGAGTCGGAGTTCTTCGCCGGGGAGACGCCTGGCGTGCGGCGCGTGGCGCTGCGGATGTCCATCGTGCTCGGAGACGGTCCGGCGACGGCGATCCTGCTGCGGCTGGCGCGGCTCGGCCTCGGCGGTCCGCAGTTCGACGGGCCGTGGCCCTCGACGCGCGCGCGCCGCGAGGCCGGTGTGCACCACGAGCACCGGCGCACCCGCGGCCGTCAGCACTTCAGCTGGATCCACGTGGAGGACGTCCACCGGTCGATCCGCTTCCTCGAGGAGTCGACCCTCGACGGGCCGGTGAACCTCGCGTCGCCGAATCCGAGCGACAACACCGAGCTCTCCCGGCTGCTCCGCGCCGCCGTCGGCCGCCGGATCGGCGTGCCGGCTCCGCGCTTCGTCCTCGAGCCCGCGACGCTCCTGCTCCGCACCGAGTCCGAGCTCCTGCTCAAGTCCCGCTGGGTCGTGCCCGCCCGCCTCGAGGACGCCGGCTTCACCTTCGCGCACCCCCACCTCGCCGAGGCCCTCCGCACCCTGGCCTGACCCGCCCCCCGCGAGGCGACCGACCTCCGCCGCGAGCCCGTGTCGCGGAGGTCCGAGTCCGAGCGCGGATCCACCCCACCCCGGCCACCCTCGAGGCGTCGACCGGAACGCGTGCCGAGCGTTCTGGACGCGCCGACCGCGCCCCGCTCTCCGAGTACCCGGCCGGTCTCTGAGTCGACCGCGCCACGCCGCGCGGGGAGCGGCGTGGCCGACATCACGCTGAGGTCGCTCTACTTCGCGACCTTCGCCGCGATGTCGCTCCGATACAGCCCGCCGTCGAGGTGGATCAGGTCGAGCGCGCGGTACGCCCGCTCCCGCGCCTCGGCGAAGTCGGCACCGCGTGCGACGACGTTGAGCACGCGGCCGCCGGTGGCGACGAAGCTCCCGTCGACCAGCTGGGTCGCCGCGTGGGCGATGGTGACGCCGGGGACGTCCGCCGCCGCGTCGAGTCCGGTGATGGTCCGTCCGGTGACGGCGTTCTCGGGGTAGCCCTCGCTCGCGAGGACGACCGTGACGGCGACCTCGTCCGTGAACGCGGGCCACGGGACGGAGGCGAGCGCGCCGGTGGCCGCCGCGTGCAGCAGCGCGGACAGCGGGGAGGCGAGGCGGGGGAGGACGACCTGGGTCTCGGGGTCTCCGAAGCGGGCGTTGAACTCGATCACGCGCAGGCCCGCGTCGGTCACGATGAGGCCGCAGTAGAGGAGTCCGACGAAGGGGGTGCGCTCGCGCTCGAGCTGGCGGATGGTCGGGATGGCGACCGTGTCGATCACCTCGTCGACGAAGGCGCGCTCGCTCTCCCAGCGGTCGGCGAGCCAGGGGAGCGGGGAGTAGGCGCCCATGCCGCCGGTGTTCGGCCCCTCGTCGCCGTCGCTCAGGCGCTTGAAGTCCTGCGCGGGGGAGAGGGGGACGACGTCGTGGCCGTCGGAGAGGAGGAAGAGGGAGACCTCCTGGCCGGCGAGGAACTCCTCGATGAGGACGTCGCCGGACTGCAGCCAGAACTCGGCGTGCGCGATCGCGGCGCTGCGCGACTCCGTCACCAGGACGCCCTTGCCCGCGGCGAGGCCGTCGGCCTTGACGACCGAGGGGAGTCCGTACTCGTCGATGGCGCGGGTGGCGTCGACCAGGGTGGAGACGCGGGTCGCGCGGCCGGTGGGCACGCGGGCCATGTCCATCACGCGCTTCGCGAAGGTCTTCGAGCCCTCGAGTGCGGCGGCGGCCCGGTCGGGGCCGAAGGTGGGGATGCGGCGCTTGCGGAGCGCGTCGGCGACTCCGGCGACCAGGGGCGCCTCGGGGCCGATGACGACGAGCTCGATGCCCTGCTCCACCGCGAAGTCGCTGACCAGCCGGGGGCTGTTCGTGTCGAAGTGGATGACCTCGACGTCGCGCGCGATGCCGGCGTTGCCGGGCGCCGCGATGATCTCGTGGTGCTCCTCCTCCGCGAGGAGAGCCGTGATGATGGCGTGCTCACGGGCACCCGAACCGAGGACGAGGATCTTCACCCTGACAGGATAGGGCGCCCCGCGCCGGGGCTGGTCCCTGTGACGTCCTCCTCCGCAGGGCGGCGCTGCGGACGCCGACACGCCGGGCGGAGCCCCGCGGAGGCCTCCGGGAGCGAGCGGCGGCGGCAGGATGGGTGGATGGCCAAGGGCAGGATCGACGAGGCGAGCGGGCAGTCCGCGGTGCGGGCGGCGCTCGCCGGAGGAGCGGACCGGAACACGACGGCGACGGCGGTGCGGTTCCTCCTGCAGATCATCGAGACGAACGTCCCCGGGCGCAGCGTCGAGTTGCGCGTTCCGCCGTTCGGCGCGGCCCAGTGCGTCGAGGGCCCGGGCCACACCCGCGGGACTCCGCCGAACGTGATCGAGATGGACGCGGCGACCTGGCTGCCGCTCGCGACCGGCTCGCTGCCGTGGAGCGAGGGTCTCGCGAGCGGGCGGATCCACGCCTCCGGAGTGCGCGCGGACCTCACGCCGTTCCTTCCCATCCTGCGCGTCGGCTGAGCGTCGGCGAGTTAACTTCTCGTAAACGCGGCGGTGAGCCGTCGTCAGAACGTTTGACCTGGGCTCCGCCGTCGGGTTGTCTGGGAATAACCCCCTCACGCGGCACGAATCCTCTCCGGATCCACCGCTCGATGCTTGGAGTCCCCTTCACGATGCGCAGTACTTCCCCGGGCCGACGCGGCCTCACCCGACTCCTCTCCGCGACCGCCGTCGGCGCCGTCGCCGGAGCGGCCCTCCTCGGCGCCACGCCCGCCGTGGCGGCCGAGGGCGATGTCGCCATCGACATCCTCTCGATCAACGACTTCCACGGGCGGCTCGCCGCCGACCGCGCCGTCGCCGGAGCCGCCGTGCTCGCCGGTGCCGTCGACTCCTACCGCGCCGCCAACCCGAACACGCTGTTCGTCTCGGCCGGCGACAACATCGGCGCCTCGACCTTCGTGTCGAAGGTGCAGGGCGACATCCCCACGCTCGACTCGCTCAACGCGATGGGCCTCGACGTCAGCACCCTGGGCAACCACGAGTTCGACCAGGGCCGCGCCGACGTCGACGGCCGCGTCGTGGACGCCTCGGCGTTCCCCTACGTGAACGCGAACCTCTACGACACCGCAACCGGCGAGCGCGCCTACTCCCCGTACGTGATCACCGAGCAGGACGGCGTCTCCGTCGCCTTCATCGGCGCGATCACCGAGGACCTCGGCAAGCTCGTCAGCCCCGCCACGATCTCGACGCTCTCCATCGAGCCGATCGCCGAGAACGTCAACGAGGTCGCCGCGCAGCTCCAGGACGGCGACGCGGCCAACGACGAGGCCGACGTGGTCGTCCTGCTCCTGCACGAGGGAGCCGACGCCGACGCGGCCGAGCTGAACACTCCGGAGGCGGACCCCAAGTTCGGCGCGATCGTCAACGCGGTCGCCCCGAACGTCGACGCGATCGTCTCGGGCCACAGCCACCAGGAGTACGACGCGGGCATCGACGCGGGCCGGGCCTTCCCGACCGTCGTGTCGCAGACCGGCAGCTACGCCGAGAACATCGGCCGCATGTCCCTGACCGTCGACCCGGCGACCAAGCAGCTCACCTCGCTCACCAGCGAGGTCGTGCCGCTGACGAAGGTCGTCGACGACCCGACCTCCGACGACCCGGCCAAGACGATCGTCGTCGGTGCCTTCGAGCCCGACCCCGAGGTCGAGACCATCGTCGCCGACGCCCAGGCCGTCGCCGTCCGCGAGGGCAGCGTGAAGGTCGGCACCATCACCGAGGACATCTCGCGCGCCTACCGCCCGGACGGCACCACGACCAACCGCGGCTCGGAGTCGACCCTCGGCAACCTCGTCTCGGACGCCCAGCTGTGGGCCACCCGTGAGCTCGGCACGCAGATCGCCTTCTCGAACGCGGGCGGCCTGCGCGACGACCTGTCCTACACCGCGACTCCGGACCAGCCCGGCGACGCGGACGGCGTGGTCACCTACGCCGAGGCCTCCGACGCCCAGCCCTTCGCGAACACCCTGGTGACCCTGCAGCTGACCGGCGAGCAGATCTCCGACCTGCTCGAGGAGCAGTGGGTGGGCAGCTCCAGCCACCCGCAGCTGAACCTCTCCACCTCGAAGGACCTCACCTACGTCTTCGACGCTACGGCGCCCGAGGGCTCGCGCATCTCGCAGGTGTTCTTCCAGAACGAGCCGATCGACCCGGCCGCGACCTTCACCGTCGTGACCAGCAGCTTCCTCGCGAGCGGCGGCGACGGCTTCAGCACCTTCACCGAGGGCACCGGCACGGCCGACTCCGGCCGCATCGACCTGGACGCCTTCGTCGGCTACATCCAGGACCTCGGCACCGTCAGCCCCGACCCCGTGCAGCGCACGATCGGCCTGACCGACAACGTCCCGGACTCGGGCGAGTACGCGGTCGGCGACACCATGACCGTCGACCTCTCCTCGCTCCTGTTCAGCACCGGAGCCGCGGCCGATACCACCGTGACCGCGAGCGTCGACGGCACCGTCGTCGGCACCGCGACGATCGACCCGACCCGGGCCGTCACCGACGACTCGACCGGTCGCGCCTCGTTCTCGGTCCCGATCGACGAGAGCCTGGCGGGCGGCGCGCACACCGCGACGTTCGTGCTCGACACCACCGGCACCGAGATCAGCGTCGGCTTCGCCGTCGCGGCCGGCGCCGGAGCGGGCACCCCGACTCCCGGACCGACCACGGAGCCGACGCCCGCGCCGACCACGCCGCCCACCACGGGCCCCGCGCCGACGCCGACCACTGCTCCGGTCGCCGGCTCGCACCACCTCGCCGAGACCGGAGTGGACGCGACCCCCGCGTTCGCCGCCGGGATCGCCGCTCTGCTGCTCGGTCTGGGCATGACGGTCGCGCGCCTGCGCCGCCGCACCGCCGCGAAGTAGTCGCACCACGCGCACGACGGGCCCTCGACTCCGGTCGGGGGCCCGTCGTCGTGTGCGGGGCGAGCCGATGGTCGACCCCCGGGAGCCGCGGCGGGGAGGCGCTCCCCGAGGAGCGGCAACAGCCCCCGGAGACGCGAGAACGCCGCCTCCCGATCGGGAGACGGCGTCGGAACGCGATGAGGTGCTGTCGCGGAGCGGCGGGGCTCAGTGCTGCGCGGGGACCTGACGGTAGCCGTCGCGGCTGGCGACGAGCACCGTCGACACCGTGCCCCATGCGGCGAGGCCACTGAGGACGACGAGGATTGCGATGCTCATGAGTGTTCTGCCTTTCGTTGCGGCGGCTTCTGATCCATCCGCCGGGATGCTGTGTACAACGTCCAGTGTCCGGCCGCGTGTTCCGTAGGACAATCGAACTGTTCTTGCCCTGACGTGTAGTTTCTCTACATGGACGTGCGACGGCTGGAACTTCTCCGCGAGCTCTCGATGCGCCGCTCGATCACGGCCGTGGCGGAGGCGACGCACCGCACGCCCTCCGCGGTCTCGCAGCAGCTCAAGGTGCTCGAGCGCGAGGCCGGCGTGCCGCTGATCGAGCGCTCCGGCCGCGGCGTGGTGCTCACGGCGGCGGGACGCGAGCTCGCCCGGAGCGCCACCGAGATCGCGATCGCGCTCGAGCGGGCCGACGCCGTCTGGCAGACGTTCAAGAACAACCCGATCGGCGAGGTCACCATCGCGACCTTCCCCACTGCGGGCCAGATGCTCCTCCCGAACGCGCTGGTGGCGCTCCGGAGCGTCGAGGGGCTCGTCGTGCAGTGCGAGGACGCGGACCCCGGCACCGACGAGTTCGCCGACCTGACCGCCGACTTCGACATCGTGCTCGCCCACTCGCCCACCGGCAGAAGCGCCTGGGCCGGCCGCGGACTCGCGATGGCGGAGCTGATGATCGAGCCCCTCGACATCGGCCTGCCGGCCGGGCACCGCCTCGCGGACCGGGCGACGGTGTCGGCGGCGGATCTGGTCGGCGAGACCTGGATCGGCGTCCCGGACGGGTTCCCGTTCGAGCGCGTGATGCAGGACATCGAGACCGCGTCCGGCGAGGCGGTGCGGGTGGAGCAGCGCTTCGCGTCGACCCGCGTGACGGAGGCGTTCGTCGCGGCGGGCCTGGGCATCGCGGTGCTCCCGCGCTACACGGCGGGCGGCGCGGGAGTGGTGGTGAAGCCGCTCCGCGGGGTGAACTCCGTGCGGCACATCGTCGCGCTGATGCGGCCGGACCGGGCGGAGCGGCTCTCGGTCCGCACCGTCGTCCGCGAGCTGCGCGCGCAGGCGGGCCGGCTCGTGCACGCGCTCTGAGCGATCACGGTGCCGTGCCCTCGCCCGCGCGGGGGAGAATGGAGGCATGAGCGATCCCGCCCGCCCCGAGGTCACCCGCGAAGAGGTCGACGTCCGCCGCTCCCCGCGCGTCTGGCGCATCCTGACCCTCGGCGTCGGGCTCGGAGCGATCGCGGCCTTCGTGCTGACCTTCGCGCTGCCCGAGACGCAGGGCTTCTCCCGCGGGCAGGTCTTCGGCTTCAGCCTGCTGCTCTTCGTGACGCTGTTCGGCGCTCTCGCGGGGCTCGTCGTGGTGCTGCTCGACCGGGTCGTCGGCCGGAAGGTCGTCCGGACCACCGCCGAGCGGATCGTCGAGCGCGAGGACGCGGCCGAGGAGCCCGTGGCCGAGGAGGCCCTGCCCGACGCGCGGACGACGTCCGACGAGGACGACCCGCAGACGGGGTCCGACCGGGTCTAGCCGGCGGAGGCGGGCCGCATTGCGGCCGCGGCACTCCGCCCTGCGCTGAGGGTCCCGCCCGCGGCTCGCGCTCGCGGACGGGACCGCGGCGTCAGCGTCCCCGGCGCGACGAGGAGCGGCGGCTGCTGCTCGGGGTGGACGTCGGGCGCTTGGCGGCGGCGCGCTTGGCCTTCTGCGACTTCGAGATCTTCTTGGCCACGAAGGTGAGCAGGAACGGCAGGATTCGGTAGATCACGGGGGACTCCTCGGGTGCATGCGCGCGGGGCCGCGCACCCTCCGATCATGGAGCGGCGCACGGATCCGCGGCACCCGTTGCGCCGCGCCCGGCGCTGTGCAGAGCTCAGCTCAGCTGAGTGCGCTCCACCCAGTCGAGGTACTCCGGGGTGACGGTGCCCGTGACGTACTCGCCGGTGAAGCAGCTGGTCTCGAGGTCGGTGACGTCCGAGCCCTCGAGGATCGCCGCCTTCATGTCGGCGACCTCCTGGTAGATCAGCTGGTCGGCGCCGATCGCCTCCGAGATCTCGGGGATGCGGCGGTTGTGGGCCACGAGCTCCTGGCGCGAGGGCATGTTGATCCCGTACACGTGCGGGTAGCGCACGGGAGGCGCGGCGGACGCGAAGGTGACCGTGTTCGCGCCGGCCGCGCGGGCCATGTCGACGATCTCCTTGGAGGTGGTGCCGCGGACGATCGAGTCGTCGACGATCAGGACGTTCTTGCCCTTGAACTCGCTCGACATCGCGTTGAGCTTCTGACGCACCGACTTCTTGCGGACCGCCTGCCCGGGCATGATGAACGTCCGGCCGACGTAGCGGTTCTTGTAGAAGCCCTCGCGGTACTCGATCCCGAGCTTCTGCGCGACCTGCATCGCGGCGGGGCGGGAGGAGTCGGGGATCGGCATGACGACGTCGATCGCTCCGCCCGGGGTGTACTGCGCGATGGTGTCGGCGAGGCGGTCGCCCAGGCGCAGGCGCGCCTCGTAGACCGAGATGCCCGACATCACGGAGTCGGGGCGGGCGAGGTAGACGTACTCGAACGAGCACGGGATGAGTCGCGGATCCTTCGCGCACTGGCGGCTGGCCATCCGGCCGTCGGGGGTGATGAAGACCGCCTCGCCGGGAGCGACGTCGCGGACGATCTCGAAGCCCTGCGCCTCGAGCACGAGCGACTCGGAGGCGACGACCCAGTCGTCCGGCGCCCCGGTGTTGCTGCGGCGGCCGACGATGAGCGGGCGGATGCCGAAGGGGTCGCGGAACGCCAGCAGCCCGACGCCGGCGATCAGCGCGATCGTGGCGTAGGAGCCCTCGACGCGCTCGTGCACGCGGGCGACGGCGTCGAACACCTCGTCGGCGTCGAGGTCGCGGCCCGACATCGAGGCCTGCAGCTCGTTCGCCAGCACGTTGACCAGCAGTTCCGTGTCGGAGGTGGTGTTGAGGTGGCGGCGGTCGATGCGGAAGAGCTCCTCGGTGAGCTCGCGCGTGTTCGTGAGGTTGCCGTTGTGGACGAGGATGATGCCGTACGGCGCGTTCACGTAGAACGGCTGGGCCTCCTCCTCGCGCTCGGCGTTGCCCTTCGTCGCGTAGCGCACGTGGCCGAGGCCCATGGATCCGAGCAGCGAGCGCATGTCGCGGGTGCGGAACGCCTCGCGGACCTGTCCCGCGGCCTTCTTGATGTGCAGGGTGCTGCCGTCGGCGGTCGCGATGCCGGTCGAGTCCTGGCCGCGGTGCTGCAGGAGGGAGAGGCTGTCGTAGATGGACTGGTTGACCGGTCCGGAGGACACGATCCCAACGATTCCGCACATGCCGGAGGGGCTCCCAAGGGGATAGCAGGGGGGTTTGACGGTCCATCCTGGCACGCGGGGGACTCATCCCCTAATGGTTCGCCGTGGGCGGATCCGTGGTCGTGGGGGTACTCAGGGCGGCGTCGACCGGCGGATCGGCCGGGCGGTCGGTCGGGGAGCCGCGCGGCCGCTCAGCTGCTCGGAGCCGTCCAGGCGCCGGCGAGGCTGCGGTCCAGGACGCGGCGCCAGCCCTGCGGAGCCGCGGACTCGCGGCTGGTCGTGCCCGCCATCCAGAGCAGGGCCATCAGGTCGTCGTGGGTGAAGTCGGGGGAGAGGGATCCGTCGCGGTGGGCGGCCTCGACGAGATCCCGGCCGAGCTCGATCGAGCGGTCGCAGGCGTCGATGAGGGCGACTGCGTCGCGGGCCTGCGGAACTGGGTCCTCAACCTCCACTCCGCGCTCGAGCCCCGGGGCGTCTACGCCGCCCACGTGGCGATCACCGCGCTCATCGACGGCGGCCACCCGGACGCGGCGGCCGAGGTCATCGCCCGGTCCTACCTCGACCTCCACCGCAGCCGCGACCGCGCCGAGCTGCACTACGTGGCCTGGGACGCGTGACCGCGGGCGCGGAGCGGGAGCCGCCGGTGCGGCGGACCCGGATCCGCGCCGCGGCGGGAGAGGGCAGTCGGTAGGGTCGTCGCGTGAGTGATGAGACGAGCAGCTACGCCCGCGCAGGAGTCGACACGGCGGCGGGGGACCTCGCCGTCGAGCTGATGAAGTCGGCGGTGTCGGCGACGCACGACAGCCGGGTCCTCGGCGGGGTCGGCGGCTTCGCGGGCCTCTACGACGTCTCCTTCCTCCGCGACTTCCGAGCCCCCCTCCTCGCGACCTCGACCGACGGCGTCGGCACCAAGGTCGCGCTCGCCCAGGCAATCGACAAGCACGACACCATCGGGCAGGACCTCGTCGGCATGGTCGTCGACGACATCGTCGTGGTCGGCGCCCGCCCCTTCTTCATGACCGACTACATCGCGTGCGGCAAGGTCGTCCCGGCCCGCATCGCCGACATCGTCGCCGGCATCGCGCGCGCCTGCTCCGAGACGGGCACCGCGCTCGTCGGCGGCGAGACGGCCGAGCACCCGGGCCTGCTCGGACCCGACGACTACGACGTGGCGGGCGCGGCGGTCGGCGCGATCGAGGCCGACCAGGTGCGCGGCGCCGACCGCGTGCGCGACGGCGACGTCGTGGTGGCGATGGCCTCCTCCGGACTGCACTCGAACGGCTACTCGCTCGTGCGCCACATCCTCGCCGAGCGCGGCATCGGCTTCACCGACCGCTCCGAGGAGCTGGGCGGCGTGGTCGGCGAGGTGCTGCTGGAGCCGACCCGCCTCTACACCCGGCCCCTCCTCGACCTGCTCGACGACGTCGAGCTCGGCCCGGCCGTCCACTCCATCAGCCACGTCACCGGCGGCGGGATCGCGGCGAACCTCGCGCGGGTGCTGCCGCGCGGCTCCTGGGTCGAGGTCGAGCGGGCGAGCTGGAGCCCGTCCGACGTGTTCCGCGCGCTCGCCGCGATGTCCGGCGCGACGCTCGAGAGCACCGAGGGCACCTGGAACCTCGGCATCGGCATGTTCGCCGTGGTCGCGGCGGAGGCGGCCGACGGCGTGATCGCGCGCCTCGAGCGCTCGGGCGTCCCGTCGTGGGTCGCGGGCCGCGTCTCGACCGCCGCGCGCGGGTTCGAGGGCTTCGAGCAGGGCGCGAAGGGCGTCGACGGCGGAGCGGTCCGCCTGGTCGGGTCCTACGCGGGCTGATCCCCGGAGGCGCCGCGGATCAGCGCGGTGCGGCGTGCGCGCGCTCCCAGGAGTGCTCGTGCCGGGTCAGCAGCCACGAGCCCGCCGCGCAGAGGGCGCAGGCGGCCGCGGTGGCGAGCAGGGCGGTCGCCCAGGTCGGGGCGTCGCGGCTGACGAGCAGGTTCGCGGAGGCGACCAGCACGCCGAGACCGGCGCCCGCGCTGGTGCCGAGCACGAACGGGCCGTCGCGGCGGCTCGCGACGCGCACCGCGACCATGCCGGCGACCGCTCCCGCGCCTCCGACGACTCCGATGCCCGCGCCGGAGGCCGCTCCCATGAGCAGGCCGAAGCTCACCAGCCCGGGCGGGCCGTCGGCGGCGAGGACGCCGGGCAGGTAGAGGACCAGGGCGACGGCGGCGCCGACCGCGCCGCCCACCAGGATCGCGCCGACCAGCAGGGCGGCGGTGACGTAGCCGACCCGCGCGACAGGCCGCGCGGATCCTCCGGGTTCGAACATTCGCGACTCCATCGACGCGGGCCCGCGGGGCAGCGGGCGGTCCTCGGACAGTACGCCCGAACGCCCCTCGGCGGAACCGCCGTCGGGGATCGGCGGGACTAGCGGCGGAGGGTCTCGCTCGGGAGCTCGCCGAACCGCGTCGCGTAGTGCTGGGCGAAGCGGCCGCCGCTGATGAACCCCCAGCGTGCGGCGACGTCGCCGACCACCAGCGAGCCGATCGATCCGGCCGAGAGCTCCTCGTGCGCGCGCTCGAGGCGGACGTCGCGCAGGTAGTGCCGCGGGGTCTCGCCGAAGGCGCGCTGGAACGCCAGCTGCACGCCGCGGACCGTGAGCCCGGCCGCGTCGGCGATGTCGGCCACTCCGAGGGGCAGGTCGGCGTTGGCCTGCACGAACTCCACAGCCCGGCGGAGGCGCCGCGCGCTGACCGAGGGCGGCACGGCCGGCAGCGGGGCGATGCGGTGGGCGAAGGTCTGCAGGGCGGCGAGCGCGGCGATGCGGGCGACGCCGTCGCGCTGCAGCACGGTGGGCGTGTGCGGGGAGGCGAGGGTGTCGCGCAGGAGCCGGATCGCCGCCCACCAGGCGGTCGTGTCGCGCGCCACAGGGGCGAACCGCAGCGGGCCGGGCTCGGTGCCGTGCAGCTCGGCGGCGATCGCCTCGAGGTGGGCGGCCTCGAAGTGCACGAGCGCGTCGCGGTACTCGAGGGCCTCGAAGCCGAAGGGCCGGCCGCTCGGGAACATGGCCGGGCGGCCGACGACGAGGCGGTGCTCGTCGCGCCCCAGATCGAGGGAGGCGCGCCCGGCGGTCAGCCAGAGGGCGACGTAGACGTCGCTCGGGGCCACCGTGCCGCGCACCCGGCCCAGGAAGGAGGCGGAGTGGAGGCTGACGGGCCCGGGCCCGGTCGTCGTGTAGCGGAACGCGAACGGCACGACCGAGCGTTCGGCCCGGAAGCCGGAGCCGTTGTACGAGCCGGCGTAGAAGTCGCGCGCCTCGTCGAGGTCGTTCCCGCGACGCTCCGACTGCCACACGGGCAGCCGTGCGGACGGGGAAGTGCTCATCCGGTCAGTGTCCCAGGGGGCACCGACATTCTGCACTCAGTGGCGGAAAGCGGGAGAACGTGCTCAGCCGAGCGACCCGCGCTCCAGGTGGGGTCCCTCGCCCGCCGGATCGTCGCCCGCACGCGAAACGGGGCCGCCCCGAGGGAGCGGCCCCGATTCACGGGAGGAGTCACGCACGCTTCTGGTGCGGCTCCTCGACGAGGTCCGTGTCGTCGCCGTCGTCCTCGGCGTCGATCCACTTCGAGTAGTCCGGCTCGTCCGGGTGGCTGAGCTCGCGCTCGAGCGCGCTGTAATCGACCGCCGGGCTGAACGACTTCAGCTCACGGGCGATCTTGGTGTTCTTCGCCTTCTGACGGCCGCGCCCCATGGGTGACCCCCTCACGATGACAGGCCAGACGGGCAGTGAGCCGGCTGGGGAAAAGAGCAGACAGGGAAAGTTGAAATCTACGCGGTAGTTTAGCAGACGGGGGACACGCCACCCCGGGCCTCGATCTGCCGGACGGCCGCCCATCCTCGACCGCGTCAGGAGCACCGTGGACAGCGTCGCCCCACCGCGTCCCGTCGTGGTGATCGGCGCGGGCCAGGCGGGTCTGTCCGTGGCCTACTACCTGCGCCGTCTCGGCCTCGTCCCCGGGCGCGACCTGATCGTCCTCGACCGCGGTCCGGAGCCCGGCGGGGCCTGGCAGTTCCGCTGGGAGGCCCTGCGGCTCGGCTCCGCGCACCGCGTGCACGATCTCCCGGGCATGGAGCGGATGGGGCTGTCGTTCCGCACGGCCGATCACCGGCGACCGGCACGGGACGTGGTCCGCGAGTACTACGGGCGCTACGAGGAGGAGCTCGGTCTCGAGATCCGCCGTCCGGAGTCGGTGCGGCGCGTCACGAGTGCGACGCCGCACGACACGGGGTCGCCGCTCGTCGTCGAGTCCGACCGCGCGGTCGAGCGCGCGAGTCTGCTCGTCAACGCGACCGGCACCTGGGGATCGCCCTTCGTCCCGCACTACCCCGGGCGCGACCGCTTCCGCGGCGTGCAGATCGACCCGACCGAGTACGTCCGCGCCGAGGACTTCGCCGGGAAGCAGGTGCTCGTGGTCGGCGGCGGCACCTCGGCGATCGGCTTCCTGCTGGAGCTCGAGCGGGTGGCGCGCTCACTGACGTGGGCGACGCGGCGACCGGTGGTCTACCACGACGGCGAGCAGCTGGCGATGGAGTCGGCGGTGGAGGCGGTGGCCGAGCAGGACCGCGCCGCCCGCGCCGGGCTGCCCCTCCCGAGCATCGTCGGCGGCACGGGCGTGCAGCGCACCCGCCGGGTGGTCGCCGGGATCGAGCGCGGGCTCCTGCACGAGCGGGGGATGTTCTCGTCGATCGAGGAGGAGGGCGTGCGCTGGCCGGACGGCTCCTTCACGCGCGCCGACGCGATCATCTGGGCGACGGGCTTCCGGCCGGAGCTGCGCCACCTCGCTCCGCTCGGGCTGCGCGAGCGCGAGGGCGGCATCGCGGTCGCCGACGGAGCCTCGCTGACGGATCAGCGCGTCTTCTTCGCCGGCTACGGCCCGACGGCCTCGACCATCGGGGCGAACCGCTCGGGCCGGCGCATCGCGCGCGCGGTCGTGGCGCGCCTGCCCTGAGCGCGCCTGCCCTGAGCCGGCCTGATCTGAGCCGGTCCGCCCTGAGCGGCGCGGCGCCTCAGATCCTGCCGTCCCAGTCCACCGGCACCACGGAGCCGCGGTAGCGGATCCCGTCCACGCGGATCGGCCCGGCGAGCGCGGGCGAGAGCGGCGCGACGACCAGGGTGTCGCCTCCGGGAGCGAGCCCCAGCGCCGCCGACAGCACGGCGACGGAGGCGGCCGCCGACCAGGCCTGCGGTCGGCAGGCCGCCGGGTACGGCACCGGCGCGTGCACCTCGGCGGCGGGGTCGCCCGAGTGCAGCTCGGGCATCCGGTAGCCGAAGCCCTCGGCCGCGGCGATCAGTCCGCGCGAGAGGGTCGTCGCCTCCGCCCCGAAGCCCTCCCGGGCGAGCCCGGTGACGGCGATCGCGGTGTCGTGGGCCCAGACGGAGCCGCCGTGGTACGACAGCGGCCAGTAGCCGCCCGAGCCGGTGTCCAGGGTGCGCAGGCCGAAGCCCGAGTCGAGCCCGGGGGAGACCAGCAGCTCGGCGACCCGGGCGGCGTGCTCGGGGAAGAGGATGCCGGTGCCGAGGAGGTGGCCGAGGTTGCTGGTGATCGTGTCGACCGGGCGCCCGGCCGCGTCGAGCGCGATCGCCGGGTAGCCGCCGTCGGCGTCGTCGATCCAGAACGCCTCCGCGAAGCGCGCCTTCAGCGTCGACGCCGCCTCGCGCGCCTCGTCGAGCGATCGCGCGCTGCTCGAGCGGGGCGCCCAGGAGTCCCGCCGCTTCGCGGACCGGGTGGCGCAGGTGCTCCCGACCGCCGACCCCGAGGCGGGGCGATCGGCCGCTCGGGCGCTCTACGAGGCGAACTCCTTCCGCACGCTGCACGGCGATGCGTTCTGGAGCCCCGGAGGAGAGCATCGAGACGCGTTCATCGATCGGACGACCCGGCTCGTGGACACGATCCTCGGCTGACGCGCTCCTACCGCCGGACCTGGGCAGGCCGTTCGCCGGACCTCGCCGTGCCCCGACGCCCCTCCTGGGCTGCTCGACCGGCAGAGGCCGCTCACGCTGATCGAGCAGCGCGCGCAGCGCGCGTATCGAGATCCGCTTGTGTGCAGCGGATCTCGATACGCCCCTGCGGGGCTGCTCGACCAGCATGCGGGAGTGCCGCCGCTACTCCGCGAGGAACTCCAGGACGACGCGGTTCCACTCCTCCGGGTGGCTCACGGTCACTCCGTGCGGGGCGCCGTGGACGACGTGCAGCTCGGAGCCGGGGATCGCCGCGTGGGTGCGGGCGCCGGAGCCCTCGAACGGAACCGTGCCGTCGCCGTCGCCGTGGATGACGAGCGCGGGCACCGACACGTTGGGCAGGTCCTCGCGGAAGTCGGTGGTCGCGAACGCCGTCATGCAGGCGAGGGCGGCGTGCTTGGCCGACTGCTTCGCCAGAGCGATCGCCTCCTGGCGCTGCTCCTCCGTCACCTTCAGCACGCCGTCGACCGAGAAGAAGTCGGTGGTGAACCGGTCGTAGAAGTCGTCTTCGCTCTTCGTGAGGCCCGCGGTCATCTGCGCGGCCTGCGCCTTCTCGAGCGGGCCGTCCGGGTTGTCGTCCGTCTTCATCAGGTACGGCGGGACGGCCGAGGCGAAGACGACGCTGTGCAGGCGATCGGCGCCGTACTTCGTGAAGTAGCGGGCGACCTCGCCGCCGCCCATCGAGAAGCCGACCAGGGTGACGTCCTGCAGGTCGAGCTCGGTGAGGAGGGTGTGCAGGTCCTCGGTGAGCGTGTCGTAGCTGTAGCCGGTGAGCGGCTTGTCGCTGCGCCCGAAGCCGCGGCGGTCGTAGGTGACGACGCGGTAGCCGGCCTCGGCGAACGCGGGGACCTGCTCCTTCCACGACTCGCCCGAGAGGGGCCAGCCGTGGATGAGGACCACGGGGCGGCCCGATCCGCCGGTGTCGTCGACGTGCAGGTCCGTGTCCTTGAAGAGTCCGTGGTGGGCGGTGATCTCGGCCATGGCGAGTGCTCCTTCCGGCGCCGACGATCGGCGTCACTCGATGTTCGAGGACGTCCCTGCGAGCGGATGGCCGGGGCGGGGAGGGTTGACAGCTCCCGTCACTCCGCGACGACGGCCGCGGCGAGGCCCCGCAGCGCGGTGTGCAGCCCGGGGCTCATGGGCAGCCCGGCGTCGAGCACGGCGTTCGCGGCGGCGACCAGCACCGGTGCCGCGGGGGAGGAGACCACGGTGAGGCCGGCGGGCGGATCCGCGTCGCCCGAGGGCCGCACGACCAGGACGAGCCGGGAGCTGGGAGCGCTCGTGCTGATCGTCGCTCCCGATCGGGCGGGCAGCACCGCGAGGGTGCCGCGGCCGACGAACTCGCGCTCCTCCCGGCTGGCGACGGTGAACGCGCCCTCGAGCGGGAGCAGGAGCACCACCGACCCCGGGTCGGCGCGGGGGCTCGGGCGGAAGTCGATCGTGCCGGCCGTGTGCCAGATCCGGCGAAGGAGCACGCCCTCGGCGGCCGCTTCCTGCCCAGTGACGGCGAGGGCGGGGTCGGGCCCGGCCTCGGCGTGGCGGGCCCGCAGCCAGTGCCGGGCGGAGTCGCCGCGGAGGGGCATCGGGTGGATCAGCGGATCGGACACGGCGGCTCCCGAGGAACGCGGACCTGAATCGGCCGAGACAGTGAGGAACCATCATCCTAGGAGCGGCGGGAGGCGTCGTCCCCGGAGTGGCGCGTCCTCACATGCGGATGCCGCCCCGGCCGCGCTGAGCGCGACGCCGGAGCGGCATCCGAAGAGTGGTGCGGACTACTGGAATCCGCCGCCGCGGTCCTCCGGGTCCTCGATCGGGTCGGAGTCGGGAGCGTCGATCGAGTAGGTCACGTGGACCGCCTCGCCGACCTCCTTGGCGGAGACGGCGTTGTAGACGAGGTGCGTCTCCTGGCCGTCGACGGCGGCGTAGACGTCGACCTCCTTCTCGTAGCCCCCCTCGGTGCTGACGCGGTTCTCGGTCTGGCCGTCGAACGGCCCGCCCTGGAAGAAGGCGAGGTAGCTCTCGCCCTCGGCGAGTGCGCGGATGTCGTTGCTCATGCCCCCAGGTCTACCACTCGGCGACTCCCCGCCGCTCGGCCTTGCGCTCGGCGGGCGGAGGAGGGCCGGGGCGGCGGCGGCCTTGCCTCGAGGCGGCGGCACTGCTCGACGGGATCTCTCCGCACGCGCCGTCAGGGCACGAGCCGCTGCGTGATCGAGGCCGTCGGCCCGCTCAGCGCGATCTCGGCGAGCGCGCCGTTGACCAGGGGCATCTGCGGCGGCTGGTGCCCGGTGTCGACGTCGAGGATCACCGGCACGCCGAGATCGCCGAGAGCGCGCCGCACCGCGTCCTCCTGGCTCAGCTCCGGCAGGGACGCGCCCGCGGTCCGGCCGATCAGGACGCCGGTCGCCTGCTCGAACCAGCCCGCGAGGCGGAGGGAGGTGAGCATCCGGAGCACCGAGACGGAGTCGGACCCGGCCGCCTCCAGATAGACGACGGTGCCCTCCGGCGCGTGCCGGCGAGCGAAGCCCGGAATGTCGCCGTAGGGCGTGCCCGCGAGCAGGGACACCGTCTCGAGGCATCCGCCGATCAAGCGGCCGGACATCGCCGCGTCCGCTGCCCCGTCGAGCGAGCGCCAGCGGGTCGGCTCCTCGTAGGCCCGATCGCGGTCGAGCGGCTCGTCCGCCCACGCACCCCACGGACGGCTCCGGCGTCGCGGCGCGGCGTGCTGCGTGAACGCGGCCCCGGGCTCGAGGCCGGCGACCTCCGTCCAGCGGTGGAACCCGACCGGCAGCTCCCACGGCTCGTCCATCAGATTGGCGCCGTGGATCGTCGCGAGCCCGGTCGTCGTCGTCAGGGGCAGGAGCAGCGTCGAGACGTCCGACCAGCCGACGAACCAGGGCCGGGCCTCCGCGAGGGCGTGCCAGTCGAGCCTCTCCAGCAGCTCGACGGCGAGCTCGCCGCCCCATGGAGGAAGGACCGCGTCCCCGCTCCGGAAGGCGTCGTGCAGGTCGGCGGCCCGATCCGCGGCGGACGCCGGAACGAGTCCGCCGAGGAGGGCGTGCGGCCGGACCCGGACGTCGTATCCCGCCGAGCCGAGTCGGCGCGCGGCGTCCTGCAGCCGGTCGTGCAGGTACGCGGGGACTCCCATCGAGGGCGCGGGCACCTCCACCCGGCCTCCGACGCGGAGGGGTGCGGGGTACGTGATGCTCGCCATCCGACGACGCTAATGCCCCTCGCGGCGACCGGCTTCGGATGCCCGGTCCGGCGAGTACCTCCGCGCCCTTCCTGCCCCGACTCGCGGGCGGCCGCTGAGCGCGATCGCGAGAGGGGTCGGCGCGAGTGCCGCGCCGCCCACCCACCCACTCGTGCGCAGCGCCGCCCGCCGGGAAGAAAGATGGGGCCAGGAGGCGCACCGGAACGTGACGTCCCGGTCTCGCGCAGGCGTCTCGGCTCCGCTGCTGCCTGCGGCGATCAGCGCCACGCGGCGCCTTCAGCTCGTGAGGCGGCCGATCTCATCGTCGGAGAGGAGGCGGTCGGAGTAGAGCACGATGCGAGCCGCGGGGTCGGGGCTGTGCGCGTCGGGGCCCTCCCACCTCCGGTCGAGACCGAGTCGAGCGACCGTGCGGTGCGATCGCTCGTTGTGTTCCGCGACGACCGCGGTCACGGGGAGCTCGGGTCGGAGCCGCCGCGCCCCCGCGATGCCTGCGGAGGCGACCTCCTGGGCGTACCCCCTGCCCCAGTGGTCCGGATGGACGGTGAACGCGACGTTCCAGGCCGTGTCGGCGAGGAGGGTGCAGCCGCCGATCCCGATCGCACCGTCCGCGCCGCCCTCGGGACTCCGCAGCCGGACGACCCAGCTGCTGAGGTCGTCCCGTTCCCACTGCGCCGTCCGGTGGGCGAGCACCGCCCGGGTCTGCTCGACGGAGCCGTGTCGGAGGAGGGGGTCGCCCGCCGCGATCCGCTCGTCGGAGTACAGCCGCCACAGCTCGTCCAGATCGCTCTCGGCGGGACGGAACAGCCGGAGCCGCTCGGTCGTCTCGTCGGGGCGATCACCGGCGCCGATGCTGCTGCCGCTCGTTCGAGGCGGGACTCGGGGCCATCGGGGCGGTCGCCGAGGAGTGAGGCGAGCGCGGTGACCGCGCCTGGACGTCCACCCGCTCAGCCCGTGATCAGGCCGGTGAGGCGGTCGGCGGCGGCTCCGACGGTCGAGACCGCATTGACCGTGACGAGGCAGGCGATTCCCCAGAACCAGGTGCGACCGGGTGCCCCGGCGCTGCGCCGCTCGAAGGCGAGCCACCAGGCGCCGACCACCGAGACGCACGCCGCGACCACCGAGCCGAGCGCCATGCGGACGTACTCCTCGGGACCGGGGGAGGACCAGGCCGTGGTCGCGAGGACGATGAGCAGCGGGACCACGATCATGCCCAGCGCGCCGAGCAGCACCGCGTGGAGGTGACTGCGGGGAGGGGCCCCGGCCGTCGTCGTCGCGGTCCGCGTCCGTGTCGTGTCCATGCCGCGTCCCCCGTCGCCGCGGTCCGGTCCGCGCTGCCCCGACGCTATCCGCTCGCCGTCCCGCCGTCACCCAGCACCTCCGAGCGGGCCGCGTGCCCGGTGGCGTCAGCACCGCGCCGCCCGCGCCGCCCCGGCCGAACGCCGAGAACGTAGGATGTCCGGGATGACGATCGGACGCCGCCTCTTCCTCTCGGGAGCCGCCACGGGAGTCGGGCTCCTGGCTCTCGCGGGCTGCACGCCGTCGCGTCCGACGCCGACCCGCTCCGTCACGAAGGCCCCCGTGCCCACGCCGAGCACCACCGCCGTCCCCGCGCCGGCCGCCTTCGTGCGCTCCGCCTGGGCCGAGGATCCGTACGCGCTCGGCTCCGTCTCCTACCTGCCCGTCGGCGCGACGCCGCAGCACCGCACCGACCTGGGCACCGCGGTCCTCGACCGCGTCTTCCTCGCGGGCGAGGCCACCGACACGGAGGCGCCCGGCACGCTCCAGGGCGCCTGGAGCTCCGGGGTCCGCGCGGCCGCCGAGATCAGCGCCGTCGCCGACGAGGGCGAGCGGATCGCGATCGTCGGGGCCGGTCTCGCCGGAGCGGTCGCCGCGCGGCGCCTGTCCGACGCGGGCTTCGACGTCACCGTGGTGGAGGCGCGCGAGCGCACCGGCGGCCGCATCGCCACCGCGGCTCCGGACGGCTGGCCGATCGCCGTCGAGACCGGAGCCTGGGCCCTCACCGGCGCGGGAGCCGCCCTGCGCGAGAGCATCGCGGACGCGGGCGTGGTCACGACCGCGGTCGACCTCGCCGACGTCCGCTCGAGCGACGCCGACGGCGCGGCCCTCGACACCGGCACCACGGGTGCCGACGCCCTGACCCGTGCTCTCGAGTGGGGAGCGGAGCAGCCGGAGGACCTGGCGCTCGCCGAGTCGTTCGCCGGCTCCGGAGCGCCCGACCCCGCCGAGGCCGAGCCGGGCTCCGGCGACGGCGACGCCGCCCGCGTGGCGGCGCACCTCGCCGGGACGACCGCGCTGCGCACCGGCGCCGCTCCCGAGGAGCTCTCCTCCTGGTACGGACTGGGCGACGCCTCCGCCGCCACGACCGCGGAGGAGCTGAGCGACGACTCCGGCGACGCGCTGCTGACCGACGGGCTCGCGCCCCTGGTCGACACCTTGCTCGCCGACGTCGAGGTCTCGCTGCGCGCCGTGGTGAGCGGGATCGGCTACACGGACACCGGGGTCAGCATCCGGCTGGGCACCGGCGAGTCGTTCACAGCCGACCGGGTGCTGGTCACCGTGCCGATCGGGGTGCTCCAGACGGACGCGATCGCCTTCGACCCGCCGCTCCCGTTCGCGCAGCGCGCGGCCGTCGCGGCCCTCGGCTCCGGTGTCGTCGAGACGCTGTGGCTGCGCTTCGACGAGGCGTTCTGGGAGGCCGACGCCTCCGCGCGCTGGTCGCTCGTCGGCTCCGAGGCGGGCATCACCGAGTGGCTCAACCTCCAGCCGTCGACCGGCGAGGCGGTGCTCGTCGGGCTGGTCGGAGCGGATCAGGCCCTCTCGCTGCAGGATCTCAGCGACGACGAACTGGTCACCCTCGCGCAGACGGCGCTCGAGCCGTTCGCCGTCGTCCCCGGCTGACGAGCTCGCGGAGCCGCGCCAGCGGCCCCCGCCACTCCGACGCGTGCGCCGCCCCGAGCGGCCGCACCCGGCTGAGCGCGAGGACGAACGCGGCGATGCCGGAGATCAGGCTCAGCACGATCACGTCGTAGAGCACGAACATCACGGGTCCGTCGACCTGGCCGGGGTCGAGGAAGAAGTACGGGTACCAGCCGATGAGGGCCCCGCGGACCAGGGTGATGACGCCCCAGACGATCGGGAAGCCGAGCACGGTCAGCGCCCCGCGCCAGGCGACCGGGCGGCGGCCGGGTCCGAGGATCCAGTCGAGGATCGCGAGCGTCGGGATCACGAAGTGCAGGAGCGCGCTCGACCAGGGCACGTCGACCCGCACGCCGCGGTTGTTGGCCTCGACCGCGATCAGCCCGAAGACGATCCCCGACACGACCATGTAGGTGAGCACGAGCGCCCTCACGGTGCTGAGCCAGCGCGGCTCCCGCTCGCGCGCGAGGGCGACCAGGCCGGACAGGCCCAGTACCACGACCCCGGCCATGTTCGACTGCGTCGTGAAGTAGGCGAAGAAGTTGTCGATCTGGAACGCGCGGAAGCCCAGTGTGTAGAAGAAGTCGCCGACGAGTCCGACCGCGCCCAGCCCGGCGAGGGCCAGGCGGAGGATCGCGAACGCCTTCCGCACACCCGCTCCGATCCGTCGCCGCTGGGCCCGGAGGGCCGGACTTCCGGACGATTCTACGGTCGCCGCGCTCGGAGCTCCCCGAGCACGCGGCTCCGCCGGGCGGGGGAGGCGGGCCTCGCGGAGGCGATCTAGCGTGGAGGGATGGCGCGCGCACAGGACGGGAAGGGTTCGGGTCGGATGTCGTCGGAGGAGGCGTCCCGGCGCTGGAACGCGGTCACGGGTCCGCTGTTCCTCGCGGCGGGAGCGGTCTTCGCGGTCCTCGGGAATCCGGTCTGGCCGGTGTTCCTCGTCCTGGGGATCACGTTCCTCGGGCTGACCGCCGGCCCCGGGAGGCCGACGAGCCGGAGCGGAGCGCAGGAGCCGGACCGCGATCGGTGACGCGCGCTTCGCGACGCGGACACTCGCCGGTCGCGTCGCCGGGATAGCGTGCGTGTCATGCCCTTCACGCCGAGCCACGCCGTCGTCGCGCTCGCGTTCTCGAACGGCCGGATCCCCGCCGCGGCCGTGGCCATCGGCGCGATGGTCCCGGACATCGGCATGTACCTCCCGATCGCCGTCGCCCGCGAGTCCACCCACTCCCTCCTCGGCGTCGTCACCGTCGACCTGCTGCTCGGGATGCTCGGCCTCGCGCTGTGGAGCGCGGTCGTCGCTCCGGCCTGGCGCGACCTCGCGCCCGCGCTGGTCCGCTCGCGCCTGCGTCCCCGGCGCTCGCCGCCCCGCGGGGCCGCCGCATGGATCCGCGTGCTCGTCTTCGCGGCCGCCGGCATCGCGATCGGAGCCGCCAGCCACGTGATGTGGGACGGCTTCACCCACCGGGGCGGCTTCTTCGTCTCGGCGATCCCGCTGCTGCAACAGGAGCTCGGGCCCTTCCCCGGCTTCCGGTGGGCGCAGTACGCGAGCGGCGTGCTCGGGCTGCTCGGGCTCGGGATCGGCGCGGTGGTCTGGTACATCGGTCGCCGTCCCCGGAAGCTCCGCTCCGACGGCCGGCAGCCGGTGCGCATCGCGGCCGCGGCCGTGGTGCTCGCGGCCGCGGTGGTTCCCGCCGGGATCGTGCTGGCGGGGGCGGGCATCGATCCGCTCGACGCCGCCTACCGGGCGCACGTGGTGCGGGCGGCGATCCTGCTCGTGGGCGGCGGCGCGGCGGCCGCGGTCGCCGTCGCGGCGGTCTGGTGGCTCACCGGCCGAGGGGTGCGCGGGGCCGTCGTCTGAGACGACGGAGGACGAGCCTGTCGTCTGAAGGGAGCACGGGCATCCGTCGCGAGGAGGATGCGCCGGTGCATAGCCCACCGATAGCGTCGGACACGGCCCGTTGGGGCGGGCCGCCTTCGGGGGAAGGCACTAAGGGGAAATCGGGGGCTCGCGGCACACGCCGCGGGCCCTCTACCCGTTTCCGGGCCCCGCCGGCCGGGAGCTCCCGCCGCCTCAGCGCCGCTTCGAGCGCGGCCGGTTCTGCGCGGCCGGGCGCTGCGGGATGCGCGGAGCGCCCTCGCCGGCGGCTCCCTGGGGGAGCGAGGACGCGGGCGGGATCGGGCGGCGGGTCACCGGGCGCACCGGCTCGCCGCGGCGCGTCTGGCCGGGGATCGGCCGGGAGCGGCGCCCGTAGATGAGCTCGGACGAGTCGAGCAGCCACGGCACCAGCGCCACCGTCACTCCGTGCACCAGCAGGAGCTTCTGGCGGATCCGCCGCGACTTGTGGTTGTGGAGGAACGCCTCCCACCAGTGCCCGACGATGTACTGCGGCATGTAGACCGTCGTGATCTCGGAGCCGTGCTCGAGGCGGTGGGCCTTGATGTACTTGATCAGCGGGTACGAGATGTCGCGATAGGGAGAGGCCACGCAGCGCAGCGGCACCTCGATGTCCATCTGCGCCCAGTCGGCCTTCAGCTGCGCGGTCTGCGCGTCGTCGATGGAGGAGTGCACCGCCTCCAGCGTCTCGTGCCGCGCCGCGATGGCGTAGTCGAGCGCCTTCAGCGTGGGCTTGTTCATCCGGCCCACCAGCACGATCGCGTGGTCGCCGTTGGCGCCGAAGGTCGTGGTCGGGTCGACCTCGATCTCCTTCTCGACGTCGCGGTAGTAGCGGTAGACGCCGGCCATCAGGACGCCGAGGATCGGCATCACCAGGTAGACGAGCCAGGCGCCGTGGGTGAACTTCGTGATCGTGACGACGACGAGCACCGCGAACGTCAGCGTCGCGCCGAACAGGTTGATGGCCAGGCTCGTGTAGACGGTGCGCGAGCCCTCGCCGTTGCGGATCATCCGTACCCAGTGCTTGACCATGCCCGACTGCCCGAGCGTGAACGAGACGAAGACGCCGATGATGTACAGCTGCACGAGGCTCGTGAGCGAGGCCTGGTAGACGAGCAGGATGATCGCGGCGACGAGCGCCAGGATGATCACTCCGTTGGAGTAGATGAGGCGGTCGCCGCGGGTGTTCAGCGACTTGGGCGCGTAGCCGTCGCGGGCCAGCACGGAGCCCAGCAGCGGGAAGCCGTTGAACGCGGTGTTCGCCGCGAGGAGCAGGACGGCGGCCGTCGCGGCCTGGATGATGAAGAACAGGATCGTGTTGTTGCCGAACGTGGCGGCGGCGACCTGCGCGATCACCGAGCGCTGCGGGGTCGTGGCGCAGTCGGCGAAGCCCACCAGATGGCAGGCGTTCTCGGCGTAGTGCACGTTCGAGAGCAGGGCGAGGGCGGTCAGGCCGACGAAGAGCACGATCGCGATCGTGCCCATCGCGACGAGGGTGCGCTGGGCGTTCTTGACCTTCGGGGCGCGGAACGCGGGCACACCGTTCGAGATGGCCTCGACGCCCGTGAGCGCCGCGCAGCCGCTCGCGAAGGAGCGCAGCAGCAGGAGGACGACGGCCGCCTGCGTGAGCTGCTCGCCCTGCACGGTGAAGCCCGCCGACTCCGCGACCGGGGTGTCGCCGAAGGCGGTGCGGACCAGGCCGACGACGACCATCACGAAGACGCTCGCGACGAAGAGGTACGTCGGGACGGCGAAGGCGCGGCTCGACTCCGAGACGCCGCGGAGGTTCACGGCCGCCAGCAGCACCACGAAGAGGATGGCCAGCTCGACCCGCAGCGGCGCCAGCTCGGGCACCGCGGAGATGATGTTGTCGACTCCGGAGGCGACCGACACGGCCACGGTGAGCACGTAGTCCACGAGGAGGGCGGCGGCGACCGTGAGGCCCGCCGTCTCGCCCAGGTTGGTGCGGGCGACCTCGTAGTCGCCGCCGCCGGACGGGTACGCCCGGATCAGCTGGCGGTAGCTCAGCACCACCACGACGAGGAGGACGACCACGCATGCGGCCACCCAGGGGGCGAAGGTGAGGAAGGAGAGTCCGCCGAGCAGCAGGATCATCAGCAGCTCCTGCGGCGCGTAGGCCACGGAGGAGAGCGGGTCGCTGGCGAAGATGGGGAGCGCGAGCCGCTTCTGCAGCAGCTGTCCCTCGAGCTTGTCGCTGGGGAGCGGCTCGCCGATGAAGAAGTGCTTGGCGGTGCGCAGCTCGGTCGCGTCGGCCGATGATCCGTCCGCGGCGGACGGGGGGCCCTCGTGTGTCACGAGCGATGACACTACTCCGTGCGAGGGGGCAGTCAAGACGGCCGGGAGCAGGCCGAGCGGAGGCTGATCCCGCGCTGTGACCGGGAGTTTCCCGGTGCGGCGGGGAGCGACGGCCGGCGTCCTCGCGGCCGGCGCCCCGAGCGGGGGGTCAGCGGCCGTCGCGGGTCGCGGCTCCGATCAGGCCGGTGAGGCTGTCGCGGAGCGCGATGAGCTCCTCGAGGGGGACGTCGAGCCGCTCCACGATCTGAGGAGGAACCTGCAGGGCCTGCTCGCGGAGGGCCGCTCCGGAGGGGGTCAGCGCGACGTCGAGGCGGCGCTCGTCGTCGCTGCTCCGGGCGCGCGTGACGTGGCCGCTCGCCTCCAGGCGCTTCACGAGCGGGCTGAGCGTGGCCGGCTCGAGGCGCAGCGCGGAGCCGAGGTCGGCGAGCGAGCGGGGGCTGCGCTCCCAGAGCGCGAGCATCACGAGGTACTGCGGGTGCGTGAGCCCGAGCGGCTCGAGCACGGGGCGGTACAGCCCGATGACGGTGCGCGCCGCGACGGCGAGGGAGAAGCAGACCTGGTTCTGGAGGGCGAGCGGGTCGGTTTCCACGGCGTCATCCTCTCATCGTGCCCTGATGGTTAGTACACTAAGGATATGACGCGGAAGAAGACCGGCTCCCTCTACCAGCGCTTCAACGCGCGGCTGTTCCCCTGGATCGGCCCGCCGCCGCTCGGCCCGTACGACCAGCCCGAGCAGGAGGCGCCCGCGGGGCAGGCGTGCCCGCTCTGCGGTCGGCCGATGTCCGAGCACGTCATCGACCGCTCCGGTCCGCGCACCCAGCTGTACTGCCCGAGCGACCCCTCCTGAGTCGCACGCCCCCGTTCGGGGGTCGGGGGCTTCGGGCGGCGGGGGCGGATGATGAGCGCATGTCCCGTCTGAGCCCCACCGCCGCCCGCGTCGTCCAGTACAGCCGTTTCGGCGACGCGGACGTCCTCGAGATCGCCGAGGTCGAGCGGCCGAAGCCCGGGGCGGGCGAGGTGCTGGTCGAGGTGCTCTCCGCCGGGGTGAACCACATGGAGGCGTTCATCCGGCAGGGCCAGTTCGACTCCGACCACTCCGCGGCCTTCCCGATGCGCCAGGGCACCGACTTCTCGGGCGTCGTCGTCGCCCTCGGTGAGGGCGTCACCGACATCAAGCTCCGCAGCGACGTGGTCGGCCACGCGCTCGTCGGCTCCCACGCGACCCACGTCGTGGTGCCGCGCCGCAACCTCGTCGCCAAGCCCGCCTCCGTAAGCTGGGAGGTCGGCGGCGCGCTGTTCCTCGCCGGAGTGACCGCGTGGCGCGCGCTGGAGGCCACGCATGTGGGACCCGACGACACCGTCCTCGTCTCCGCGGCGGCCGGAGGAGTCGGCAGTCTCGAGATCCAGCTGGCGAAGCTCCGCGGCGCGACGGTGATCGGCACCTGCGGCGAGCGCAACTTCGACTACCTCCGCCAGATCGGCGTGAAGCCGGTGGTCTACGGCGACGGGATCGCCGACCGCATCCGGGCGGCGGCGCCCGGCGGGGTCACCGTGTTCCTCGACAACTTCGGCGGGGAGAACGACGCCCTCGCCGACGAGCTCGGCATCGCGGCCGGCCGATTCCACTCCAGCGACGACCGCAAGGAGATCGAGCTGCGCGCCGTCTGGCCCGACGCCGAGACCGCCCAGCGCGACACCGAGATCCTCGGCGAGCTGGTCGGCCTCGTCGGCGAGCAGAAGCTGCGGGTGCTCGTCTCGGGCTTCTACCCCTTCGACCAGGTGCAGGACGCCTTCGACGACCTCGAGAAGCGGCACTCGCGCGGCAAGATCGTGCTCGGCATGAACCCGGTGGACCCGGCGAAGGTCACCAAGGCGCGCGACATCCACGAGGCCGGCCGCTAGCCGCACCCTCCCGGCGGCTGTCCGGGCTGCTCTCCGGGCGGCCACAATGGGGCCGTGGCGCGCGGACGCCCGGGAGGAGTGACGCGATGGAGGAGCCCGTCGTCGCGATCGTCTGGATCGTCTCGTTCGTGGTGGTGACCGTCCTGGTCACCGGGCTGTCGGGGCGGGTGAACTGGTCCGCTCCCGTGGCGCTCGTCGCCGTCGGGGCCCTCGCCTCCTTCGTCCCCGGGATCCCGGAGGTGGTGGTCGAGCCGGACGTGGTGCTGTTCGGGATCCTGCCGCCTCTGCTCTACGCGGCGGCGATCCGCACCTCCGTCCTCGACGTCCGCGCTCGTGGCGACAGCATCCTCCTGCTGTCGGTCGGGCTCGTCGTCTTCACGGTCGCGGTGGTCGGCGCGGTGGCCTGGATGGTCGTCCCGGCGATCACGGTCGCCGCGGCCCTCGCGTTCGGCGCGATCGTGGCGCCCACGGACGCGGTGGCGGTCACGGCGATCGCGGGGCGGCTCCGCCTGCCGCGGCGCATGCTCACGGTGCTCGAGGGCGAGAGCCTCCTCAACGACGCGACCGCGCTGGTGGCGCTGAACGCCTCCCTCCTGGCGATCGTCAGCACGGTCACTCCCGGGCGCATCGCGCTCGACTTCGTGCTGGCCGTGGCAGTGGGCGGCGGAGTCGGGATCGGCATCGCCGTGCTGCTCGGGTTCGTGCGCAAGCAGGTGCAGTCGTCCGTGCTGGACACGAGCCTCTCGCTCGTGACGCCCTACGTCGCGTTCATCCCGGCGCAGCTGCTGCACGGCTCCGGGGTGCTGGCGGTCGTGGTCGCGGGGCTCTACCTGGGCTACCGGGCGCCGGTCATCCAGTCCGCGCAGGCGCGGATCGCGGAGTCGCTCAACTGGCGGACGATCCAGTTCCTGCTCGAGAACGCGGTGTTCCTCTTCATCGGGCTGAGCCTGTCGTCGGTGGTGGAGGCGACGGCCGACTCGGGCATCGGGGTCTGGCAGACGGTCGGCATCGGCGCGGCCGTGCTCGCGGCGCTGGTCGGGAGCCGCGTGGCCTGGATGTGCATGACAACGCTGCTGTTCCGGCACGGTCCGCGCCGGCTGCAGCAGCGCGGGTGGACCTGGCCGACCGCGATCGGGGTGTCGTTCGCGGGCATCCGCGGCGTGGTCACCCTCGCCGCCGCGTTCCTCCTGCCCGCGGAGACGCCGCAGCGCGCGTTTCTGCAGTTCCTCGCCTTCATCGTGGTGGCGGGGACGCTCGTCGAGGGGCTCGCGCTCCCGCGGCTCGTCCGCGCCCTGAAGCTGCCGGCCCCGAACGAGATGCAGGAGCACGTCGAGAAGCAGATGCTGCTCGCCGAGGCGCAGGCCGCCGGGCTAGCCCGGCTCGACGCGGAGCCGCAGGACGGAGTGGAGGACCGCGTGCTCGACCGGCTGCGGCGGAACGCGACGTTCCTCGCCGACGCCCTGGAGAACCCGCCGGAGGGCGAGGGTGTGGAGCCGCTCCCGCAGGCCTACAACCGGCTCCGGCGCGTGATGATCGCGGCCGAGCGGGAGGCGGTGCTCCGCGCCCGCTCCGAGGGGCGGTACCAGGAGCCGGCGGTGGTGAGCGCTCTGGCGTTCCTCGACGTGGAGGAGGAAGCGCTGGCGGTCGGACGGCAGTAGCGCCGGGAGGGCGGGGACCCCGGGC
Organism: Rathayibacter sp. AY1D1; assembly: GCF_002932635.1. NCBI lineage: Bacteria > Bacillati > Actinomycetota > Actinomycetes > Micrococcales > Microbacteriaceae > Rathayibacter > Rathayibacter sp. AY1D1. The sequence goes on from NZ_PSVY01000011.1 coordinate 59,257, forward strand.
GGGATCCCCGCCCTCCGGGCGGTGCGGTGTCCGGGCTCAGTCCAGGGTGGAGCGGACCGAGGCGCGGGCCTCGTCGAGCGCGGCGCGCAGGGCGTCGACGCTCGCGGTCGTCACGGATCCCGAGGAGGCGGCGGTGCGCAGCTCCGCGCGCAGCTCGTCGCGGAACTCGGTGAGCAGTACCTCGGCGTCGCGCAGGGCGATCCGCGAGGCGGTGCGCGCGTCGGGCGAGACCGGCGCGGTCTGCTCCGGCGCGGGCTGCTCGGAGGGGGTGCCGGACGTGTCCTGCGGACGCGGCTCCTCGGCGGAGTGCTCCGGTCGGCGTCCGGGCTCCCGCGAGTCGCGGGCGGCGCTGGCCAGGTCGGCGCGGAGGCTCTTCATCGCCTCCGCGACGCCGAGGCGGACCTCGTCGGCGAGCCGGCGGACGGAGTCGGTGAGCTCCTCCTCGATGTCGCCCAGGTCGGTCGCGCGGTTCGCGAGCTCGGCGCGGCCGGCGTCGGTGATGGAGTAGACCGTCTTGCGGCCGTCGGCCTCCTTCGTGACGAGTCCCTCCTCCTCGAGCTTCGCGAGGCGCGGGTAGACCGTGCCGGCGCTGGGCGCGTAGGTGCCGCCGAAACGCTCGCTGAGCGCCTGGATCAGCTCGTAGCCGTGGCGCGGCGACTCGGCGAGGAGGTTGAGCAGGTAGAGGCGCAGGCGGCCGTGCGCGAAGACGGGGCTCACAGCGAGCTCCCGTCCATCGGGCGGCGATCGTCGGCGGGGCCGGTGCCGGGAGAGCCCCAGCCCTCGCCCACCGAGGCGGAGGACGCGGCGACGGACCGGCGGACGACGACCACGTCTCCCGAGACGGAGTTGGCGGCGACGTCGACCCACTTCGAGTCGAGCGAGCCCGTGGTCGAGGTGAAGCCCCGGCCGAAGGTGCCCTTGACGACGGAGCCGTCGAGCTGGAGCGTGCCCGAGACGGTGTTGATGCGGTAGCGGGCGCCGAGGCCCTCGTCGACGCGGATCGTGAGGTCGCCGCTGACGGTGTTGGCCTGGATCCGGTCGGGGGTGCCCTCGGCGTCGACGAACACGCTGCCCGAGACGCCGTCGACGGTGAAGCGGGTGAGCTCGCCGGTCGCGGTGACGTCGCCGGAGACGGTGCGCGCGGTGACGCGGCCGGTGTGGCTGCGGACCGAGAGCTCGCCGTGGACGGTGTTCACCTCGATGTCGCCGTGCAGGCCGTCGACGACGATGTCGCCGCCGACCGTCGAGACGCGGGCGTCGCTGTGGAGACCCGAGACCAGGCCGTCGGCCGAGACGGTGTCGAACTTGAGGTCGACGCCGCGGGGGACGAGGAGGCTGATGTCGGCGCGGTCGCCGCGGCGGCCGAGACCCTTCACGACATCGACGATGGTGTCCCAGCGGAGCTGGACGTGGTCGATCTCGAGGCGGTCGCCGTCCATCGAGACCTTGAGCGGGCGACCGTCGACGCTGTGGACCTCCACGCGAGCGGTCGGCTCGTCGTGGGCGATGACGTCGATCTGGCCGCCGACGAGGGCGACCTTGACCGAGCGGACGACGTCGAGGTCGATGACCTTCGTCTCGCCGGCCTGTACGAGCCATTTCTCGAGGGACATGAGCTCCTCCTCCTGCACCGGGGTGCCTTTCTGAAACGCGATACATCGCGAGTGGACGAGAGTCACGATATATCTCGATCGTTGCGGTCGGCAACGGGGCTCGGCCGGTTCCCAGCGTCGAGGGGCCGGGACCGGGGCGGGGCCGAGGCGGGATGAGGCCGGGGGCCGGAGCCGAGGCCGCCGTCGAGGGGGTGAGGCCGCGGCGGGCGCCGTGGTAGACCGGGCGCATGGACCCGATCGCGGCACTCGAGGAGATCGCAGCACTGCTCGAGCGGGAGCGGGCCTCCCGCTACCGGGCGAAGGCGTTCCGCCGGGCGGCCGCGGTGCTGGAGGGGATGGCGTCCGCCGAGCGGGACGACCTCGCCCTCGTGCGGCGGGCCTCCGGGATCGGCGACACGACCTTCACGGTGATCGAGCAGGCGCGGTCGGGCCGGGTGCCCGACTACCTCGCGGAGCTGCGCGGCTCGGCTCCTCCGCCCGCGAGCGCGCTGCGGGGACGGCTGCGCGGCGACCTCCACAGCCACAGCGAGTGGTCCGACGGGGCGACGCCCGTCCTCGCGATGGTGGACGCGGCCCGCGCGCTCGGCCACGAGTACCTGGCGCTCACCGATCACTCGCCGCGGCTCCGGGTCGCCCACGGTCTCAGCGCGGAGCGGCTGGAGGAGCAGCTGGCCCATCTCGCGGGCCTCGACACCGGGCCCCTGCGGCTGCTCAGCGGGATCGAGGTGGACGTCCTCGAGGACGGCGCGCTCGACCAGACGAACGAGCTGCTGGACCGCCTCGACGTGGTCGTCGCGAGCGCCCACTCGAAGCTGCGGCTGCCCTCCCGTGAGATGACGGCCCGGCTGGTCGCGGCGGCCTCGGATCCGCGGACCGACGTCCTCGGCCACGTCACGGGGCGGCTGGTGTCGGGCGAGCGCGGCACCCGCCCGCCGTCGACCTTCGACGCCCGGGCCGTGTTCCGCGCGTGCGCCGACCACTCCACCGCGGTCGAGATCAACGCCCGCCCCGAGCGCGAGGACCCGCCGGACGAGCTGATCGCGCTCGCGCTCGAGGAGGGCTGCCTGTTCTCGATCGACAGCGACGCGCATGCTCCGGGTCAGCTGGGCCTGCTCGACTACGGGGCGGAGCGGGCGGAGCGGCTCGGCGTCCCGGAGGAGCGGATCGTGACCACCTGGCCGGTCGAGCGGCTCCTGGAGTGGACCCGCGGCTGAGGATCCTCGCGCGTTGCGCAAACGAACTGCGGCCATCACCCCCTTGACAGGAGGCCGTACCGCGGGAGGAGATCCGACGCAAGTGGCGAAATCCCAGCCGCCCACGCGGCATGCTCGGTACCGGCCCGCTCCTCCCGGGCCGCTCCAGCGGTCGGGAGTCGCGCTCCGTCGCACTCTCCACTCCGACAGACCAGGTGAACCATGGCCACGCAGACCGCTCTCGACGCCGTGCGCGCCGCTCCCACTCTGCTCGAGGCCGTCCGGATGGCGGATGAGCTGACGGTCGCCGCGGTGAGCGACGGCGGCGGCCGCGCGGTGCGCCTGCTCACCCGCGCCGCTCTGGACCCCTCGGACCAGCTCACCGCGATCGCGGCCGTGCACTCGCTCGCGCAGGTCTTCGACGAGGAGGCCGACCTCGCGCTGCTGATGCTGCTCGAGGACGAGCGCCCGTACCTCCGCGAGCACGCCGCCTGGGCCTTCGGCGGGCGCCTGCCCCGCCCCGCTGCGCTCGGACCGCTGCTGCGCCTGGTCCGCGACGGCGGCTTCTCGGGCATGCTCGCGCAGCGCACCGTCCTGCTCTGGGCCTCCTCGACCCCCGACCTCGTCGCCGTCGCGCTCGAGGGCGCGCTGCTCGGCGAGCGCGGAGCGGCGGCCCGGGCACGGCTCGTCGAGACCCTGGGCCTCGTGCCCGGCACGATCGCCGCGCGCACCCTCCTGCACGTGGCCGCCGATCACGCGGAGGGGCTGGAGGCGCGGGCCGCCGCGACGGACGCGCTCGGCGAGCGCGGCTCCGACGACGCCGAGCTCCTGCTCACCGGCCTGGCCGAGGAGGCGGCGCCCATCGGGCCCCTCGCCCGGCTCGCCCTCGGCGACCTCGCCCCCGCACCGGCCGTGGAGGCAGGGCCGACGGTCGCGCAGCTCTTCGTCCACGCCGACATCGACGGCACCCTGACGCGGGTGGGCGCCGGCGACAACGGCGGCATCGCGACCCTGCTGGTGCGCCTGGGCGACTCGCTCGTCGAGCAGGAGGGCATCGACCGGGTGCTCACGCTCTCGCGCGGGACTCCGGCCGAGGCCGAGCGCGCGCTCGGCGAGCTGCCCGACTCCGGCCACGGCTTCGCTCCGGTCCCGTTCGTGGGGCCGCCCGTGGCCATGCCTCAGGCGTGGAGCCGTCGCATCGCCGCCGAGCGCGGCATCCGCCGGATCCTGCGCGCGGCCGGCCGGGTCGACGTGCTGCACCTGCGCATGGCGGACGTCGGATCCCTCGCGGCGGCCGCGGTCGCCCGGGAGCTCGAGATCCCCGTCGTGTTCACCCTCGCTCCGGACCCGCACGCCCTGATCGCGGGCCTGGACGCCTCCGGCGCCCTCACCCGCGCGGACTTCGGTGAGCGCGACGCCGCCGAGCACTTCTGGTTCCGCGTGCGCCTGGTGCAGCGCCTGGCCGCCGACGCCGCGCACACCGTCCTGTTCCCGCGGGAGGAGCTGGCGGCGACCATCCGCGAGCTGATCGGCGTCGACATCACCGCGCACCCGGAGCGGCACACGATCGTCCCGGAGGGGATCGACGTCGGCCTGGTCGAGCGCGGCGAGGCGGCCGCACGGGCCTCCGCCGCCGGTGAGCCGGTCGCGCTGGACGAGGGCGGGGACCTGGCCTCGCTCGACCTCCTGCTGGAGGAGCTGCCCGAGCACCGCCGCGGCCTCCCGCTGCTGCTCAGCGTGGGCCGCCTGCACCGGGTGAAGGGGATGGCGGCGCTCGCCGAGGCCTGGGCGTCCGACCCCTCGCTCCGGGAGCGCGCCAACCTGCTCCTGGTCGGCGGCGACCTCGCCGACCCGAGCCCCGACGAACGCGAGCAGCTCGACCGCGTCCGCGCCGTCGCGTCCGACGGGCTGCTCCTGGCCGGCCACCGCCCGAACGGGACCGTGGCCCGCTGGCTCGGCGCGATCCGGCACGGCCGACCGGGGCTCTCTGCTCCGGGAGGCGCCTACGTCTGCGCGAGCGTCAAGGAGGAGTTCGGCATCGCCCTCCTCGAGGCGCTCTCCGCAGGACTGGTCGTCGTCGCTCCGGCGACAGGCGGGCCCGCGACCTACGTCGAGGAGGGGGAGACCGGCTTCCTGGTCGACACCGCCGACCCCGCGGCACTCGCCGCCGGCGCCGCCGCCGCACTGGATCTCGCAGGAGGGCCTCTCGGCGAGCACGCCGCGGCCCGCGGGCGTGCGATGGTCGCCGAGCGCTACACGGTGCAGGCCATGGCTCATGCCCTCTCGGGCGTCTACGCGCACGCGACCGCGGACCAGGAGCGTCCCCTCCGCTCGCCGCTCGTGCTGGGGGCCTCGTGACCCTGCTGATCATCAGCCCCGACTACGCGTCGCACCTGCTGCCGCTGGCGACCCTCGGCACGGCGTGGCAGGAGGCGGGCGAGCGCGTCGTCGTGGCCACCGGCGACGCGACGCGCTCCATCGTGGACGGCTTCGGATTCGAGCACATCGCGCTCCGGCTGGGGCGCGGCTCCAACCCGGGCACGATCCGCGCGGAGGAGCAGGCGCCCGACGAGGGCGCGTCCCTCCGCGGCTTCTTCGACGCCACCCGGCGCGGGATGGTCCCGACCCTCGCCTACCAGGCGCGGGAGCGGCTCACCGACCTGCTCTGGGATCCGGCCGGCGTCGCCGCGCGCCTGCGCGTGATCCTCGACGAGGTGCAGTCCGACGCGATCGTGGTCGACCACCTCGCCTTCACCGCGCGCGTGGCGCTGAAGGCACTCCGCGTGCCCTACGGCGACGTCGTGCTCGGCCACCCCAGCGCGCTCACGGTGCCCGGCGAGGTCTACGGCTTCCCTCCGGTCTGGCCGGACGCCTTCGCTCCGGAGCCCGACGACCTCGATGCGCTCCGCGCCCTCTGCGAGCGTGTGCGCGACTCCTTCACCGCGGAGTGGAACGCCGCCCTCACCACCCTCGACCCCGGGGCGGCGCCCAGCGCCGACGCCTTCGCCGAGAGCGGCGACGTCCTGCTGCTCAACTACCCGGGCGAGCTCCACGACTCGGCCCGCACCGCTCAGCTGCCGCCGCACGCGTTCCTCGGCTCCGCCGTCCGCGAGGAGCCCGACGACGCGGAGGTCGAGGAGTGGCTCGCCGCGTCCGAGGACCCGGTCGTCTACGTGAGCTTCGGCAGCTTCCTCTCGGTGCGCGACGACGTGCTCGCCCGGGTCGTCGAGGCCCTGGCCGGCGTCGAGGTCGGGGGCAGGCCCGTCCGGGTGGCTCTCGCCTCCGGCGCGACCGAGCGCTCGGCCCTGGGCGAGGTCCCCGAGGGCTGGCTGGTCCGCGGCTTCCTGCCGCAGGTCGCGCTCCTGCGCCGGGCCGCGCTCGCGGTCAGCCACGGCGGCAACAACAGCGTCACGGAGGCGATGACCGCGGGCGTGCCGCTCGTCGTCCTGCCGTTCTCGACGGACCAGTTCGCGGGGGCGGCCGCACTCGAGGACGCCGGATTCGCCGCCGTGCTCGACCCCAACGCCGCATCCGCGGGACAGCTCGCGGAGGCTGCGCGGCGGATGCTCGCACTCGACGCTCCCGCCCGGGAACGGCTGACGGCGCTCGCCGAGGGCCTCGCCCGCGAGACGGGGCCGCAGCGGGCCCTCTCCGCCCTGAGCGGAGCGACCGTCCAGCGCTAGCCTGGGCCGATGGTCGAGCCGACACCCCGGGACGCGCCCCTGCGCGCCGAGCGGGACGCTGGGCGGGCGGAGCCGATGCTGGGCGCTCTCGGCGCGTTCGGGCGCTTCGAGGGAATCGTCCCTCCGCTGTTCGAGGCGGCCGTGCGGATCCTGCACCCCTCCGACGACCCGCCTCGGCGCTGGCGCGAGGTCGCCGAGCGGGAGGGGACGCTCCTGCATCCGCTCGCGCAGTGGTACTCGCTCACCGGCGAGCATCCCGACGAGTACGCGGAGCCCCGCCTCGGAGTGCTCCCGCTCGACGAGCTCGCGGCCGTCGCCGCCGTGCTCGCGGAGCACACGAGCACCCCCGAGGACTGCCTCGCCGTGTTCTGGGAGGGGTTCGGCGTGCTGAGCGGCGGGTCGCGGATCCTGATCTCCCGCGCGGACGCCTCGGACGAGCTGCCCGAGTGGATGAGCGACACCCGGCCGACCGGCTGGGAGCACCCCGAGACCGCCGCCGCGGCGACGGTCGAGCTGCCGGGGCGGGAGGGGCCTCTGCTCTCGCTCGACGTCAGGGTGCTCGAGGACACCGCGTGGGCGCGCGCGGCGGGCTTCGCCGACGCCTCCGGGCTCGTCGTGCAGACTCCGCTCGCGCTCTGGCCGGAGGACCGGGCCTGGTACCTCGCGAGCGAGGTCGACTTCGACTCGACGCTGATCGGCGGCTCGCGCGCCCTCGTCGACGACCTGCTGCGGCTCTCCGCCGCGGGGCGCATCGAGGCGCTCCTGCTGCCGGAGCAGGTGGACCTCACGAGCACCGGTGACCGGCTCAACCCGAGGCGGCGGTGACGGGGTGAGTGACGAGGACGACGAGCGCTGGCTCGTGGTGAAGGGCCGCCGATGGCGGCGCACCGACCCCTCGCTGCCGGAGGACGTGGTCGCCGGCCTCACCTCGCACCTCGGGCGCGGGCGCTCGGGAGTGCGCTCCGCCAGGCTGCACGAGGACGCGGAGGCGGAGGCGCTGGCGCGCAGGAGGGTCGGGCTCGCCAAGCACGGGCTGGGCGAGCGCGGACCGGCATGGTGGGACGAGCCCGAGGCCGATCGTCTCGAGCGCGCCCGCGAGGCGCTGCGGGCGCTCGAGGAGCTCGACGCTCCGGAGGACTGACTCGGCTTCTGCATCCCCCGAGCGTGCTCGTCGGGCGAGGCGGGCGGGGAGTGCCCGAGCGGATCCGGGGAGAGCGCGCGGAACCGCGGCCTGTGGAGGAGGACCGCCCCAGCCGAGGCCGCCCGCCGAGCCCGCCCGCCCCTAGCGGAACCTCACCACGAAGCCGTCCTCCGGCCCGGTCGGGAAGCTCTGCAGGCTCACGCGCAGATCCTGCCCGTCCTCGACGTCGTACGGGTGCCCCGCGGCCAGGAGCTCCAGCGCCGCGGACAGCAGGTCGACGGTCGCCGGCTCGCCCGGGCACCGGTGGTCGCCTCCGTAGTGCCCGCCGCCCTGGGCGATGAAGCCGTTGCGGTCGACCGGCGACCGGAACCGCTCCGGATCGAAGCGGCCCGGCGCCTCCCAGTGCGAGCCGTGGTCCGTCGCGTAGAGGTCGAGCAGCATCCACTGCCCCGCGGGAAGCGTCTCGCCGCGGAAGTCCAGCTCCCGGCGGGCCCTTCCTCCGACCATCGGGAAGAACGGGTAGAAGCGCCGCACCTCGTTCGCGAACGCGACGCGCTCCTCCTGGTCGGCGAGCCGCTCGCGCCACTCCGGATGCCGGTGCAGCGCGAGCGCCGCCAGCACCACGAAGCGCCCTACCGCGACCGTGGGCCGCAGCACGTTGATCAGCTCCACCGCGGCGACCTCGACGGGCAGGAGGCCGCCGTCCTCCTTCTCGTGCGCGATCCGGTGCAGGGGAGTCGGGGAGGGTCCGGCCGTCCGGCTCGCCGCGATCAGACCCCGCGCCCACCGCTCGGTCGAGCGGCGGCGGAGTCGCGCGGCCCAGTTGGGCGGGCCGAAGCGCCCGGCGTTCTCGATCATCGTCCGGAGCTCGTCCGTGCGCCGCAGCACCTCCTCCTCGTCGGCCTCGATGCCGGCCCAGGACAGGACCGCGCGGCCCAGGACCTCCGCGGCGACCTCCTGGAGGCGGACCCGCTCGCCCGTCAGCCGGGCGGCGGACGCCTGCCACTCCCGCGCGAAGGCCGAGACCAGCCTCGACCGCTGCTCGGGCGTCTCCACCAGATCCAGGAACATGCGCTTCCGCCGCCGGTGCGGCTCGTCCTCGAGGGTCTGCACGCTGCCCTCGTCCTGCAGGAGGTGCAGCACCGAGCCGGGCAGCGCGCCCTCGCGGTCGAAGCGCCCGCCCTCGTAGAAGAAGCGCGCCGCCTCGATGCCGCGCGCCATGATCACGGGCCGTCCGAGGATCCGGGTGCGGAACGCGTCCGCGCCCACGTCGTCGAAGCGCCGCGTCCCGAAGAGGTAGCCGTCGGCGAGGACGGCCGCGCTGCTGTCGACCGCGGGGAGGACGGGGATCGAGGCGGCGATCAGCCGGCCGATCCCTCGGTGTCGTCGCCCTCGGCCTGCGAGGGCTTGTCGACGCCCGCGTCGTCGACGTGGTCGTGGTTCTGCGGGTTCTCCTGCGGCTGCTCGGTCCGGTCGGCCATGGTGCTCCTCTCGCGTCGGCGCGGTGCGCGCCTCGCGGCCACGGTAGGAAGAGCGCGGCGGACCCGGGTACCCCGTTGACTCGCGGGGGAGGGGCGGGCAGACTCCGCCGCCCTCAGCGCCTCCGCAGGAGGACCGGCGCGGTCGCCCAGACCACGGCGAGCAGCAGCAGCACGCCTCCGCCCGCCCAGAGGCCTGCCGGCCCGCCCAGCACGACGTCGAACACGAAGCCCACGACTCCGACGAACAGCAGCGATCCCGCCGCGAGGCACACCGTGACCACCCGGTTGCCGAACCGCACCAGCTCGGCCTTCCTCCGCCGCTGGAACAGCAGCCGGTGGGCGATGACGGGCGCCAGCGCCAGGATCGTGACGCACGCGGCGAGCAGGACGAGCACGAGGTAGAGCGCCACGTCGGGCGGCGCGAGGTCGGCGAAGCGCTGCTGGAAGCACAGCGTCAGCAGGAAGCCGCCCAGGATCTGCGTGCCGGTCTGCACGACCCGCAGCTCCTGCAGGATCTCGTTCCAGTTGCGGTCGGATCGCTCCTCCACCGTCTCGTCGCGACCGGAGTCGGGGGCGGAGGGGTCGACGGGTCGGTCGCTCATGGGACGAGGGTAGAGCTCAGGCGAGCAGGGACTCCGCCAGCGAGATCGCCCCGCGCACCCCGGACTCGTCGCCGAGGGCCGGGCGCACGATGCGGATCCGCCCGCCGCCCGTCCCCGTCGCTCCGGGCGCGCCCATCAGCCGCTCGACCTCGGCCTCGACCGCGGGGACGAGCCCCGGCGTCTTCGACACGCCTCCGCCGACGACCGCGAGCCGCACGCCCGCGACGTAGGCGAGCGTCGTGACCAGCTGCGCGAGGTAGTAGGAGCTGAAGCGGAGGTTCGCGGCCGCCTCCTCGGTGCCGAGGCGGGAGCCGTCGACGCCCCAGCGCGCCGAGATCGCGGGACCGGCGACCAGGCCCTCGAGGCAGTCGCCGTGGAACGGGCAGGTGCCGGCGAAGCCGTCCTCGGGGTGGCGGCGGGGCAGCAGGTGCGCGACCTCGGGCCAGCCGCTGCCGGCGAGGAGCCGTCCGCCCGCGATCACGCCGCCGCCGACTCCGGTGCCGACGGTCAGGTAGACGAAGTCGTCGACTCCGGCCCCGGCGCCCCAGCGGGCCTCGCCCAGGGCGGCTCCGTTGACGTCGGTGACCAGCGCGAGCCGCGCGCCCGGTGCGGCCGCGCCGATCGGGCCGAGGACGTCGGTGCCCTCCCAGCCGAGCTTCGGCGTGGAGGTGAGGTGTCCGTAGGTCGGCGAGCCGGGGTCGATGTCGAGCGGGCCGAAGGAGGCGACGCCGACCGCGGCGACGGTGCCGTCGACTCCGTGGCCGCTGACGAAGCCGGCCAGATCGGCGAGAGTCTCGGCGGGCCCGCGGGTCGGCAGGGTCGTCGTCGCGAGGATCCGCTCGGGATCAGCGGCGTCGGCGACCGCCGCGACGACCTTCGTGCCCCCGGTCTCGATGCCGACGAGGAGGGGACGGTCGGCGGTGGCGCTCATGGATCTCCAGGGCTCGTGCGGTGCGTCTCGGGTCTCAGCAGGCGGACAGCGAGCGCACCTGCGCCGACAGGGTCAGGGGGCTGCCGAGGAGCAGCACCTGATCGAGGTCGTGGCCCTGCATCTTCACACGGGTGCTGCGCGGCAGGCAGGTCGGCTCGCTGAGGTAGAGCGGGGCGCCCTGCTTCGCGGCGACCGGGCCGACGGCCAGCGCGTCGGCGAAGCCGGTGGCGGTCGCGAGGTAGACGGTGTCGCCCAGCTCGGACGGCGGGAAGACGTCGTTGAGGCGTCGGCTGGTGTCGTGGCGGTCCGTCCCGGCGATGCGCGACACGGTGCCGGCGATCTTCGCGGCGCGCAGGTCTGCCTCGACGGCGGTCGAGATCGACGGCGCACCGCCGAGCAGCTGCACGGAGGAGGGGTCGAGTCCGGCGAGGGTGTCACGGGTCGGCTGGTCGAGGCGCGAGCGGGCGCCGTCGACGAGGAGGACGGGCTCGGCGCGGCGGCCGGCGATCGGCGCGACCGAGAGGGCGTCCGGGAAGTTGGTGCCGGTCGCGACGAAGACGTTCTCGTAGCTGCCGTCGGGGAAGGCGTCCTCGACGATCCGGCGCGAGGTGTCGTAGCGGTCGACGCCCTCGATGCGCTCGGTCGGGATCCCGAGGGCCTTCACCTGCTGGAGCACCGACTCGCTCACGGAGAGGGCGCTGCCGACCACGACGATCCGCTGCGGGGCGAGGCGGCGCAGCTCGGCCGCCACCACGGCGGGCAGGACGCTCGGGTCGGTGAGCAGGAGGGCGCCGCCCTGCTTCGCGGCGGCGGGGCCGGCGCTCAGCGCGTCCGGCCAGTTCGCTCCGCTGGCGAGGTAGACGACGGGGGCGCCGTCGGCGAATCCGGAGGCGGTCACCGCGACGGCGGTCGCGTACCGGTCGGTCCCGGCGAGGCGGGCGACGTCGGAGGAGTAGGCGGACGGGAAGAAGTCGATACCGCTGCGGCCGCCCGGCGGCACGGAGACGACCGCGCGCTCGTCGAGGCGGGCCAGGCGCGAGAAGTACTGGTCGTCGTAGGCGGGGTACCCCGGCTCCACGAGGCGCAGGAGGTAGTCGCCGGCGGGCAGGGCGAGGTCGCCCGTGTCCCACGCGCGGGCGGCGCCGGGGGCTCCGGTGACGGGGACGGTGTCGAGGAGCGAGTACGTCCCTCCGTCGACCCACCAGGCCTGCACGTCGAAGGAGGGGGAGGAGACGCCGGGGACCGCGTCGGCGGTGATCGATCCGGACAGCTCGGCGGTGCGCAGGAGGGAGATGGCGACGGACTCGTCGGTCCCCCGGGTCGTCCTCGCGGCCTCGGCGACCGGGGTGTCGCCGAACCAGGTCGGGTACCAGTCGTCGCTGCCGATCAGGTTCGCGCGGACGGTGAGGGGCTCGCCGCCGGGAACGGGGAGGGAGAAGTCGGCGCCCGTGTCCGCCTCGGCGACCACGTCCCCCTCGGCGTTCTGGACCTGGACGTAGAAGGACGGGTTCGCGGGGGCGGGGTGCTCCTCGTCGGCGTCGCGGAGCGCGATGGTGCCGGAGAGGACGACCTCGGCGGACGCCTCCTGCGCGGCGCTCGCGCTCGGGAGATCGGGGGCGGCGACGGCCGGACCGGCAGCGAGGCCGGCCAGCAGGAGAGCGGAGACGCCGATCGCGGCGAGGGAGCGTGCGGGCACGGCGGGCCTTTCGGCAGGATCCGCGGGAGGCCGCGGCGGACACGGTGTCTGAATGCTAGCCGCCGCCCGCCTCCGGGCGAGGGCGGGTGTCGGCGGGATGGGCCCCCGTCCGGGGGACGATGGTGGTGGATTCCCGGGGCCGCCGGAGGAGTCCGCGCAAGCAGACTCCCCCGGCGACCCGGGTCGGATCCCCTACTTGACGACCGCTGCGGTGGCGGCGGAGGTGCGCGTCGCCGTCGTGTAGTCGGCCTTCTTGCCGGTGACGGTCACCGTGATCTTCTTCCCCACCGTGGCGCTGGTCGGCTTGTAGGTGGCGGAGGTCGCCCCGGAGATCGCGGTGCCGTTCGCCTTCCACTGGTAGGTGAGGGCCACCGGCGAGGGACCCCAGGTGCCCGGCTTGGCGGTCAGGGTGGAGCCGACCTTCGCGGTGCCGGTGATCGTCGGGGTCGCGGCGGAGAGGGTGCCCGCCACCACGGCGCTCGTCTTCGCGGAGGTCTTCGTCACGGCGGTGAATCCGGACTTCGACCCCGTGACCGTCACGGTGATCGTCTTGCCGAGAGTGGCGCCGGTCGGCGTGTACGTCGCTGACGTCGCCCCGCTCAGAGCGGTGCCGTTCGCCTTCCACTGGTAGGCGAGGGCGACGGGGGAGGGGCCCCAGGTGCCGGGCTTCGCGGTGAGGGTCGAACCGACCTTCGCGGTGCCGCTGATGGTCGGCGTCGCAGCGGTGATCGCGCCGCCGGTCACGGCAGCGGTCCCGGAGGAGACGCGCGTGGTCGAGACGTAGCCCGACTTCGAGCCCGTGACGGCGACGGTGATCACCCTGCCCGCGTCGCCCGCGACCGGACGGTACGTGGTGCCGGTCGCCCCGCTGATCGCGGTGCCGTTCGCGCGCCACTGGTAGGCGAGGGCGACGGGGGAGGGACCCCAGGTGCCGGCGCTCGCCGTGAGCGTCGAGCCGACTGCGGCGGTGCCGGTGACGGTCGGAGTCGCGGCGGTGAGGGCGGTGCCGCCGATGCGCACGACCGTCGAGGCCGCCCCGCTGTCGCCTCCGGCGTTGATCGCGCTGACGCTCATCGTGTAGGTGGCGCCCGCCGCCAGGTGCGTGAACGTGAAGGAGCGGGCGGTGGCGGCGACCGTCGTCGACCACGGACCGGCGCCCGCGTTGTCGACGCCGTTGCGCGAGACGCGGTAGCCGGTGATCGCCGGGTTGCCGGCCGACTCCGGAGGCGCCCAGGAGATCGTCGCGGATCGCACGCTGTCGTTCGTGGTGCCGGCGACGCGCGTGGGAACGGAGGGGGCGACGTAGGGGTCAGCGGTCTGGACGAAGGTCGTCGGGGAACTGGTGCCGAGCGCGTTGATGGCCTGGACGGTGAAGGTGTAGGACGTGTTGGGCCGGAGGTTCGTGAAGGTCTGCGAGCGGCGGTCGGCCGAGACGACGGTCGACCAGGGGCCGCTGCCGGCCGCGTCGGTGCCGTTGCGGCTGACTCTGTAGCCCGTGATGGGGCTGCCGCCGTCGTAGTACGGGGCGTCCCACTGGACCGTGATGGAGGTGCCGGAGGAGTCGGCGTACACGCCGCCAGGCGAATAGGGCGCCGAGATGTCGGCGCCGAAGGTGGCGCAAGAGGCGGGAGAGTCCGCATAGGTGTTGTGGTCTCCCCCTTCGTACGACTCCTCGCTCTCAGAGGTCGCCCAGAGGCAGAAGACGTACCGGTGGTGGGGCAGGTACGGGAAGTCGTAGGAGGTGTCTGTAAATGGAAGGCTGCCATCAAAGTAGCCGTGGTCGGTCGGGTCGTCGGATGACGCCAAGTCGTTGATGGTGTAGCGGTACTCGTCGAAGTTGCAGGCCTGGCCATTGACCGACGGTCGTGCCCATCGGGCGGAAGCCAGATACGTGGACGCGTCCGCTGCAACGCTTAAATCTCCCGGTGCGGGCACGTCCCAGAAGTGCAAGAACGAGGCTTCGCTCGGCGAGCTCTGCGTCGACGACGCAACGAGCGGCAGGCCGTCGGTGCCGCCCGCGAAGGGCGCCCGGAGGTCGGTCACGCTCGACACCTCGAAGGCATAGTTCTTCTGCGAGCGGGGGAGGTTGATCGTGGCGGTCGTGGTCTTCCCGGTCTCGACGAGGCTCACCGAATAGGACTTCCCGTAGTTGTCTTCGTAGTAGTAGGCCGAGTAGCGGGCGGACACGTGGATCCGATATCCGGCCGTCGCCGACGCGGACGGCGTCCAGGAGACGGTGACCGCATCGGTGCAGTCGTTGTCGGTCACGGTCACGTTCGTCGGCGCGGCCGGCGATCCTGCGGCCTGGGCCTGGGCCGGGGTCGCGACGAAGAGGGAGAGGAGCAGGGCGAGGAAAAGGGAGACGCTGAGGGTCTTCGTTCGCATGGAGGAGGGCATCCGGATTCGTCGGAGCGAGAAGGCCGACGACTGTCGGGCCGGAGGGATCGTCCCATGCCGCTTATCGCTGCCCTAAGTCCCCCATTCAGGGCAGAATGCGGCGGATTCCACAGATGTCATCAGCGCGATGACAAGAGAGAGGGATAAGGCCTTCTCGCCGAGAGGCGCAACGTCGTCCCTCGGAAAGCCGCCTCAAGGCGAGAGTCGCGGCGGCATCACAGTGCCCCGCGGAAGAGCCGCGGTGGTTTTCCGCGCCGCACCCACCGTTCACGCGCGTTCCGTGCGCCCCACGGCGAGAACCGCACGATCGGCGCGTGCAAGACTGGGCGCGAGCGTGCTCCATCCCGCTGCGTCATGCGCGGGGCACGGAGCCACTGGACCCGGTCCGCTCATCCGCATCCTTTCGCAGGAGGACTCGAATGACCGATACCGCCGTGCTCGCCGAGGCACCCGCCCGAACCCCCGTCGCGAAGACGATCCTGATGTGCCGTCCCGAGCACTTCACCGTCGTCTACCGCATCAATCCGTGGATGGACCCGCAGGTCCCCACCGACACCTCCCTCGCCGTCCGGCAGTGGCAGACCCTCTACGACACCTACGCCGATCTGGGCTTCACCATCGAGCTGATCGAGCCCGAGGCCGGACTGCCGGACATGGTCTACGCGGCCAACGGCGGATTCGTGATCGACGGCATCGCCTACGGCGCCTCCTTCACCTACCCCGAGCGCCAGCCGGAGGGCCCGGCGTACATGGACTGGTTCCGCTCGGCCGGCTTCGACGTCCGCGTCCCCGAGGAGGTCAACGAGGGCGAGGGCGACTTCCTCCTCGTCGGCGAGCGGATCCTCGCCGGCACGGGCTTCCGCTCCGCCTCCGACTCGCACGCCGAGGTCGCCCGCGTCTTCGGCCGCGAGGTCGTCACGCTCGAGCTCGTGAACCCGTCGTTCTACCACCTCGACACCGCGATCGCCGTGCTCGACGACACGAACATCGCCTATCTTCCGAGCGCGTTCAGCGAGGAGGGCAACCGCACCCTCCGCGAGCTCTACCCCGACGCGATCCTCGTCTCGGAGGAGGACGCGTCCGTGCTCGGGCTCAACTCCTTCTCCGACGGCCTCAACGTCGTCATCGCCTCCCGCGCGACGGGCTTCGAGCGCCAGCTGCGCGAGCGCGGCTACAACCCGATCGGCGTCGACCTGTCCGAGCTGCTGCTCGGCGGCGGCGGCGTGAAGTGCTGCACGCTCGAGCTGCGCCGCTGACCCACTCCCCGTGGTCGGCGACCAGCAGCGCCGACCCACCCTCCACTGTCCACGATCCGTCGCACTCGACGCCGAGTGCGACGACTCCTGGAGAGTCGATCGTCCCCTCAGGAGGAACGACATGAGCATCACCGACACCGACACCGCCCGCTCCGCCGCCCTCATCGCCGCGGAGGAGGAGCACGCCGCCCACAACTACCACCCGCTGCCCGTCGTCGCGGCCACCGGCGACGGCGCCTGGATCACCGACGTCGAGGGCGTCCGCTACCTCGACTGCCTCGCCGCCTACTCCGCCGTGAACTTCGGCCACTCGCACCCGGTGCTGCTGGAGGCGGCCCGCGAGCAGCTCGGCCGCGTCACCCTGACCAGCCGCGCGTTCCACAACGACCGCCTCGGCCCGTTCGTCACGGCGCTCGCCGCGCTCGCCGGCAAGGACATGGTCCTGCCGATGAACACGGGCGCGGAGGCGGTCGAGTCGGGCATCAAGGTCGCCCGCGCCTGGGGCTACCGGGTCAAGGGCGTCGCTCCGGGCCGGGCGAACATCATCGTCGCGGCGGGCAACTTCCACGGCCGCACGACCACGATCATCTCGTTCAGCGACGACGCGGAGGCGCGCGACGGCTTCGCCCCGTTCACGCCCGGATTCCGCACGGTCCCGTTCGGGGACGCGGAGGCCCTCGAGGCCGCGATCGACGACGACACCGTCGCCGTGCTGATCGAGCCGATCCAGGGCGAGGCGGGCATCGTCGTGCCGCCGGCCGACTACCTCCCGGCCGTCCGCGAGATCACCGCTCGCCGCAACGTCCTCTTCATCGCGGATGAGATCCAGTCCGGCCTCGGCCGCACCGGCGCCACCTTCGCCTGCGACCTGGTCGGAGTCGTCCCCGACGTCTACCTGCTCGGCAAGGCGCTCGGCGGCGGCATCGTCCCCGTCTCGGCCGTGGTCGCGAACGCCGACGTGCTCGGTGTCCTGCAGCCGGGCCAGCACGGCTCCACCTTCGGCGGCAACCCGCTCGCCGCGGCCGTCGGCCTCGCGGTCGTCGAGATGCTCGCGACCGGCGAGTACCAGGCCCTCGCCCGCGAGCGCGGCGCCCAGCTGCACGCCCGCCTCGAGGCGCTCATCGGCCGGGGAGTGGTGGCCGTCCGCGGCGCCGGACTCTGGGCCGGCATCGACATCGACCCGGGGCTCGCCTCGGGCCGCGCCGTCTGCGAGGCCCTGATGGCCCGCGGAGTGCTGGCCAAGGACACGCACGGCTCGACGATCCGCCTGGCGCCGCCGCTCGTGGTCACCGCTGCCGAGATCGACTTCGCCGTCGACGAGCTGGAGGCCGTGCTCGAGTCGCTGCGCTGAGGCGCACCGTCCTCCCTCCGCGAGGTGCCGCTCCGGTCCGCGACACGCTGTGCCGGCCGCACCGGAGCGGCATCTCGCGCGGAGGGGTCAGCGAGCGGCGCCCGCCGTCGCCGACTCGGGCAGGCTGCTCATGGGGAGGGTGTACTCGCCCTTCAGCGCCGAGATCCAGACCGTGGTCGGGGCGACGGCGGCGAAGTTCGAGTTGAGCAGCGCCATCAGCGTGGTGTGCAGGGAGTGCGCGTCGATCGAGCCGGCGTCGTTCGCGATCGCGATCGCGCCCGTCGCATCCGAGAGGACCTCGGCGCGGAGCCCGTGCGTCTCCGCCTCGGCGGCCGAGGCGAGGATGCAGTTGTTGGTCATGTAGCCGACGAGGGTGATCGTGTCGACGTCGTGCTCGCGGAGCCAGTCGAGCAGGTCGGTCCCCGCGAAGACCGTGCCGAACTGCTTCGTGACGTTCTTCCACGAATCCGAGCGGCGCTTCTCGATCTCCGGGTGCAGCGCGAAGGACGGACCCGACGGGTCGAAGATCGGCGCTCCCTCGCCCGCGCTGTGCTGGACGACGGCGATCGGGAGGCCCGCGGCGGCGGCGGAGTCGAGGGCGGCGGCGATCCTCGGCAGCGACTGCGCGTGCGGCGGGTACTGGATCTCGAGCGGGCCGCTGAAGTACTCCTGCTGCACGTCGACGAGGATCAGTGCGCGGCGCGGTGTGGTCATGAGGGGCTCCCATCGGTGGCGGACGTACCCGATCCTCCCGCCCGGGGCTGGGAGCGGCGGTCAGCCACGCGGCCCGCGACCCGGTCGTGGGCGCAGGCCCACACCTCCTCGTGCTCGAGCGGAGTGAGGACGCCGGCGTCGAGCAGCCGGTCGGCCCGCCGCAGCGCGGCCGCGATCGCCGCCTGCTCGGCGACGGCGGGGGAGTCGACGTCCGCGATCACGAGCCGGCGGGCGCAGGCCTGGCGGAGGCGGCGGGTCGAGCGGGCCGAGAGGAGCAGGAGCGACGCGGTCGGCAGGGCGAGCGCGGCCAGCAGGAGGAGCGGCAGCCGGTCGAGCGCGAGCGTCCCGACGGCGCCGGCGGCCGTCACGGCCACGACCAGCTGCGGACCGGCCGCGTGCAGGCGGAGGCGCCTCCGCTCCTCGGCGGAGGTGCCGGGCGCGAAGACGACGAGCTCGCTCCGGACGACGCGGTACCGGCTCGCACCGACGGTGTGGCGGCCCCAGCGGGGGCCGGCGTCGAGGAGGCGGAGGAGCAGGTGCACGAGCGCCATCGTCTGCCCGCGACGGCGGGTGCAAGGGGATCCTGACGGAACGCGGACGCGTACCGGGCCGATCCGCACGGTCCGCTCGCGCGACGCTCACGACCCCCTCACGACGCGGGATCGCGCGCCGACGTCCCTCCCCAGCCGATTACCCGTGAGGAAAGCGTGAGGATCCGCTCATTCCGGGCGGGCGCGCTCCTCACGGCGAGTAGAAACATCCAGTGACCTCTTCCGTCGTCCGTGGCGACCCCGACGCCCTCGAACCCTCCCCTCTCTCCTCCGCGCGCGCGGGCGGGGTGAAGGCGTGGCTCCTCGAGGGCCTCCGCGACGACTCCGGAGCGCACCCCGGCCCCCACGCGGCCACCGGCAGGACGCACTCGTGGTGGCGCGTCATGTGCCTCACCGGCGTCGACTACTTCTCGACCCTCGGCTACCAGCCGGCCATCGCGGCGCTCGCCGCGGGCCTCGTCTCTCCGCTCGCGACGATCGTCCTGGTGGTGCTGACGCTCCTCGGCGCGCTCCCCGTCTACCGCCGCGTGGCCCGCGAGAGCTTCCGCGGCGAGGGGTCGATCGCGATGCTCGAGCGCCTGCTGCCCTGGTGGGGCGGCAAGCTCTTCGTGCTCGTGCTGCTGGGGTTCGCGGCCACCGACTTCATGATCACGATCACCCTCTCGGCGGCCGACGCGACGGCGCACGCGGTCGAGAACCCGTTCGCCCCCGCCTGGTTCCACGGGGCGGAGGTGCCGCTCACGCTGGGGCTGATCGCCCTGCTGGGGATCGTGTTCCTGCGCGGGTTCCGCGAGGCCATCTCGATCGCGGTCGTGCTCGTGGCCGTGTTCCTCCTGCTCAACGCGATCGTGATCGCCGTGGCGATCGGGCACGTGGCCGAGAACCCCGTCGTCATCGGCGACTGGTGGTCGGCGCTCACGACCCAGCACGGGAATCCGCTGATCATGGTCGGCATCGCGCTCATCGTGTTCCCCAAGCTCGCGCTCGGGCTCTCCGGCTTCGAGACCGGGGTCGCGGTCATGCCGCAGATCCGCGGCGACGCGGGCGACACCGAGGACGCCCCCGTCGGCCGCATCCGCGGGGCGAAGCGGCTGCTCATCACCGCCGCCGTCACGATGTCGGCGTTCCTCATCACCTCGAGCTTCGTCACTACGCTGCTCATCCCGCAGGCGCAGTTCCAGCCGGGCGGCGAGGCCAACGGCCGCGCGCTGGCCTACCTCGCGCACGAGTACCTCGGCGAGGGCTTCGGCACGGTCTACGACGTCGCGACGATCTGCATCCTCTGGTTCGCGGGCGCCTCCGCGCTGGCCGGCCTGCTCAACATCGTCCCGCGCTACCTGCCCCGCTACGGCATGGCGCCGCAGTGGGCCGGCGCCGTCCGTCCGCTCGTGCTCGTCTTCACCGTCGTGGCCTTCGTCATCACGATCCTCTTCCGCGCCGACGTCGACGCGCAGGGCGGCGCCTACGCGACCGGCGTGCTGGTGCTGATCACCTCCGCGTCCGTCGCCGTGTTCCTCTCGGCGAAGCGCAGGAAGCAGCGCAAGCGCGCCGTGGGCTTCGCGGTCATCGCGCTGGTCTTCGTCTACACGACGGTCGTGAACGTGGTCGAGAGGCCCGACGGCGTGCGGATCGCGGCGGTCTTCATCGTCGGCATCCTCGCGGTCTCGCTCGTCTCGCGGGTGCACCGCTCGTTCCAGCTGCGCGCCACCTCCGTGGCGTTCGACGCCGCAGCGATCGACTTCCTCACCACGGACGCCGACGACTACGGCGTGATCCGCATCCTCGCGAACGAGCCCGACGACGGCTCCGAGGCGGAGTACCGGGACAAGCTGGCGGAGGAGCAGCGCGACAGCAACCTGCCGATGCGCGGCCCGGTGCTCTTCCTCGAGGTGCACACCACCGACTCCTCCGACTTCGAGGAGGACCTGGTCGTGCAGGGCCGCGTCTGCCACGGCTTCCGCGTGCTGACGGTGACCAGCGGCAACATCCCGAACACCATCGCCACGGTGCTGCTCGAGATCCGCGACCTCACCGGCGTGATCCCGGACGTCTACTTCGAGTGGACCGAGGGCGGCCCCATCTCGAACATGTTCCGCTTCCTCATCACCGGCACCGGCGAGGTCGCCCCCGTCACCCGCGAGGTCCTCCGCCGCGCGGAGTCCCGCCGCGACCGCCGGCCTGGCGTGCACGTGGGCTGACGCCTGCTGCGAGGCGGGGGCGTGGCGGCGCGGAGGTGCCGCTCCTGCTGCGGGATTCCGCCGAGACGCCTCTCCGTCATCGAGACACCGCGGCAGGAGCGGTGCGTCGGCGGAGGAGGCGGTGTCCCGGCGCGCGGCGGCCCCGTAGCGTGGGCGCGGGCGCCCGTCGGGGCGCCGACACCGACGAACGGACGACGATGACCCTCGAGGACCAGCGCGCGCACATCCTGACCGGCGCCGTGTACGACGACATGACCCCCGAGCTGGTCGCCGCGCGCGAGCGGGCTGTCCTCGCCTCGAACGCGTACAACGCGAGCTTCGGGCGTTCGCCGGTCGAGCGGGAGGCTCTGCTCCGCGAGCTCGTCGCCTCGGTGGGCGCGGACGCGCACCTCGAGCCGACGTTCCGCTGCGAGTTCGGGTTCAACATCACGATCGGCGACCGCTTCTACGCGAACTTCGACTGCATCCTGCTCGACGGCGCCCCCATCACGATCGGCGACGACGTGCTGTTCGGCCCGCGCGTCTCGATCTACACGTCGAACCACGCCCTCGACCCGGCCGAGCGCGCCGCCGGCGCCTGCACCGCGAAGCCGGTCGTCGTCGGCGACGGCGTCTGGATCGGCGGCGGCGTCACGATCAACCAGGGCGTCACCATCGGCGACGGGGCCGTGATCGGCTCGGGCAGCGTCGTCACCCGCGACGTCCCTCCGCTCACCATCGCCGCCGGCGTCCCCGCCCGCGTCCTCCGCCAGATCACCCCCGACGACCGGACCGGCTACCGCCCGGCCCACTGACGCCGGCCCACTCCGGCTCCGGAGCGCCGGTTCCGAGACGCCGGCTCCGAGAGCCGCTCCCGGGCGGCGCTCGGACGGCAGGCGGCGATCCGCCCTCAGGACTTCACGGTCGACAGGGGCTCGGTGATGCTCTCGAGGCTGCGGCGCTCGGCGTCGACGCCGAAGATCAGGCCGATCACGCCGCCGAGGATCATCACGGCGGCGCCGACGAAGTAGCCGATCGTCAGCGGACCGCGGTCGCTGCCGTCGCCGATCAGGGCGCCGTAGAGGGCGGGGGCGACCGCTCCGGCGATCTGGCCGAGGGTGAAGAAGTACGAGATCGCCTGGCTGCGCAGCTCGAGCGGGAAGATCTCGCTCACGGTGAGGTAGGCGCTCGAGGCTCCGGCGGAGGCGAAGAAGAACGACACGCACCAGAGGATCGTCTGCGTGGTCGCGGTCAGGACGTCCATGCTGAAGAGGACCGCCGAGACGGCCAGGACCGCTCCTGAGACTCCGTAGGTGAGGAAGATCATCTTCCGCCGGCCCCACACGTCGAACAGGTGGCCGAGCACCAGCGGCCCGACGAGGTTGCCGATCGCGAACGGGAAGAAGAAGTACGAGATCGCGCTCTGCTCGACTCCGTAGAAGTTCTCGAGCACCAGCGCGTAGGTGAAGAAGATCGCGTTGTAGAGGAACGACTGGGTGATCATCATCGTCGCGCCCACCAGCGTCCGCTTCGGGTACTGCCGCAGCAGCACCCGGGCGATGGTGCGGAACGGGATGCTCTCCGTCGCCTTCACGGTGATCGCCTTCGCGTCGTCGACAGGCTCGAGCACGCCGCCCTCCGCCTCCACTCGGCGCTCGATCTCGTCGACGGTGCGCTCCGCCTCCTCCTCGCGGCCGTGCGTCATCAGCCAGCGGGGGCTCTCGGGGATGTGGCGGCGGAGGTAGATGATCGCCAGTCCGAGGATCGGGCCGAGGAAGAAGCCGAGGCGCCAGCCGACGTTCTCGGCGAAGAGCGCGTCGTTCAGGAAGAACAGGTTGGCCGCGGAACCCAGAGCCGCGCCGCCCCAGTACGTGCCGTTGATCGCGATGTCGACGCGGCCGCGGTACTTGGAGGGGATGAGCTCGTCGATCGCGGAGTTGATCGCCGCGTACTCGCCGCCGATCCCCATGCCCGCGAAGAAGCGGAACACGGCGAGGAAGACGTAGTTCGGCGCGAGTCCCGCCAGGCCGCTGGCGACCAGGTAGATGACGAGCGTCAGGATGAACAGCTTGCGCCGCCCGAGCTTGTCGCTCAGCCGCCCGAAGATCAGGGCGCCCGCGATCTGGCCGCACAGGTAGATCGTGCCGAGCAGGCCGACCTCGAAGGCCGAGAGCCCGAACTCCTTCGCGAAGCCGGCGGAGGCGACGATCTGGATCTCGAGGCCGTCCAGCACCCACGAGAAGCCGAGGCCGACGACGATCGACCAGTGGAAGCGGGTCCAGGGGAGCCTGTCGATGCGGGCGGGCACGAGGCTCCGGACCGGGCCGCGCGGACTGGTGGATGTCGACATGGCGAGCGCCTTCCTGTCGCCCCGGCGTCGTTGCGGAGGAACGCTGTCCCGAGCGCGGCGAGACGACACTAGACCCGCGGGCGGCTCCATATCGCCGGGCTATTCACCCCTTGTCACGGACCGCCGAGCGGGTGTATTCCGGGCATCATTGCCCGCCCGGAGGAGGAGCGCGGCGCGGAGCTCATCGGTCCGGATCCGGAGCGCGGCGCGGTGGACGCGAGCCCGGATCCGTCCCGCGGGGCCTGACACCGCCCGCCTCCTCGGCCTAGCGTGGAGGCATGATCGACGCGACGCCCGCGGGCACCCCCACCTACGTCCTCAGCGAGGGGCCCGTCTGGGATCCGGACACCGCCCGCCTCACCTGGGTCGACATCGAGGCCGGCGCGGTCCTGTCCGCCCCCGTCACCGCGGAGGGGATCGGAGCGATCTCGCGCACCGACGTCGGCGAGCAGGTCGGCGCCGCGCTGCCCCTGGGCGACGGGCGGACGCTCGTCGCGCTGACCCGACGGCTCGCGATCCTGGAGGTCGACGGCTCCCTCACGCGCGGCTCCGAGCTGCTGCAGGAGGGGCACCGCTTCAACGACGGCACGATCGACCCGCAGGGGCGCCTCCTGGTCGGCTCGCTGACCCTCGGCGAGTCGGCGGGCGACGACGTCCTGCTGCGCATCGAGCACGACGGATCCGTCACCGTGCTCGACGACGACCTGCGGCTCTCGAACGGACTCGGCTTCTCGCCGGACGGCTCTGTGCTGTACTCGGCCGACACCGAGTCGGGCGTGATCCACCGCCGCTCCTACGCGGACGCCGAGCACGGCCCGCGCGAGCCCTTCGTCGAGCTCGAGGAGGGCGTGTTCGCCGACGGACTGACCGTGGACGCCGACGGCCGCGTGTGGGTCGCGGTCTGGGGCGGGAGCGGCGTCCGCGTGTTCGAGGCCGACGGCAGCCCGGTCGAGGGCGAGGGCATCAGGATCGACGCCCCGCACTCCTCCAGCATCGCCTTCGCGGGCGAGGACCTGGACATCGCGGTCGTCACCTCCGCCTCGCGCGACCTCTCGGCGGACGAGCGGGCGCGTCATCCGCACGCCGGCGGACTGTGGATCGCGCAGCCCGGAGCCCGCGGCCGCGCCGCCACGCGCTGGGTGGAGGGCCCTCTGCCCTAGGCGCGGCCGGTCGCCCGTCAGACGGCGGGCGCCGTCGGCGGGCTCGGCTCCGACGCGGGCTGCGGCACGAGGGTCAGCCGCGAGATGCGGTAGCGGTCCGTCTCGGCCACGCGGAGCAGGTGGTCGCCGACGAGCACCGAGTCGCCCACGACGGCCACACGGCCGATCCGTTCGAGGACGAATCCGCCGACCGTCTCGTACGGACCCTCGGGCAGCTCGATGCCCAGCTGCTCCGCCAGGTCCTCGAGGATCATCCCGCCGTCGACGTCGTGCAGCTGCTCGGCCGCCTTCGCGTCGACCGCCTGGCGGGCGCCGTCGTACTCGTCGTAGATCTCGCCGACGAGCTCCTCGAGCAGGTCCTCCAGCGTGATGATGCCGTCGGTCCCTCCGTACTCGTCGATGACGACGGCGATCTGGTGGCCGTCCTGCCGCATGGTACGCAGGGCCGCGAGCACCTTCGTCGTACCGGGGACCGCGAGGATCGGGCGGGTGATGTCGGCGACGCTGCTCGCGGTGCCGGCGCGGCCCGCCTCCGGGAACGCGGACATCAGGTCGCGCACGTGGACGAAGCCGAGCACGTCGTCGAAGTCGTCGCCGACCACCGGGTAGCGCGAGTGCGGCTGGTCGAGGACCGCCGCGTAGCCCTCGGCCACGCTGAGCGCGCCGCGGAGGAAGTCGACGTCCGGGCGCGGGCGCATCACCTCGGCGACGCGGCGGTCGTCCGCGCGGAAGATGTCGGTGAGCAGCCGGCGGCTGTCCTCGTGGATCTCGGTGTTGCTGGAGATCATGTCGCGCACCTCGTCGGCCGAGACGCTCTCGCCCTTCTCGCGCGGGTCGGCGCCGAGGAGGCGGACGACGGCGTCGGTCGAGATGGACAGCAGCCAGATCACGGGGCGCATCAGGCGCGCCAGGGCGTTGAGCGGGGGCGCGAGGGCCTTGGTGAACGCGACGGACTTCTGCATCGCCAGGCGCTTGGGGACCAGCTCGCCCAGCACCAGGGAGAGGTACGCGATGACGAGGGTCATCAGGATCAGGGCGACGGTCGAGGCGGCGGAGGCCGAGAGGCCGAGCGACTGCAGCGGCGGCACGAGGTCGGGCGCGATGGTCGAGGCGCCGTACGCCGAGGAGAAGAAGCCGGCGAGCGTGACACCGATCTGGACCGCGGAGAGGAACGTGTTGGGATTGCGGACGAGCTCGGCGATGCGCCGGCCGCGCTCGCTGCCGGCCTCGATCGCGCGGACCTGGCTCTCGCGGAGGCTGACGATGGCCATCTCGGTGCCCGCGAAGACGCCTCCGAGGAGGACGAACAGCACGACGAGGCCGATGTTGAGGAGGGTGTCGAGATCCACGCCGACCAGAGTAGGGATGCCGGCCGTGAGAACGCCTCGTGGACTCTCAGGGAGTGGGTCGGGCGGGGCGAGGCCCCGCCCGCCCGCTCAGGACGCGTCGGCCGGGCGTACGCCGATCGTGAGGATGAGGTTCGCGTAGATGCGGCGGTCGCCCGAGGCGATGGTGAGCGCGACGTCGGGCGTGCGCGCCTCGGCGTAGAAGGCGTGCCGCTCGAGCGAGGTGAAGGGGACGCCGTCGAGGGACCGGCGGAAGGCGTCCTGCGCGGGGACGTCGATCCCGGGCGCGGGGGTCATGACCGTCGCCTCCTCGACGACGATCGCCGAGAGCAGGGCGTCGAGGATCTCGTCGACGGTCAGCATGTCGGGCCGGAGGTTCAGGTGCACCAGGGCGGAGTTCGGTCCGAGCGTGGTGCCGACGGGGTAGTTGCCGTCGGCGATGAGGACGCGGGAGCCGTGGCCGGCGCGGGCGAGCGCGTGCAGGATCTCGGGGTGGAGGAGGGTCGTGGTCAGCAAGAGGAGCTCCTAGAGGTCGTGGAGGTGGGCGACGGACGAGCCGGCGAGCAGGCGGCCGGGGAGCCTCCGCTCCTGGGGACCGGGCTGCTCCGCCCCGGAGTCGAGGCGGAGGCGGACGAGGGCGGCGGCCTCGGCGGCGATCGCCTCCGTCGGCTGGGCGATCGTGGTCAGGTGCGGGCGGACCACGCGGGCCAGCTCGACGTTGTCGAAGCCGACGACGGAGAGGTCCGTCGGCACGCGCAGTCCGGAGTCGCCGAGGGCGATCAGGGCGCCGACCGTCAGCTCGCGGTTGCTGGCGAACAGGGCGGTCGGCCGGGGGCTCAGGGCGAGGATCCGCTCGACGGCGGCGACCCCGCTCTCGACCGTCAGCGGGCCGCGCACCACGGCGTCGGCGGCGGGGTGCACGCCGCGCTCGGCCAGGGCGGCGAGGAAGCCGGCGGTCCGCTCCCGGGTGGAGGACACTCCGTCCTCCCCGCCGAGCACCGCGATCGAGCGGTGGCCGTGGTCGAGGAGGTGGCGGGCGGCGGAGGCGCCGGCGCCCGCGTTGTCGAGCGCGACGCGATCGGTGACCAGTGCGTCGTCGATCCAGTCGACGGCCACCACGGGGGTGCCCTGCTCGGAGGCGCGGCGCAGCGCGTCGACGTCGCCCGCGGACGGCACCGCCACGATCCCGTCGACCATCTTCTCGAGCAGCAGGTCGACCGCGGCTCCCGGCTCGGGGCGGCTCACGCCGACCAGCACGCCGATGCCCTCTCCGCGCAGGGCCCGCTCGAGGCCCGCGATGATCGAGAGGTGGAACTCGTTGTCGAGGGCGGGCAGCAGCACTCCGACCGTGCGGGAGCGCCGCGAGCGCAGGCCTCGAGCGAAGCCGTTGACCCGGAAGCCGACCTCGGCGGCCGCCGCCTCGATCGCCGCCCGGTTCTCGGGGCGCACGGGGAGCCCGTTGTAGTGCTTCGAGATGGTCGAGAGCGAGAGGCCGGTCAGCCGCTGCAGGTCCTTGTAGGTGGCCACGTCACAGGGTGGCGCGGGGCGAGCCGTAGCCGCTCCAGCCCGGGATCGTGCCGTCGGCGTCCCACAGGTCGAGCCAGCCGGTGCTTCCGGGCCAGAGGAAGACCTGGCCCTTGATCAGACGGTTGTTGCGTTCGGCGCCGCGCAGCGCCTCCTGCTCCTCGGCCGTGAGCACCAGGGAGGCGGCGGCCAGGTTCGCCTCGATCTGCTCCGGCTTCACCGCGAACGGGATCGGGATCTGGCCGCGGTTCACCGCCCAGGCGAGGCACACGACGGCCGGATGCACGCCCCGCTCCTCGGCGATCGCCCGCACCGCGGGGTGCTCGATGTCGACGATGTCGCCCTCCACCCGGTCGCGCTCCGGCCGCGACGGCGAGCCCAGCGGCGAGTAGCCGATCGGCAGGATGCGGTGGTCGAGGCAGAAGCGGAAGAGCTCCGGCTGCTGGAAGCAGGGGTGCAGCTCCATCTCGTTCAGCTGCGGGGCGATGCGGACGTCGGCGAGGATCCGCTCGAGCTTGGGGATCGTGACGTTGGAGGTGCCGAGGTGCCGGACGAGGCCCCGGTCGACCAGGCCCTCGAGCGCCCGCCAGGTCTCGAGGAACGCCTCGTGGACGTACGGGCGGGCGTGCGGATCGCGCGCGTCGGTCTCGGCGTGCGGCGGGTGGTGGTTGGGGAAGGGCCAGTGCACGAAGACGGCGTCGAGCACGTCGAGGCCGAGATCGGCGAGCGAGCGCTCGACGGAGGCGACGGCCGCCGCGGGCTCGTGCGCGTCGTTCCAGATCTTCGACATGACGAAGAGCTCGTCGCGGTCGACTCCGGAGTCGGCGATCGCCCGGCCGACGCGCGGCTCGTTGCCGTAGACGGTGGCGCAGTCGAGGAGGCGGAAGCCGGCGCGGAGGGAGTGCTCGACCGCGAGGCCGACGGTCTCGGCGTCGTAGCGGTCGGAGCCGAACGTCCCGGCGCCGATCGCGGGGATGCGGCTGCCGCTCGCGAGGACGCGGTGGCTCGGCGGAGTGGGGGCCATGCGGATCCTCCTGGTGCGGCGGCGGGGGCGAAACGTTGCGCTCCACGGTAGGCGGGAAAGGATGGTGACGTCAACGATGCCGTGGACTGGGGTGCGTAACGTTTCGTGCGGTGGGTGCTTTCGTCCTCCGTCCCTGCCCCGCCTCCCTCGAGAGTCCAGTAGTCGTCGCACTCGAGAGCGACTGCGAGGACTCCTGGACTGTCGAGAAGAGCCCCGCCCCTCCGCTCAGACCAGCCGGCGCGACTCCTCCGTGACCACGCGGAACCAGCGCGCGCCGTAGCCGTCGAGGGGCACCGACACGGCGCCGTCCTCGCCGAGCGGGAGCGACTCGCCGCCGAGGGAGTCGACCAGCCGCGCCCCGGCGGGGGTGTCGGGGAGCGTCAGGTGCGCCGTGCGCGGGTTCGACGCCAGGTTGTGCACCGCGACGGTCGTGCCGGTCGACGCGGACATCCGGTGCGCGAGCACGCTCGGCTCGTCGCAGGGGAGGTGCGTGTACTCGCCCCAGCCGATCTCCGGCGACCGCCGGTACAGCCAGGCGAGGCCCTTCACGTGGGCCAGGAGGGAGTCCGGATCCTGGAGCTGCGCGGCCGCATTCACGTGCTCGGGTCCGAAGCCGCCGCCGGGAGGGGTGGCGATCAGGTCGGAGGCGTCGGCGCGCGAGAACCCGCCGTTGGCGGCGCTGCTCCACTGCATCGGGGTCCGCACGGCGCTGCGGCCCGGGATGTCGGCGTTCTCGCCCATCCCGATCTCCTCGCCGTAGTAGAGCACCGGGGTCCCGGGCAGCGAGAAGACCAGGCTGTGGACCAGGCGGACGCGGCGCGGGTCGCCGTCGACCATCGGCGGGAGGCGGCGGACGATGCCGCGCCCGTGGATCCGCTGCGACTGCTCCGGAGCGAACGCCGCGAAGACCTCGTCGCGCTCGTCGTCGCTCAGCTGGTCGAGGGTGAGCTCGTCGTGGTTGCGCGCGAAGTTCGCCCACTGGCTGCCGACGGAGATCTCGGGGCGGCTCGCGAGCGCCTCGACGAGCGGCGCCGCCTCCTCCCGGGCCAGCGCGAGGTAGAGGCGCTGGTTGCCGATGAAGTCGAACTGCATCGACAGCTCGTCCGCGTCCTCGCCGCCGAAGAAGCCGAGCTGCTCCTCGCGGGTCACGTTGACCTCGCCCAGCAGCATCGCCTCGCCGGAGCGCCGCGAGACGAAGCGGCGCAGCAGGCGCAGCCACTCGTGCTCGTCGCGGGCGCCGGGCTCGATCAGGTACGGCACCGCGTCGACCCGGAAGCCGTCGACGCCCAGCTGCAGCCAGAACCCGATGAGCTTCGCGATCTCGTCGCGCACGGCCGGGTTCTCGGTGTTGAGGTCGGGCTGGTGCCGGTAGAAGTGGTGCAGGTAGTACTGGCCCGCCTCCTCGTCACGGAACCAGACGCCGTCCTCCGCGTCCGGGAACACGTTCGCGGGCTGATCGGCGGGCGGCTCGTCGCGCCAGACGTAGTAGTCGCGGTACGGGCTGTCGGGGGAGGAACGGGCGGCCTGGAACCAGGGGTGCTGGTCCGAGGTGTGGTTGACGACGAGGTCGACGATCACGCGCATCCCGCGGTCGTGGGCGGTCCGGATCACCTCGACGACGTCGCCGTGGTGCCCGAAGCGCTCGTCCACTCCGTAGAAGTCGCTGATGTCGTAGCCGTTGTCGCGGCCGGGGGACCGGTAGAACGGCGCGAGCCAGAGGCAGCTGACGCCGAGCTCGGCCAGGTAGTCGATCCGGTGGACGAGGCCCTCGAGGTCGCCGACGCCGTCGTCGTCCCAGTCCATGAACGTCTTCACGTCGAGGTTGTAGAAGACGGCGGTGCGCCACCACAGGTCGCTCGTGTCGGTGACCCTCATGCGCGGGGCTCCGGGCGGGAGGAGGCGGAGGGTGCGGGGGTGAGTGGCGCGGGCGCGGTTGTGAGCGTGCGGGTGGCGGCGGTGCGGGTGGCGGCGTGCGGGTGCTCGTGATGCGTCACGGAGGGGCTCCAGGGG
>NZ_PSVY01000012.1:0-88301 GCF_002932635.1 Rathayibacter sp. AY1D1
GGGACCGGGGGTCGCGGGAACGGGTCAGGGGGCCGCGGGTGCGAAGACGAGGGTGGTGCCGCGGCGGGTGGCGAGGACGCCGGGGAGGTCGACGCCCTTCTGGCCGTGCCAGTCGGTGACCAGCGCGGCGACCGCCAGCGTCTGCGAGCGCGAGAGCGCGACTCCGAACTCGTTCGCCACGACCAGGCGGATGATCCGCTGCCGCAGCGCCGGCGGGTCCGCGGCGAGCCCGCGCGCGTCGACCGTGACGTGCCCCGCCTCGTCCTGGCCCACCAGCTCGAGCGCCCAGTCGAGGGCGAGCGCGTCGAGCGCGTCCCCGTCCTCCCGCAGCTGCTCGGCCGTGCGCGCCAGGGCCTGCGCCACTCCCGGCCCGAGCTCGTCCTCCAGCACGGGCAGCACGCGGTTCCGCACCCGGACCCGCGAGTAGCGGGGGTCGTCGTTGTGCGGGTCGTCCCACGGCACGAGCCCCTGGTCGGAGCAGGCGAGACGGGTCGTCTCGCGGCGCAGGCCCAGAATCGGCCGACGCAGCGGCCCGCTCACCGGCGCCATCCCGTGCAGCGAGGCCGCACCGGCTCCTCGTGCCAGGCCCAACAGCACCGTCTCGGCCTGGTCGTCGAGGGTGTGGCCCAGGAGGATCGCGGCGGCGCCCGTCGCGGTCAGCGCGTCGTCGAAGGCGCGGTAGCGCGCGCTGCGGGCGGCCGCCTCCGGACCGCCCTCGGCGGACACCGTCACCACCTCGCGCAGCACCGGCGCGAGCCCCAGCCCGTGCGCCTGCTCCGCGGCCCGCCGCGCGACCTCCGCCGACGCCTCCTGCAGCCCGTGGTCGACGATCACCGCGCCGGCCCGCCTCCCGCCCCGCGGGGCCTCGAAGGCGACCGCCGCCGCGAGCGCGAGCGAGTCCGCTCCCCCGCTCAGCGCGACCAGCACGAGCGCTCCGGGGTCGAGCCCGTCAAGGCTCTCGCGCACCGCCCGCCGCAGATCGGCGACGGCGGGGGTCAGGCGGGGGCGATCGGGCACATCAAGTAACGTAATGCCAGCGATCCGCCCCTCCCGCGCGCGCACCCGCGCGAGCGTTCCGGAGGCCGATCCGTCCGCCGATGCGCCGCTCACGGCGCCACCGACTCAAGGAGAGAGCATGGCCGCATACGACGTCGTCGTCGAGATCCCCAAGGGGAGCCGCAACAAGTACGAGGTCGACCACGAGACCGGTCGCGTCTACCTCGACCGCGTGCTCTTCACCTCCTTCGTCTACCCGACGGACTACGGGTACTTCGAGAACACCCTCGGCCTCGACGGCGACCCCGTCGACGCGCTGGTGCTGCTCGAGTACCCCGTCTTCCCAGGCGTGGGCGTCTCCGTCCGCCCGGTCGGCGTGCTCAACATGAGCGACGAGGCCGGCTCCGACGCGAAGGTGATCGTGGTCCCCGCGAAGGACCCGCGCTGGCAGCACATCCAGGACATCGGCGACGTCCCGGAGCAGACGAAGAACGAGATCAAGCACTTCTTCGAGCGCTACAAGGACCTCGAGCCCGGCAAGTGGGTCAAGGTCGACGCGTGGGGCGACGCCGCCGAGGCGGAGCAGATCGTCCAGGACGGCATCAAGAAGCTGGCCGAAGAGGGTCACTGACCCCTCGCACCGACGAAGGAACCCCCTCCCGTCGTCTCGACAGGAGGGGGTTCTCTCGTTGTGCTGTGCGGCCGCGGCTCAGGCGGCCGGGCGGCCGACCATGCCGGCGGGCGTGCCCCAGGTGTTCCAGATGCGCACGGGCTTGCCGTAGTCGGCGGCCTCGATGATCTGGTTGTTCCCGAGGTAGATGGCCACGTGGTAGTAGTCCCCGCCGCCACCCCAGAAGATCAGGTCGCCGCGCTGGCGCTGGCTGTAGGGGACGAGCTTGCCGGCGCCGGCCATGGTGTTGTACTGGTTCGTCGCCGAGTGGGTGCCGATGTAGATGCCCGAGGACGCGTACGAGGCTTTGGTGAGGCCCGAGCAGTCCCACTGGTCCGGGCCCATGCCGCCGAGGACGTACTCCTCGCCGAGCTGAGCCATCGCGTACGAGATCGCGTTCTCGACGGCGCCGCTGGTCGGCACCAGGACCGGAGCGGTCACCGGCTGCGGGAGCGGCTGAGCCGCCGGCTGGGCGACCGGCTGAGCAGCGGGCTGGGCCGGAGCAGGAGCGGGCTGCTGCTGCGCGGGCTGCGGCGCGGCGGGCTGCGGGAGGGACGCGGTCTGACGCGACGGGGCGGCGGTGTCGGCCTGCGCCGAGGACTGCTGCTGGGCGGAGCGGGCGGTGGACTGCGCCTGAGCGGCGGCCTCCGCCTCGGCCTGCGCCTGAGCGGCGGCCTCGTCGGCCTGGCGCTTCTGCTCGCCCGCGAGGTACTGGGTCTCGGCCTCGACCGAGGAGTCCTTCAGCAGCGCGAGCTGGGCGACCAGCTCCTGCGACTTCTCCTCCTGCGCCGAGAGCGACGCGCGGGCCGACTCGGCGGCCGCGTCGGCGTCCTTGCGGGCGGCGTCGGCCTCGTCCGAGAGCGCCTGGTGCTCGGTGACGGCGCGGTCGGCCTGATCGCCGAGCGACTCCGCGTTCTGCTTGTCGGCGAGGGCGTCGGCGTAGACCTTCTGCGACTGCTCCGAGAGCTGCGACATCGCGCCGAGCTGGTAGAGCAGGTCGCCCGCGTCCTTGCCCTTGGCGACGAGGCTGGCGGAGAGGTCGCTTCCGGCGGCGCGAGAGAGGTGCGCGGCCAGCAGGCCGGCGCGCATCTTCGAGGTCTGGGCCTTGGCGGAGGCGGTGGTCGCCTTCTCCTCGAGGTCGGCGACGGCCTTCGCTGCGGCGTCGAGCGCCTCCTTGGCCTGGCGCCAGGCCTCGGCCTTCTTCATCGCGGTGATCGACTTCTCGTCGACCGCGGTCTGCAGGCTCGCGATGAGGCCGGTGATCGAGTCGATCTCGGCCTGCTTGCTCGCCTCGTCCTTCTTGGCGTTCTGCACGTCGTCCCACGAGGGGTACTTCGCGTCGTCGGCGAGGGCCGGGGTGATGCCGAGGGACGCGGTGACCGCCGTGACCGCGAAGGCGGCGGAGATGACGAGCGGGAGGCGGCCCTTCCAGGCGCGCTCCCGGGGTGCCGGGGTGAAGGTGCGTGCGGTCGTCTGTGCGTCAGCCAAGGGTGACTCCTCGTTGGGCCATGAAAGGTTGGGCGTCGACGGCGGAGCCGTTGACGCGGGTCTCGAAGTGCAGGTGGCAGCCGGTGGACGCGCCGGTCGAGCCGACGGCGGCGATCTGCTCGCCCGCCTGGACCTGCTGGCCGACGCGGACGTAGATCCCGCCGGACATGATGTGGGCGTAGCCGGTGCTGATGCCGCTGCCGTGGTCGATCAGCACCCAGTTGCCGTAGGTGCCGTTGGGGCCCGCGTAGGAGACGGTGCCGCTGTGCGCCGCGAAGATCGGGATGCCGCAGCCGCCCGCGAGGTCGGTGCCGCGGTGGTACGAGCCGGAGGATCCTCCGCCGGTCGAGATGCTGTCGCGCGGGCCGAAGGTGCCGGTGATGCGGCCCCCGGCAGGACGGACCCAGCCGGAGTCGCTGACGGCGCTGGAGCCGCCGCCGCCCGAGGGGGCGACGTACCCGCCGCCGCCACCGCTTCCGCCGCTGGACGCGGCTGCGGCCCGGGCGGCCTCGCGGCGCGCGGCCTCGGCCTGGGCGGCGGCCTGACGGGCGGCCTCCTCCTCGGCGAGCTTCCGGAGGCGCTCGGCCTCGCGGGCGGCGACGCCGGCCTCGTACTCGGCCACGGTCTTCGACTCGGTGTCGCGGAGCGCGGCGAGCTGCTGCTCGAGCACGACGCTCTGCTCCTGCTGCTCGGCGAGCGCGGCCTCGGACGCCTCCTGGGCGGCGGTCGCCTCGGCCAGCTTCTGCTCGGCGGCGACGCGGAGGCGCTCGCGCTCCGTCTGCGCGACCTCGGCCTGGTCGGCGAGGGACGACGCGGTGTTCCGGGCGGTGCTGGCCTGCTCGTAGATCGCGGAGGAGCGCTCGACCAGCTTGGTCATGCTCCCGATCTTCGACAGCAGCTGGTCGGCCTGGCCGGCCTTCTGGTCGAGGAAGATGTTGACGGACAGGTCGGTGCCGGTGCTGCGGTAGAGCTGCGCGGCGAGCAGGCCCGCCTGCTGCGAGGCCTTGTCGGCCTCCTCGGCGCTGGCGGCGGCCCGGTCCTCGAGCTTCTTCGACTGGTCCGAGGCCTCGTCGAACGCCTGCTGAGCGGCGAAGTGCTCGTCGCCGCGCTGCTGCGCGAGCTGCTGGGCGGAGGCGACCTCGCTCTGGAGGTCGCCGATCAGGGACGTGATCCGGTCGACCTGAGCGGCCGCGGCGGCGGTGTCGCCCTTCGCCGCCTCGACGTCGGCCCACGACGGGTACTCGACCGCCTGGGCGGGAGTGGCGACGAGCAGGCCGGCGACGAGCGCGACGACGGCGGAGGCCAGGGCAGCACCTCGGAGTCGCCCGAGTCGCGGCGCGCCGGGGAGGCGAGCGGAACGCGGACGGCGCAGGGAGTGGGGCATGGGACCTCGGGGATAGGGGGCCCTCCCTCCGCGGCGGTGCGGCTCCGGCGGGCGGGTGGGGGGAAGAGCGATTCCGCCCCACCCTAACCGCGGCCCTGCCCGATCTCCTAGACCCGGGTCAACCCCGGACGGGGTGCACGCCGCCTGCGGAACCGTCGATTTTGCATCCTGCGCCGCGGCCCCCTATGCTTGCGTGTCGGTAGTCATGGGGGGTCGGCCGCAGGGTCGCCCCGCGAGTCTCCGGCCCCATCGTTTAGTGGCCTAGGACACCGCCCTTTCACGGCGGCAGCACGGGTTCGAATCCCGTTGGGGTCACGGATGGGTCGGTACTACCAGCACCACCAGAAGTACCAGCACCACCGGAAAGTGCATCGGCTCGAGAGGGTCGGGGCGTGAAAATAGAACAGCCTCGAAGGCAGTATGCTTGTCTTCGCAACGAGGCCCTGTAGCGCAGTTGGTTAGCGTGCCGCCCTGTCACGGCGGAGGTCGCGGGTTCAAGTCCCGTCAGGGTCGCAAAGAGGCCCTTCCGAGAGGAAGGGCCTTTTTCAGGAGATCACCTCTCCAGCGACATCACGTCGCAACGGCTCTGTAGCTCAGTTGGTAGAGCGCACGACTGAAAATCGTGAGGTCACGGGATCGACGCCCGTCGGAGCCACTGGAACCCTCGCCTAGCTTCTACATGGCGGGGGTTTCTTCGTACCCGGAGGTCCCCGCCGCCGCGACCCGCCGCACATCCCTCCCGTTCCGGCCCGCGCCGAGCAGTGACTGCGGCCCGGATCCCGTCCAGGCGGTCTGCGTAGGCTGGCCCGGCCATGCAACCCGACGCCTTCCCGCCGCCCGATCCCGCGACGCTCGCGCCCGACTCCGCTGCGGCGCCCTCGTGGTCGGCCGAGCCCCTCCCCTCGGTCCAGGCGCCCTACTCCTCCCTCCTCTACCTGCCCGATCCTCGGGTCCGCTGGGGCCTGCCGACCGCCGTGCTCACGATCGTCGGGATCGTCCTGCCGCTGGCCGTGCTCATCCTGCTGTTCGGGTTCGGCGTGCTCCCCTACTCCGCCGGACTCGCCTTCGCGGGGGCGCTCGCGAGCTACCTCGTCGCGCTGATCGTCCCGTTCGCGGCGTCTCGGCTGCGCGGGCTGGGCACGATGGCGGCCGACTTCGGGCTGCGGTTCCGCTGGATCGACGTGCCCATCGGGATCGGGCTCGGCATCGCGGTGCGCGTCGTGATCCTGTTCGTGCTCGCCGCGTTCGCTCCGCTCCTCCAGGACGCGCAGGGGAACCTCGACATCGACCCCGATCCGCTGTGGTTCGTGCTGAGCTCGGTCCTCATCCCCGTCGTCGTCGCGCCGCTGGTCGAGGAGGTCCTCTGCCGCGGCGTCGTGATGCGCGCGGTGCGGAACCGGATGCTCCGGGGCTCCGCGGAGTCGGCGCCCACCCGCGGCCGCCGCGTCTGGGCGATGGCGTTCAGCATCCTGGCGTCCACGGCGGTCTTCGCCCTGCTGCACGGGCACCAGATGGTGAACCCGGCGACGATCGTGACGCTCGGCGTGACCACGGTCACCGCGGGACTCGTGCACGGCTGGATCGCGACGATCACCGGGCGGCTCGGAGCGGCGATCGTCTCGCACGCGACGCTGAACGGCTCCGCGGTGCTGCTGCTGGCGCTGCTGCCGCTGCTGACTCCGTAGGGGGATCTCGAGACGCCCGTTGCGCGGGCTGCTCGATCGGCAGGAGTCTGGGCGGCCCGATCGGGGGCGTGGGGCGGCGCGTCAGACGTCGTAGGTGCGCGCCCCGGGCAGCGGGCCGCGGACCTGGCGGTGGAGGCGCTCCATGTCGGCGTCGAGGGTGGCGGCGGTGCGGGCCGCGTCGGCGAGGCCGTCGAGGAGCTCCTGCGGGACCTGGCGGTCGTACTTGTAGTAGATCTTGTGCTCCAGGCTCGCCCAGAAGTCCATCGCGATGGTCCGGAACTGCACCTCGACGCAGACGTCGACCGATCCGCCGGAGAGGAACACGGGCACCTCGACGATCGCGTGCAGGCTCTTGTAGCCGTTCTCCTTCGGCTCGGCGATGTAGTCCTTCACCTCGAGCACCGTCACGTCGGACTGCGAGGTGAGCAGGTCGAAGACGCGGTAGACGTCCGAGACGAAGCTGCAGGTGATCCGCACGCCGGCGATGTCGGTGATCGCGTCGGCGATGCCGTCGAAGGTCGTCTCGCAGCCCTTGCGCTCGATCTTCTCGATCAGGCTGTCGGCCGACTTGAGCCGGCTCGTGACGTGCTCGATCGGGTTGTACTCCTGCAGCTCGCGGAACTCCTCCTGCAGGATCGACACCTTCGTGACGATCTCGTCCATCCCGAACTTGTACTGGAGCATGAAGCGCGCGAAGTCGTCGCGCAGGGCGCGGATCTCGGCGACAGTGGTCGCGTCGAGCGCTTCGGCGACGGCGTCCGTCAGCGGAGGGACGGCGTGCGCGGGTTCGGGGATGCGGGATTCCACAGTCGGACACCCTACGCGCGGAGTCGTTCGAGACCGGTGGGAGGCGCCCGGCCTAGCCTGGGAGCGTGATCACCGAGCCCCGCCCGCTGCGCTTCTGCGCGTTCGTCATGAACACCGCCTCCCACATCCAGCACGGCCTCTGGCGCCACCCCGACGCCCGGCAGCACGAGTTCGACGACGTGCAGCTCTGGATCGACCTCGCCCGGACGCTGGAGCGCGGCCGCTTCGACGCGATGTTCTTCGCCGACGTGGCGGGGCTCTACGGTCCGGCGGACGGCGACTGGGACGTCAACGCCCGCGAGGGGCTGCAGCTGCCCAGCAACGACCCGTCGGTGCTGCTCTCGGCCCTGGCGGTGAGCACCGAGCACCTCGGCTTCGCGTTCACGAGCTCGGTGCTGCAGTCGCATCCGTTCGACTTCGCCCGGAAGGTCTCGACCCTCGACCACCTCTCGAAGGGGCGGATCGCCTGGAACATCGTCACCAGCGCCCTCGACGGCGCGGCCCGCAACTTCGGCTACGACCGGCTCGAGGAGCACGACGAGCGCTACGCCTGGGCGCAGGAGTACCTCGACGTGGTCTACAAGCTGTGGGAGGGCTCGTGGGACGACGGCGCGCTCCTGCGCGACAAGAGCGGCTCCTTCGCCGACCCGGCGCGCATCCACCGCATCGACCACGTCGGGAAGCGCTACCGCGTGCAGGGGCCGCACCTCTCGGCTCCGTCGCCGCAGCGCACCCCCGTGCTCTTCCAGGCCGGCTCCTCCCCCGCGGGCCGGCGCTTCGCCGCGCGGAACGCGGAGGCGCAGTTCGTGTTCTCGGGGTCGCCGGAGAAGACCCGCGAGCTGATCGAGGACACGCGGGCCCTCGCCGCGGCGGCCGGTCGCGGCGCGGGTGCGCCCTCCTTCTACCTGGGGCTCTCCTTCATCACCGGCGACACGGAGGAGGAGGCGCGCCGCGCTGAGCGCGAGATCGACGAGTACCTCTCCTCCGACGCCTTCCTCGTGCACTCGAACCTCGGCTTCGACCCGACGACGGGCGAGAAGCTCGACCCCGACCTGCCGCTCTCGGCGATCGAGACCTACGCCGGCCAGAGCCACCTGCAGTGGATCCGCGACGCCTCCCCCGACCGCGAGCCGACCGTCCGCGACCTGGCCCGGCTCTCGGCGAAGCTGCGCGGACGGGTCGTCGGCACTCCGGAGCAGATCGCCGACCACCTGGCGGGCTGGCGCGACGCGGGGATCGACGGGATCAACGTCGTCAACTGGATCCTGCCCGGCAGCTACGAGGAGTTCGTCGACCGGGTGATGCCGGTGCTGCAGGAGCGGGGCCTCGCGCAGACCGAGTACGCCGAGGGGACGCTGCGCCGCAAGCTGTTCGGGACGGACGAGCTGCCGGCGACGCACCCGGCGCGGGCGTACCGCGGGGCGTTCGCGGGCTGAGCCCCTGCGGGCAGGGCTCTGCGCGTCCGCTGCCCCTGCACGGGCCGCTCGCCTCGCCCCGCGCACTCCGTCGGGCGGGGGACGCGAGGGCGGGTGCGGCTCCGTAGCGTCGAGGGATGATCCAGACCTGGGGAGTCCTGACCGCGCTGTACGGAGTCGTCGTGACGGCGGTCGCGGTGCTCGCGATCGTGCTGCTGGTGCTGCTGTGCCGCCTGGTGCTCGCCGCGCGCGAGAACCTGCAGGCCTCGACGCGGCTGCGCGAGCTGCAGATCGAGCGGATGCTGCTCGAGGACGAGTAGCGGGCCGCGCGTCGCCGGCCGCGACCAGGTCTCCTCGGCGAGGAGCACTCGCGGCCGACGACGCGCGGGCCGGTCAGGGCAGAGCGGGTCGCGCCTCAGGGCGGGGCGCCCGCGGGATGAGCAGGCCGACGGCGACGGCGACCAGCGCTCCGATCGCGCCGATCACGAACGTGGTCTCGAAGCCCTGCGAGCTCGGCAGCTGCACGTCGCCGACGGACACGGTCAGCTGCGCGAGCACGCCCGCGGTCACGGCGGAGGAGAGCGTCGTGCCGAGGGTGCGCATCAGCGAGTTCAGCCCGTTCGCGGCGGCGGTCTCCGAGGCGGGGACGGCGTGCATGATGAGCGTCGGCATCGCGGCGTAGGCGAGGCCCAGGCCGACGCCGATGAGGGCGTTGATCACCAGGATCTGCCACACCTCGCCGCCGAACGGGAGGATCAGCAGGTACGAGACCGCGATCAGCCCGGAGCCGGCGATCAGCACGAGCCGCGGCCCGGACTGCGCCGAGAGGCGGGCGGCGAGCGGGGACGTCGCCATCATCGCCAGGCCCGAGGGCGCGAGCACGAGGCTCGCCACGATCAGGCTCAGGCCGAAGCCGACGCCGGACGCGGTCGGCAGCTCGAGGCGCTGCGGCAGCGTGATCTGGGCGCCGAAGAACGCGAAGCCGACCGCCACCGAGGCGAGGTTGGTGAAGAGGACGGCGGGGCGGGCGGCCACCCGGAGGTCGACGAGCGGGCTCTCCTGCCGCAGCTCGTACCAGCCCCAGAGGAGCAGGACGGCGATGCCGCCGAGGCCGGAGCCCAGGATCGCGGGACTGGTCCAGCCGGAGTCGTTGCCGCGCGAGACGGCGATCAGCACGCCGCTCAGTCCGAGGGCGAGGCCGATCGTGCCGACCACGTCGAAGGTGCCCGGCGAGCGCAGCGTCGACACCGGCACGACCAGGAGGACGAGGACGATGTCGAGGACACCGAGGCCCGCGGACATCCAGAACAGGACGTGCCAGTCGGTGTTCTGCGCGATGAGGGCGCTGAGCGGCAGGCCGAGCGCGCCGCCGATGCCGAGGGTCGCGCTGACCAGGGCGATCGCGCCGGGGAGCCGGTCGCGGTGGAGTGTGTCGCGGAGGATCGAGATGCCGAGCGGGATGACGCCCATCACCGCGCCCTGGAGGGCCCGGCCCACGACCAGCGTCCACACGTCCCCCGCGAAGGCGCACACGATCGAGCCGATCACGAGCACGACCAGCGCGGCCACGGCCATCCGCCGCTTGCCGTAGAGGTCGCCGAGGCGGCCCGAGACCGGGGTGAGGATGCAGGCGCTCAGCAGCGTCGCGGTGATCACCCACGCGGTCTCGGTGCGGTCGGCGCCGAGCAGCGTCGGCAGCTCGGACTGGATCGGGACGACCAGCGTCTGCATGAAGGAGGCGCTCATGCCCGCGAAGGCGAGGACGGCGGTGATGAGGCGCGGGTCCGGCGAGCGGGTCAGGGAGCGTCTGTCGGAGTCGGTCACGGCGGTCCTTCGTGTCGGCGGCGGACGCGCACCCGGACCGCGGCGGCGGGCGGGCCGTCGTCGGCGGGATCGTATCGCTCGGCTCTGCTTTCGACCGGCTCGGGGCTCAACAGCTCGGGCCGCCGCTTTGTTCCCTCCTCCTCCTTCCCGCGCGCGTCGGGCAGGACGAGGATGGGCGGATGATCGACATCGAGAGCTGGATCGCCGGCTACGAGAAGGCCTGGGCCACGGACGACGCGGCAGACGTGGCCGCACTGTTCACCGAGGACGCCGAGTACTTCACGGCGCCGCACCGCGACGCGATCACTCCGCGCGACGCGATCGTCGAGTGGTGGCTGGCGGAGGAGGAGCCCGCCGGCCCGACGTTCGCGTGGGGCCTGGTCGCGCTGACGGAGGAGACCGCCGTGGTGGAGGCGCGCACCGTCTATCCGGGCGACCGCACCTACCTGAACCTCTGGGTCATCCGCTTCGCCCCCGACGGGCGGGCGCGCTCGTTCACCGAGTGGTACATGGAGGAGCCGGCCGACTCCGTGTCCTGACCCGCGCGGGTCCCTAGGGAGCGGCGAGGAGCCCTCAGCGGCGCCCGGTCAGAGCTGCGCGGCCGCGAAGGTGTCGCAGCTGGTGGCGTCGCCCTCGAAGCCGGCCTGGAACCAGCGCTGCCGCTGCTCGGCCGAGCCGTGCGTCCATCCCTCCGGATCGACGGTGCCGGTGGCCTGCTCCTGGATGCGGTCGTCGCCGACGGCGGCCGCGGCGCCGAGCGCGTCCTGGTACTCCTGCGCCGTCACCGGCTTGAGGTAGGGCGTGCCGGTCTCGTCGGGCACCGTCGAGGCGTCGCCCACCCAGGCTCCGGCGAAGCAGTCGGCCTGCAGCTCGAGGCGCACCGAGTCCGACTCGGGGCCGGTGCCGGAGCGGTCCGCCGACTCCATCGCGCCGGTCAGGTTCTGGATGTGGTGGCCCCACTCGTGGGCGAGGATGTACATCTGCGCGAGCGATCCGCCCGAGGTGTCGAACCGGGTGCGCAGCTCGTCGAAGAAGTCGGTGTCGAGGTAGATCGTCCGGTCCGGCGGGCAGTAGAACGGGCCGACCGCGGCGGTCGCGCTCCCGCAGCCGGTGGTGGTGCTGTCCTCGAACAGGTCGACGCCGGTCGGGGTCGTGTAGGCGACTCCGAGTGTCGGCGTCTGCTCGCCCCAGTAGCGGTCGAGCGACTCCGCCGCACCCTCGAGGCGGCAGTCGACCTGCGTGTTCGCGTCGGCGCCGCTGTCGCAGGCCACCGCGGTGGAGGTGACGCCCTCCGGCGAGGACCCGCCTCCGCCGAACACCTCGCCGAGGCCCGAGAGGTTCACGCCGAGCAGCTGCGAGAGCAGCGCGAGCACGACCACGCCCACCGCGCCCCCGCCGACGGCGATGCCGGTGGTGCGGCCGCGACGGCGGACCTTGCCGCCGCTGAGCTGGGAGTCGTCGTTGAAGGTCATGCCGACGAAGCTAGCGCTCCGCGGACGGGCTCCGCTCGGGCTTGCGGTCAGCCCCAGCGCGACTCGCTGGCCGAGCGGATGATCTCGAGCAGCGCCTCGCGCAGGGGGCCGTGCTCGAGCGAGCCCGGGAACATGTCGACCTCGAGGCGGTGCGCCCGGCGCCAGGC
Organism: Rathayibacter sp. AY1D1; assembly: GCF_002932635.1. Lineage (NCBI taxonomy): Bacteria > Bacillati > Actinomycetota > Actinomycetes > Micrococcales > Microbacteriaceae > Rathayibacter > Rathayibacter sp. AY1D1. Next base: position 11,909 of record NZ_PSVY01000012.1, read on the forward strand.
CTCGCTGCCCACGTCGGTGAGCGCGACGAGCTGCCGGCGGCGGTCCGACGGATCCGTGGTGCGCGAGACGTGGCCCTCGCGCTCGAGGCGCTCGATGGTGCGCGACATGGTCTGCACCTCGACGTGGGCCGCGGCGGCCAGCTCCTTCTGCGCGACGGGACCCGCCTGCAGGAGGTGCAGCACGATCAGGCCGGCGTGGGTGAGGCCGATCTCGGCGAGGGCGCCGTGCCAGGCGTGCTCGACCATCCGGGAGGCGGTGGAGAGCAGCCGGCCGGTGGGCCAGTCCTCCATCCCGGAGGCGTCGTCCGCGCGCATCTGATCAGGGTAGACCCGCTCCCGGGACACGACGGCACCGGGCGCGGGACGCTCAGGCAAGGGCGCCCGGGCATCCCGGCCGCGAGGCGCGGACCGCCCCGCCCGTCAGGACGCGAAGCGGTCCGTCGCCTCGATCAGCGCGTCGAGGATCCCCGGCTCGTCGAAGGCGTGGCCCGCGTCGGCGATCATCCGGAAGTCGGCCTCGGGCCAGGCCCGGTGCAGGTCCCAGGCCGTGAAGGCCGGGGTGCACATGTCGTAGCGGCCCTGCACGATGACGGCCGGGATGTCGCGGAGGACGCCGGCGTCGCGGATCAGCTGCCCCTCCTCCAACCAGCCCCTGTGCACGAAGAAGTGGTTCTCGATGCGGGCGAAGGCGAGCGCGAAGACGGGATCGGACCAGTCCGCGATCAGCTCCGGCTTCTGCACGAGGGTGATGGTCGACGCCTCCCAGGTGGTCCAGGCGACGCCGGCGGGGCCGTGCACGGCGGGGTCCGCGTCGTGGAGCAGGCGGTAGTACGCCTCGATGAGGCTGCCCCGCTCGCCGGCCGGGACGACGGAGGTGTAGCCCTCCCAGAGGTCCGGGTAGACCGCGGCGGCGCCGCCCTCGTAGAACCACTCGAGCTCGGCGCGCCGGAGGGTGAAGATCCCGCGGAGGACGATCTCGCTGACCCGCTCGGGGTGGGTCTCGGCGTAGGCGAGGGCGAGGGTCGAGCCCCAGGAGCCGCCGAGCACGAGCCAGCGCTCGACGCCGAGGTGCTCGCGGAGGCGCTCGATGTCGGCGACCAGGTACCAGGTGGTGTTGGTCGAGAGGTCGGCCTCCGGCTCGCCGGCGTGCGGGGTGGAGCGGCCGCACATCCGCTGGTCGAACAGCACGATGCGGTACTTCTCGGGGTCGAACAGCCGCCGGTGGGCGGGCGAGGTGCCGGCTCCGGGGCCGCCGTGCAGGAACACGACGGGCTTGCCCTCGGGGTTGCCCGAGACCTCCCAGTAGAGCGAGTGGCCGTCGCCGACGTCGAGCATGCCGGAGTCGTGGGGCTCGATCTCGGGGTACAGAGTGCGCATGGCCCGCACCCTACCGACTGTCAGGGTCGCGGTCCGCGAGGCGGGCGGCCCGGCCCCGGAGTGGGCGGGAGCGCCCGCGTCCACCCGGCGCACCCGCCTCCCGCGGTCGTTACTGTGGAGCGGACCTGCACGCCCCCGTCGAAGGAGCCCCCATGCCCACCACTGTGCGCGGCGTCATCGCCCGGTCGAAGGGCGCTCCCGTGGAGCTCGTCGACATCGTCGTCCCCGATCCGGGCCCGGGCGAGGCCGTGGTCGACATCGAGACCTGCGGTGTCTGCCACACCGACTTCCACTACCGCGAGGGCGGGATCAGCGACGACTTCCCCTTCCTCCTCGGTCACGAGGCGGCCGGACGGGTCAGCGCGATCGGAGAGGGAGTCACCCATGTCGCGGTCGGCGACTTCGTGGTCCTCAACTGGCGCGCGGTCTGCGGCGAGTGCCGGGCCTGCACCCGGGCCGAGCCCTGGTACTGCTTCGACACCTTCAACGCGACTCAGCGGATGACCCTGGAGGACGGCACCGAGCTCAGCCCCGCCCTCGGGATCGGCGCCTTCGCCGAGAAGACCCTCGTGCACGCGAAGCAGTGCACGAAGGTCGATCCGGAGGCGGACCCCGCCGCGGTGGGCCTGCTCGGCTGCGGGATCATGGCCGGCCTCGGCGCGGCGATGAACACCGGGAACGTGACGCGCGGCGACTCCGTCGCGGTCATCGGCTGCGGAGGAGTCGGCACGGCCGCCGTGGTCGGCGCCGCTCTCGCGGGCGCCGGCACGGTCATCGCGATCGACCGGGACCCCAAGAAGCTGGTCGCGGCCGAGAAGCTCGGCGCCACGCACGTCATCGACTCCAGCGGCCTCGACGAGGCGGGCGTCGTCGCCGCCGTGCAGGCCCTGACGAACGGCTTCGGAGCGGACGTCGTCATCGACGCCGTGGGCCGCCCCGAGACCTGGCGCCAGGCGTTCTACGCCCGCGACCTCGCCGGGACCGTGGTGCTGGTCGGGGTGCCGACTCCTGAGATGACGCTCGAGATCCCCCTGCTCGACGTCTTCGGCCGCGGCGGCTCGCTGAAGTCGAGCTGGTACGGCGACTGCCTGCCGGAGAGGGACTTCCCGATGCTGACCGGCCTCTACCTCCAGGGCCGCCTGCCCCTGGACGAGTTCGTGAGCGAGCGGATCGGGATCGAGGACATCGAGGAGGCCTTCGCCACGATGGCCGGCGGCGACGTGCTCCGCTCGGTGGTGGTGCTCTGATGGGCGCGCGGATCGAGCAGCTCGTCACGAGCGGCACCTTCAGCCTCGACGGCGGCACCTGGGCCGTCGACAACAACGTCTGGATCGTCGGCGACGACTCCGAGTGCGTCGTCATCGACGCCGCCCACGACGCGGACGCGATCCTCGCGGCCGTCGGCGAGCGCCGACTCCTCGCCGTGCTGCTGACCCACGGGCACGACGACCACCTCGACGCGGTCGAGGGAGTCCGCGCTGCGACCGGCGCCCCGGTGCTGCTCCACGAGGCCGACCGGATGCTGTGGGACGCCGTGCACCCCGGTACGGCCCCGAGCGGCGCCCTGGTCGACGGGCGGATCGTGCCCGTCGCCGGCGTCGAGCTCGAGGTGCGGCACACCCCGGGCCACACCCCCGGCGCCGTCTGCTTCGTCGCCGAGGCGCTCGGCACGGTGTTCACCGGCGACACGCTCTTCCAGGGCGGGCCGGGGGCCACCGGCCGCTCGTACAGCGACTTCCCGACGATCATCGACTCGATCACGGAGCGCCTGCTGACGCTGCCCGCCGCGACGGTGGTCCGGACCGGCCACGGCGACTCGACGACGATCGGAGCGGAGGCGCCGCACCGCGAGGAGTGGATCGCGCGCGGGCACTGACCGGGCGGGGCGGGGGCGGGGGCGGGCGCGGAGCTGTCGGTCCGCCCGCTACGGCTTTCTGCATGAAAGGGCCGACCGACGGGTGTGGGAATTTCGCAACTGTCGGTCGTGCTCCCTTGTTACCGTGAACAATCGCCGGTACCGTGCGAAGACCACACCGCAGGCGGGATCCCCCGTCCGCCCACCGGTTCGCTGCAGAACCCGAGAGGACACGTCGACGATGACGTCACGACCCCCGGGCGGAGGCAGGCCCTCGCGCCTGCTCGCCGCCACCCTCGCCGCATCCGCGACGATCGCCCTCGCCGCCGGCGCCGCCGTGCCGGTCGCCGTCGCCGCGACAGCGGCGACCACTCCCGCGCAGAGCCTGCTCGCGGACTTCACCTTCGACACCGCCCCGAGCGGAGGCGCCTTCACCGACAGGTCGACCCGCGCCGCCGTGAAGGGCACGCCGACCCTCGTCGCCGGCCGCACCGGGCAGGGCAGCGCCGTCTCGCTGTCGTCCTCGTTCTGGCTCGACCTCACTGCGACCGACGGGCAGCCGCTGCTGAAGGGTCGCGACTCCGTCACTCTGTCGTACGACTCCAAGCCCGCCGCCGCGGACAACGTCGGCTGGTCGGTCTTCGCCGCTCGCTCGGCCGCGACCCAGGACTACGCCCAGGAGAAGTACGTCGGCGTCCTCGACAGGACGAACGGCATCACCGTCGAGCGGTACGCCAACAGCGGCGCCCGCGACTCCTCGGGCAACCTCACCGGCCCGAGCAGCACGGAGTGGAAGCACGTCGATCTCGTGCTGAGCGCCGGCACCGCCCGCCTCTACGTCGACGCGAAGCCCGTCGCCGTCACGACGGCCGGCCCCTCGCTCGCGACGGTCCTCGGATCGACCGGCGGAGTCCTGCAGATCGGCAAGGCCAACTGGGGCGGCGGGGAGTACTTCACCGGACTCCTCGACAATCTGCGCGTCTACGACCGCGCCCTGACCGGGGCCGAGCTGGGCGCGACGAGCAGCACCGTGGCGACCGACCTGCGCGCCGCACTCGACGTCCCCACGACCGTGCTCGGCGACCTGCCCGCGCAGGTCCTCGGGAACACCGTGACGTGGACCGCCTCCGGCGCCGGCGCCGCGCGCGTCTCCTCCACCGGCGCCGTGAACCTCTCGGGCCTCACCGCTCCCGTCGCCGTCCGCCTCCAGGCAGCCGTCGCCGGGCAGACCTACGCGTGGGACAGCACCCTCGCCGTGCCCGGCGGGCGCATCGCCACCTCCGTCAAGACCGTCACCACGACGAACGGAGTGAAGGACGACCCGCTGGCGTACAACGACGACCGTCGCGCGGACTCGCTCTTCACGGCCGCACTGCCCGCCGGCGCGACCACCTGGGAGCCGCTGAACCGCTCGCAGTCGATCCTCTCCGTCCTCAAGGACGGCGATCAGGCGCAGCGCCCGAACGCCCAGATGGGCTCGCCGCTGCTGTTCCGCTCGAAGGACGGCTCGCTCGGCGCGGTCTCGTCGCAGAACAACGCCACGGACTCCGTCTACCTCTGGAGCTCCGCCGACGGCCGCACGTTCCGCGACCAGCGCGTCCTCCGGGTCGCGCCGGGCTCGGTCGTGACCGACCCGCGGATCGTCTTCGACTCCGCCCTCGGCGTCTACAAGCTGTTCTGGACCGATCTGCTCACCACCGAGGGCCGCGTGACGCTGTTCACGGACCTCGCCTCCGGCACCGCTCCCGGAGCGACCACCCGCGCCGACGCCCGCGTCCCCGGTGTCCAGGGCTCGGGTCTCCCCGCCGGGTTCACCCAGGGCCAGGCCGGCGAGACGGCGCTGACCTCGACCGAGTTCAGCACGTTCTACCGCGAGTACGTCGACCTGAAGAACACCGGTGTGAAGTCGCTCAGCGGCTCCGTCGACTCCGGCGCCGGATCCGCTGCGATCGCCGCAGCGCTCCCGGGGCAGGCCGTGATGGAGTACAACGACGGCTCGACCAAGTCGCTCAACGTCGACTGGCAGGACGATCTGACCACCGCCGTCGACACCTCGCGTCCCGGGACCTACCGGGTCACCGGCTCCGTCCAGCAGGACCCCGAGGCGATGGTCAACGAGGCCCGCGCGGATCCGCACGTCTTCTTCAACGAGGACGACGGCTACTACTACCTCACGGGCTCGCACTACGGTCAGGACTCGCTCGGCCCGATCGAGGAGAGCTCCAGCTACCGCAAGATCGGCCTCAAGCGCTCGAAGACCATCGCCGGTCTCGACTCCGCTCCCGAGCAGATCGTGATCGACCCCGACGCCGGCACGCCCGGTCGCCAGAGCCAGTACCCGAACACCTTCTACGGCTGGGGCGGATACATCTGGGCGCAGGAGTTCCACAAGATCAACGGCACCTGGTGGATCGTCGCCGGCATGAACAAGGGCTACGCGCCTGTGGGCGGCTGGTGCGACAACACCGTCCTGATCCCCTACACCGGGACCGACGCCTCGATCGCCGAGGGCGGATTCCTCGACCAGACGAAGTGGGGCGAGCCGGTCGTCCTCGAGGGCGCGGCCTTCGACGTCAGCTACATCGACCGCCAGGAGAACGGCGCCACCCAGGGCTACTGGGTCCTGCCCAACGGCAACACGCTCTCCCTCGCCAAGGCGACGATGGGGCCCAAGGGCACCGTCCCGCTGGTGACCGGTGCGGTCACCCGCATCTACGGCGAGAGCCAGCCGTGGGAGTCGGGCAAGCGCTCGCCGACCCCGTCCGACACCACCGAGGGCAACGACCAGGGCGTCGTCGAGGCGCCGTTCATCGTGTCCAAGGGAGGACGCATGTACCTCACCTACTCGGGCGGAACGGTCGACAAGTACTACTCGCTCGGCCTGCTCACGGCCGACGCGAGTGCCGACCTCCTCAACCCCGCGACGTGGACGCAGACCGCGTTCCCCGTGCTGGACACCGAGGACACCTACCTGGGCCGCCTCGGCGCGGACGAGACGCAGTACTTCTCGCGCCAGCAGGCCGGCACCGGGCACAACTCGTTCGTCGAGGACGAGTCGGGCAACCTGCTCCTCGCCTACCACGCCCGCCCCTACCCGGACCCGCACACGGCGACCGACCCGCAGAACGCGGGCGGCCTGTTCGACTCGGACCGCAACACCTGGTTCAAGGGCGTGAACATCCGCGCGAGCGGCCGGCTCGACCTCTCGCTCTCGAAGGAGCAGGAGGTGGCCTCGGCCAACCGCACCGTCACGGCGACGATCACCGTGAAGGCGCCGGCTGTGCCCGTCACCGCCACTGCAGCGGCTCGCTGCGTCGCGGGCAAGGTGGTGGTCACGCTGACCACTGTCAACAAGGCCGCGTCGACCGCCGACCTCCGCTGGAACACCCTGTGGGGCGCGAAGACGCAGCAGATCGATGCGGGCCGGACCGCCTCGCTGGCCGTGACCACGCGGGCCGCCTCGGTCGCCGCCGGCACCGTCCAGGGGGTCGCCACCGTCGGCAGCGCCTCCGCTCCCGTGAGCGCCGCCTACCCGGCGCTCCGCTGCGGCTGACCTGACCGGGTCCTCCGACCGACGACGCCCGGCCGCCTCTCACCTGAGGGCGGCCGGGCGTCGTCGTTCCGGTCTGCGGTGATGTGCCGGGCGACCGGGTCGCGACCCTCGATGATCTCGGCGGTGCAGCCGGCATCGCGGGAGAGGACCCACCGGATGACGCGGCCGCGTCGGACGACCGGACCGTTGCGATCCACGAACGACTCCCCATCGAGGGGAGGTCGTCGGTCGGCGACGTACGGGGTGTCGTGAGTCGGACGGGAAGAGGCGAGCCGGTCTGCCGCTGCTGCACGAACCGGCCCGCCCCTTCGGCATCGTCTCAGTGGACGAGGGCGGCCTCCGCCTCGTCCCAGGCGGGGTTCAGGTCTTCCTTCTTCCCTCGGGTGAGGAGGAATCCGGTGAGAGAGGCCGCGACCATGGTCACTGCTGCGGCCAGGAACACGGCCTTGTAGCCGTCGGTGAATGCGGTGAGCTCGGCCGTTCCGGACGCGATGGCGGAGTCCGCGGTGCTCGCGTAGAACACGGTGAACACCGCGAGACCGATGGACCCGCCGATGTGGAAGACGGAGTTGACGACGGCGGAGGCCACTCCGGCGTCCTCGTTCTCGACCCCGAGAAGGGCGAGGTTCTGGACGGGCACGAAGAGCATGGAGAGTCCGATTCCGAGCACGACCAGGGCGGGCAGGACCTGGAGGAAGTAGTTTCCGTCCGGGGTGATGCCGAGGAGCAGGAAGAGCCCTGCTGCCGAGACGAGCGGCCCGACGATCATCAGGGGTCGGGGGCCGAACGTGTTGAGGATCTTCGTGGTGACGGGCGAGAACGCCATGATCGCGACGGTCATGGCGAGGTTCGCGAGCCCTGCCATCAGCGGTCCCATTCCGAGCACGATCTGGAAGTAGAACGCGAGATAGAGGATGGCCCCGATCATCACGGCGCCATTGGCGGCCTGGATCAGGATCGCGCCGCCTCGCACACGACGCAGGATGACGCGCAGGGGCAGCAACGGCTGGTCGACCTTGCGTTCGATGAGCACGAAGACGGTCAGCAGGACGATGCCGAGTGCGAGGAAGGCGACGGTGTCGATCGCGCCCCATCCGTGCTCAGCCCGCGTGAACCCGTAGACGATCGCGCCCAGTCCCAGGGTCACCGTGACGGTTCCCCAGACGTCGTAGCGGTTGTCTCCTTCCGCCTTGCTCTCGCGGAGCACGAGAGCCCCGCCGACGAGGCCGAAGGCGACGAAGACCAGGTTGACGAAGAGGCACCAGCGCCGTCGTCAGGACAGTTCGACACCGAGGGGGTCGGGCCTCACCTTCCGACGTCGGCAGGAGAGGATGGCAGACTGGCGGCCGACGCTGTCGCACCCGCTCGTGCGGCCGCGTCGACACCCTCCGGGCCGCGTCAGCACCCGCCGTCCCTAGCCGCTCACTCGGACCGAGGGAGCGGCGGAATCGATCACGACATGGAATCGAACCCACCCAGCGGTGAGGAGGTCCTGCCCTCTCCTCGGACGTCTCCTCGCGCGACGCGACCCAACAACCGGACTCGGATCCTCGACGCCACGGTACGCGCCGCGGCGCGGGAAGGATCTGTCCGCGTCACGCTCGAAGCGACTGCCGAAGAGGCTGGGCTGACACGCGGCGGAATGATGTACCACTTCCGCGATCGAGCCGATCTCGCCCATGCTCTCCAGGAGCACGTCGCGGCCGGCTGGGAAGCCCAGCTGATCGACGTCGCGGGGAAGACGGCGGACGAGGCCACCTTGACGGAGCGCGTGAGTGCCTACGTCACCGTCGCCCTGACGCCGTCGACGCACATGCAGATCGGACTCCTCCAGGCCACGGGCAGCGACACCGCTCTCCGAGCGCCGGTAGCGGAGGTGCGCCGAAGGTGGACGCCCTCCGCAGAGGAGACCGCGACCGATCCGATCGCTCTCCGCCAGTTCATCGCCTGTCTTGCCGCTGACGGCCTGTGGTCACACCACTCCCTCGGAGGCGATCGGATACCGGACGACACTCGAGCCGCGGTGATCTCCGAGATCATCCAGCTCTCCAGCACGGGGTGATGCACGAAGGGCACTTTCCGGCGCGAGGCGGATCCCGGTCGGAGGAGCTCGACCGGGACCGAGACTCTTCCTTCTGCGGTCGAGGATCAGGACAGGCCTGTCCCCGGACCCGGCTCCTGGGTCGAGGCGAGCCCCAGGCCGGCCTCGCACTGCTGAGGATGCAGCAGGGACGGCCTCCTCGAGGAGCGCCGCCATCGCGTCGCGCCACGGCAGCACGGTCGCGAACGCGGCGCCCAGGATGGTCGGCGACGCCTCGTGCTGCCCCGGAGCGCTCAGGACGCAGCCGGAGGCGACGTCCATGTCGAAGTCGCGCCACGCGGAGCGTCACCGACACGACCGGTCCGACGACGGCCGACCAGGAGACGTCCCGCGTGCGCCCGCACAGGCACTCCGCTCGTCAGCGGGACAGCAGCGCGACGTGGATCTCCTCGGCGAGGAGGTCCAGCGCTCTCGCGTGGGACGCCAGGAAGGCCCGGCCGTCGCGCGTGATCGAGAAGCGCTCGATGCGCTGCAGTGCGGTCCTCCTGCCTCTCTCCAGGAGCACCAGGCCCCGGCGGGAGAGCCGGAGGAGCCGCTTGCGCACCTCGAGGACCTCGACACGGTCGCCGGAGCGGAGGTCGAGGACTGCTCGCAGGCGGGTCTCGTCGCGGTTCTCTCCGGTCGCGAGCGCGATCAGGATGAAGACGTCGATGCTGCAGTCGAGCCCGCAGGCTCCGCAGCGGTTCGTGCACCGCGCAGAGCGTGCCAGGGACACGAGGAATCGATCGAGGCGCATCACGGGTATCTCCTGGGGAACGGCGGTCTCCTGCTGCAACGAGAGGAACGGGCCGGACCGGTCACGGTCGGCCCGCATCCGGGAGTCCGCTCAGGAGAGGTTCGCACATCAGCGATCGGTCCGGACAGCAGGATACGGCCCGATCGCCGCCCCGGTCCGCAGCCGGTGGTGATGCCGCCGCGGCGGGATCGTCGGGCGATCAGGGTCGAGGACCCGTCCGTACGGCGCAGGGGGGCTCAGGAGAGAGGGAGGGCGTTGCCGTTGATCAGCAGGAGGTCGTGTCCTCCGACGGCAGCTGCGCTCCCGGCCGCTCCGTCGTCCTTCTCCTCGGTGAGGGGGTGCGACTGCACGACCTTCGTCAGCACGAGCCCGGTGGTCGGGACGGTCCTGGTTCTCACTCTGTGGTGCATCTCGTCGGTCGTCCTCCAGAGGTGGCGGCGCTGCAGGTCGGGCGCAGTGCCGGTCGGGGCGGGACAGCGGAGGAGCGGGCGATCGTGGCGCCCGCTCCCCCGCCTTCTCAACGGCAGCTGCGTGCCGAGTAGTCGACGCTCGTCTGCGTGCTGATGGTCTTCCCGTCGACGACGGCCTTTCCTGTCGCGGCCACCGACCCCGCGGGGATCGAGACCGCTCGGGTGGTGACGGCGCTCGACGCGGACGATCCCGGAGCGACTCCGGTCACGGTCTTCGAGCCGAAGGCGGTGACGGTCGTGATGTCCATGATCGAGCGGCTGTCGTTCTTGACCACAGTGGTCAGGACGACCTTCCCGCTGACGCAGCGGGTCGACGCCGTGGCGGTCACGGTCAGCGGCGACGTGACGGTGACCTTCGCGGTCACAGTCCGGTTCGCGGGTGCGACCTCCTCCGTCGGCGTCAGATCGAAGACCGGCCGGCCGTCGGCGGCGTAGTGGATGCGGGCGAGACGGGTGTCGCGGCCGTCACCCCCGACTCCGTTGCCCCAGGTGTGGTAGACGTACACGTCGTTGCCGTCCTCGTCCTGGGTGACGGCTCCGTGGCCGGGACCCTGCTCGTAGGTGCGGTAGTCGAGGACGCCGTCGGGCATGGGAACGCTCTGCAGGAGCGGGGCGTCGTACTTGGTCCAGCTCGCGATGTCGGTCAGGTCACTGCCCTCCTTCGCCCAGGCGCCGCCCACGATGTACTTCGGGCTGACGCCGCTGCTGGAGTAGACGAGCGTGATCCTCCCGTCGCGCTGGATCGCGAACGCTCCCTCGGACAGGTGGTCCTCGAACGTCAGCGAGGGCACGATGATCGGGGTCGGCTCGCCGATGACGCGGGTGGGGTTCGCGGGATCGACCTTGGCGATCCAGGTCGCCGGGTCGCTCACTCCGTTGTCGACGTAGCGCTGGGACCAGGCGTAGTACGCAGTTCCACCGGACTCGAAGTAGGTCATGTCGAGGCTGATGTTGCGTCCCGTGCCGGGGCGTCCGAGGGCGCTCCCGTCGCTCTTCACGACGGCGCGCGGCGCGCTCCAGTCGGAGGGGTTCGCGGGGTCTCCGCCGTCGCGCAGCTGCATGATGTGCGCCTGCACCGTGAACCACTGACCGTTCTGGTTCGACTGGTCGTTGTCCGGGTTGAAGCACGGGGCGAACAGGATGGAGAGCTTGCCGCCGATCTCGTGGATCTCGGGGGCCCAGTAGCAGCCCGCGATCACCTTGCCCTCGGCGGTGCGGTCCATCCGCGTGGTGCGGTTGAGGAGGTCCACCTCACGGGCTCGTCCGCCGTTGTCGTCGCTGAGCTGGTCGATGCTGTCGGCGACCCGGATCGGCAGGTGCTGCGAGGCGACGTTGTTGTTGTTCGTGTCGTCCGTGGCGGTGAAGAGGTACTGCGTCTTCCCGTTGCGCTCGTAGCGGTAGATCGTCGGATCCGCGCGGTTGTAGGCGAACGGCTCGTTGTACTGCCGCTGGCGGACGGTCCCGGAGAGGTCGTACGTTCCCGGGCCCTTCGCGGCGAGGTCGGCGAGCTGCTGCTGGTTCCAGTCGATGCCGAGGCTGCCGGTCGAGCCGTCGTTGTAGGAGAGCTGCGCCTTCACTCCGGACAGGGCGGAGGTGTCGCCCTGATCGATCGTCTGCGGTGCGACCGAGGATCCGGTGTTGACCGTGCGGCCGAACTTCTTCACGAGCGAGTCGGCGACGGAGCCGGAGACCGTCAGCGCGCCGCCCGGCAGAGCGTCGGCGACGCGGCCCGGGACTCCGGAGAGGTCGGGAGCGGCGACGGTGGCGGGGCTTCCTCCGAGGACCGCACCGCGGTTCCCGTCGGTCACGACGACGCTGCGACGGCCGCCGTCCTTCGGCCAGAACGCCTGCGCGCGGAGCTCGGTGCGGGCGAGGTCAGTGACGGTCGTGTACTTCGCCGCCCCGGAGGAATCGGTCCAGGAGACGAGGTAGCGGTTCTGGTCCGTGTCGAAGACGGCCTTCGGCGCGACGACGCCGCCGGTGGTGCCGAGGTCGATGAGGCCGAGCTCGGTGAAGTCGGACGCGGTGGCGTCCGTGGCCTTGAAGATCAGAGCGCTCGAGGCCCCGGTGCCGTCGGACGCGCCCGACTGCAGGACGCGCGTGGCGATCACGCCGACGGTGCCGTCGGCGAAGGTGAACAGCGAGGGGTTCGCGAGGCCGCGGTTGTCGGCCTTGTCGGTTCCGAGGAAGACCCCGTCGGCGAAGAGGACTCCCGAGTTGCCCGAGAGCGGTGCTGCGTCGGCGACGGACGAGCCGAGTGCCAGGTGGAGGCCGCGGGCGATCGTGTCCTGGTTCGCCTTGTCCTCGCCGGTCGGCGTCCGGGTGTACGACACCACGGTCTTCGCCGTGGAGGCGCTGAGGACGGTGGTGCGGAAGGTCTTCGTCAGCGTGGTGGCGCCGACCTTCACGGAGGCGGTGAGCGCGAGTGCCCGGTCGGTCGCCGAGTCGTTCACGAGGCGGCTGCCGGACAGGCCGGCACCGTCCGCGCTCCACGACACGGTGTAGCCGGCGACCGTGGGAAGAGCGGTTCCGGAGGCGACGGTCGGCGGGACGACGAGGGCGGTGCGCAGGCGCGCCGTGGCGTCGGCCTCGGTGTCGGCGGCGACGGTGACGGTTCGCGCGGTGCCGGTGGCGGCGGATCCGGCGAACGTCGCGGTCGGGGTCAGGGTCACGGTGGCGTTCGCCGAGCCGGGTGCCGGGCGGCGCACGGAGCCGTCGGTGCCGATCACCGCGGGGTCGCTGCTCGCCCAGGTGAGGACGGAGCCGCCCGCGCCGCGGGTCGGGAGGGAGAGGTCGCTGGTGACGGGTCCGGTCACGGCGATGGTCGCCGCGGCGGCGTCCGATGCAGCGATCGCGGCAGCGGCCGGAGCCGCGTCCTCGCGCACCTGGTCCTGGGTCAGTGCGGAGGAGTAGACGTGCACGTCGTCCATCGCCCCGGCGAAGAGAGGGTCGGGGCCGTAGAACGACTTGCCGAGGAGGCCGGAGAAGGCGGAGGTGCCGACAGTCGCCGCTCCGGTCGCGGAGGTCGGGGTGGTCTGGGCGAGCCGGCCGTCGACGTAGGTCGAGACGCTGACGCCGCTGCGCAGGACCACGGCGACGTGGCTCCAGCGGCCGGTGGCGGCGGGACCGGAGTCGGCCGCGCGCTGCTCCGAGCCGTTCTTCACGGCACCGATCAGGCTGCTTCCGCACTGGGGCGTGGTGAAGAGGTACCGCTCGGTCGACTGCCCGAGCGCGTACGCCCAGCTGCAGTTCTGGTTCCCCTCCCAGCGCAGCCAGGCCGACATGGTCACGTCGGTGGTGGCCGCCGTGGTCAGTCCCGGCGCGATCTCGGCGTAGGCGGCGGAGCTGCCTGCGGCGCCGCCGGGGAGGCGGAGTGCGCGGTCGGTGCCGCCGCGCGGACCGGCGACGGTCGTCGCTCCGGTCCCGCGCACGGTGGCGGAGCGGCCGGCAGCGGAGTCGGTCAGGGTCGTGCCCGCGCCCACGGCGGAGCCGACGGCGGCGGACGAGGAGAAGTCGTAGGAGAGGACCGGGCTGGGCACCGCGGCCTGTGCGGGTGCCGCGCCGAGCGCAGCCCCTCCCGCTGTCAGGCTCGCGGCGACCAGGAGGGCCGTCGTGCGTCGGAACCGCATTGTTCGTCTACTTCCGTGGGAGAGGTGGATGCGGGGAGCACGGACCCAGGGTCCATGCTCCCCTGCTCCGGTGGCCGGAGGCCCCGGAACGGAGGAGGTCAGGGGAGGGGCGGCTGGACGCCGCCCCTCCCCTGTCACCGGCCTAGCGGCAGGTGAGCGCCGAGTACGGCGCGGTGGCCGTCCTGGTGCCGTTCGCGTCCTTCGAGGCGACGCTCACCTCGCCCGCGGTGACCGAGGTCGCCCGGGTGGTGAAGGCGGCGGACACGGACTTGCCGGGAGCGACCCCGGCGAAGGTCCTGCTCCCCCACTGCGAGCCGACGGTCATCTCGACCGTGGAGCCGCTCGTGTTGGTGCCGGTCGCGGTGACCGTCACCTTGCCGGCGACGCAGCGGCTCGCGGCCGAGGCCGTCAGCGACGGTCCGGGAGGAGCCGTGGCGGTGATGGTGGCGATGGCCGGCGTCGCTGCCGAGTTGGCGAGCTGTCCGCGCACCTGCACGGTGTCGCCCGCCTTCTTCAGCGAGCTGAGATCGGCGGTCGCCCACGTCACGGCGACCGTCTCACGGTGGCCGTCCTTGAACGTCGCGCCCACCGTGGCGGGCAGGTCGACGGTGGTCGATCCGGCCTGAACGGTCCGCGCCACGGCGTCGATCGAGGTCACCAGGAGCGACGGGTTCCACTTCGCGGCGAGCCCGTCGCGCTCCTTCGCAGTGATGGAGACGACGGATCCGTGGCGGGGCGACGTCGGCAGCGAGAAGCTGCTGGGGATCGTCCACTGGATGTCGCCCTCGAGCGAGTTCGTGCCGAGCGGGATGTAGCCGCGTCCGCCGTAGTTGTCGGTCCAGAGGAAGTACTTGTACCCCGCCCGGTCGCCCTCGTTGGTCTTGAAGATCTCGGGACCCTCGACCTCCGGCGTTCCGGCGGTGCGGCCGATGCAGGTGTCGATGAGGCTCCACGCACCGGAGGCGGTGGTGGCGCGGAGGTTCGTCGACTTCTGTCCGATGATGTCGGGCGAGGGGCAGCCGCTGGTCTGGGTCGCCTTCGTGAAGCGGTAGTAGGTGTCGCCGTCCTTGAGCATCGTGGCGTCGATCAGTCCGTTGCTCTTGTTGAGCGAGGGGACGTCAGCGGCCTTGAACCAGACCTCGGGGGTGGTGAAGTCGCGGAAGTCGCGGGTGGTGGACGTGAGGATCTGCGGTCCGTTGCCGTCCTCGACGTTGCGCGTGCTGTCGGTGAAGAGGGCCGAGGTCCAGTAGACGACGTAGGCGTCGATGGTGGGGTCGTAGGTGGCCTCCGGTGCCCAGGTCATGCCCGCGTTGGGCAGGTTGACCTCGACGTGGCGCTGCTGGCCCCAGTTGACGAGGTCCGTGGACTCCCAGATCTCGAGGTAGCGGCTGCCGCGGTTGGTCGATCCGCCGAAGCCGGTGGTGCCGACGGAGAGGTCGGTGGCCATCAGGAAGAAGCGGTCGCCCTCCTTCGAGCGGAAGACGAACGGGTCGCGCAGCCCCTTCGTGCCCATGGTGGAGGTGAGGATCGGCTGGGCGTCGTTCAGGGTCTTCCACGTGAGCGAGTCGTTGCCGTCGGAGGTCGCGAAGCGGATCTTCTCGCCTTCGATGCTGTCGCCGGTGAAGTACGCGAACAGGTACGCGTCGAGGTCGCTCGCGGCCACGGGAGCCGCGGCCGGAACGGTGCGCGTGAGCGTCCGCACGAGGGGCGTGGTGCCGGGCACCGTGACCGTCGCGGTGAGGGTGACGGTGGTGTCGGCGGACGGGCGCGTGAGCGAGCCCTTCGCGACGACGTTCGGCGCGGTGCCCTTGTCGGCGGAGGTGATGACGGCCTCGTTCGACGAGGTCCAGCTGACCACGGCGCTGGAGCTGTTCGCGCGCGCGGCGGTGGCGGCGACGTCGGCTCCGGTCGAGGGCAGGTTCAGGCTGCCGCGCACCGGTCCGGCGAGAGCGGGATCGTTGCTGATGCCGTCGGCGACGGCCCGGGCGAGCTCGGCCTCGGCGCTGTCACCGGCGGCGTACGCCGGGACGAACACGGTGGTGGCACGGCCGACGACGGCGATGCCGCCGTGGACGGCGGTCGGGGTCAGCGTGACGGTGGCGTCCGGGCTGCCCGCGGCGGGCCGGGTGACGACGCCGCTGGTGCTGACGACGCCGGGGGCGCTCGACGTCCAGGTGATCGTGGAGCCGTTGGCGCCGGTCGTGGGGAGGGCGAGGTTCGAGGTCACGTTCGAGGTGTCGCCGAGCGAGACGGCGGCGTCCTGGTTCGCGAGAACCGAGTGCACGGATGCGGCGCTCTGCTGCACCTGGCCGGCGGTGAGCGCGGAGGTCCAGACCTGCATGTCGTCGATGGCACCGGCCCAGTAGGCGTCCGCGCCGTAGAACGATTTGCCGAGGAAGCCGGAGAACGTGGACGTGCCGATCGCGGACGCGGCGGTGAAGGTCGTGCTGCCCTGGCCGACGAGAGCTCCGTCGAAGTAGGTCGAGACCGACTGACCGCCCTTGACGACGACCGCCATGTGCACCCAGCGGTTCGCGGCGACCGGAGTGTTGCCTGCGGCCCGCACCTCGGAGCCGCTCTTGATCGCGCCGAAGCCGGCCGGTCCGCACTTCGTGGTGGAGAGGACGTGGGAGTCGACGCTGGAGCCGAGCGTGAAGGGCCAGGTGCAGTCCGGAGCACCGCTCCAGCGCAGCCAGGCGGACATCGTGACGTCCTGCGTGCCGGCGGGGATCAGGCCCGGGGCGATCCGGACGTGCGGCGCGGCCGACGTGCTCGATCCGCCCGGGAGCGAGAGAGCGCGGTCGGTGGAGGCGCCGGAGGGACCCGCGACGCTGGTCGCGCCGGAGTTGATCAGGGTGCCGGGGTGGTTGCCCGGAGCGGAGTCGGCGACGACGGCTCCATTGGCGAGCGTCGCGCCGATGCCGTCGAACGAGTACTGCAGCGCGGGAGCGGGGACGGTCTCTGCGGCGCCGGCGGCGCCGATCGGTCCGAGTACGCCGCCGAGGCAGGCGATGGCGAGCGTCAGCGCGGCGCCCGCTCGGGGGAGGCGTGAGCGCCGGGTGCGCTCCTGCCGGGGGGTTCGTGACATGGGGGGTCCTTCAGGTGAGGGGTCGGAGGGGGAGGACGGAGCCCGCGCGATCGGCCGGCGGAGTGGTGAGTCCGGCGTCCGTCTGGCGGGGAGGGAATCGCCGGAAGGCGGCCCGGGACGCGGGCCTGGCGACCCGTGATCCGGAGGCGGAGGTCGACGTGGGTGCGAGGACGAGACGTCGCGCGCTGCGGGCGCCGACCGCGGTCACCGCGTGGAAGGTGTCGGCCGGGCCGACAGTCATCGGGGCCGGGCGTGGGCCTGCGGCGGGAGGGTGCGGCGGGAGGGTGGTGCTGTCGTCATCATCGACGTTCCTCTCAGGTTCGCCTTCGAACCGGTCGGAGTGGGACGCGAGGCGCGAGGACGCGCTTGCCCACTTCAGGTGACACCGTACCGACTTTTGTTAACGGTAACAATGGCGGATTCCCGGGCGATGCCGCAGCGACGGCGGGTGTGAGCGCTCTCTCCCTGCGAGCACGGGGATCCGCGTGGACGGATCACCCTCGCCCGGCGGGGCTCGGACCGGATCCGCTCGAGACCGGCACTTGACACCGGCTCCGCGACCGGTCGATGGTTGTCCACGTCAACATGCAGGTCGTGATCAGCTTCCCATCCCACTCGGAGCGTCGGCGCTGACGCGTCCCGCGGCGGGACGACCGGATCACCATCCCGGTCGCTCCGGCGCATCCTCTGCCGTGCTCCGATCCCTTCGGACACGGCTCCTTCCTGCGACCCTCATCCGCGTCCCTTCGGGGACGCCGGATGTCTGTGAAAGGCACCCATGTCCCGGACAACGAAGTCCCACCCCTCCAAGCGCCTGATCGGCGCCCTGATCGCGGCCGTCGTCGGCATCACGACCTTCGGCATCAGCTCGCCCGCCTCTGCAGCCACCGCCCCGGTCGGCCTCGGATCGGCGCAGGAGATCCGCAACCAGCACAGCAGCATGTGTCTCGACGACTTCGACTTCGGCACTCAGCCCGGAGCCGAGGTGCGGCAGTGGAGCTGCACCGAGGGGAGCAACCAGCGCTGGCAGGTCACCGACCTCGGCACCGGCTACGCCGAGATCAAGAACACCTTCAGCAACCTCTGCCTCGACAACTTCGACTTCGGCACCACTCCGGGCTCGGAGGTGCGGCAGTGGAGCTGCAACGGCAGCACCGCCCAGCAGTGGCGGATCACCTCCGTCGGCGGAGGCTACGCCGAGATCGCCAATCGGCACAGCGACCTCTGCCTCGACAACAAGGACTTCCGCCAGATCGACGGCTCCCCCATTCAGCAGTGGACCTGCACCGGCTCCAAGGCCCAGCGCTGGGCACTGACCGATCCGACCGTGCAGAAGATCACCTGGACGCTGAACCGCGTCGCGAGCCCGACCGCGGACGAGGCCGACGCCTACGCCCGCATCACCGACGCGATGGACCGCGCCGTGGCGCGCTACAACCGCCTCAGCAACATCTCCCGCTCCCTGACCGTCTCGTACAGCCCCGGAACCCCGACGGCCGATGCGAACATCTACGGCCAGATCCGCTTCGGCAAGGAGCGCGTCTACATGGTGGAGGGCACCGCCATGCACGAGATCTCGCACACCGTGGGCTTGGGCACGTCGACCACCTTCAACACGAACTGCGAGAACAGCAGCTGGGACTCGGCCCTGGCACTGCTGCGCACCTGGGACGGACCGGACGCGACAATCCAGTGCACCCCGGGTCACATCTTGAACTACGGCCTCAACTACAACAGCGAGTTCAGCCAGCTGAACCTCGAGCGCCACGTGAAGCTGGTGCAGTCCATGCTCAGTGACGGCATGTAGCCGTCACTCGAGGCACGCCCGAACGAGCATCCTCGCCGCCCCTCGCGGGCGGCCGGCGCCGGCGGGGCGGGGAACCAGAGCCCTCCCCCCCGCCGGCGCCGCATGCCCCGATGTCTCCCTCCGGAGGCGCGGGGCAGCGGAGCGCTCGGGAGTCGAGGAGGGCCCCTCGACCGGGTGGTCGCAGCCGACGTGCCGGACGCCGCACCCTGGGGAGGGGGCGTCCGGCACGTCCCCCTCGTGTCCGCGCCGTCCGGTCCGCCGGACCCCCCGGAGGCGCATGACGGGCGGCGTCTGCGGGCGCTAGCGGTTCTGCTCGACGGTGCTCGGCGCGGTCCGGTGCGTCTCCGGCGCCTCCGTGCGGACGGGCTCCGCCTCCCCGCTCGCCGCGGCCTCCCGCAGGTACTGCGCCGACATGACGCGGTAGGAGCGGGTGAGCATCGCCGCGCCGGCCGCGATGATCATGACGACTCCGCCGACCAGGAACACCAGCGCGATCCCCCGGCCGATGCCGTCGCCGAGCAGCCCGCCGAACGCCGAGCGCCCGGCCGGCGACTCCATGTACGGGATGAGCGCGAACTCGGCGATCGGGGCGATGAGGAACGACGTGATCGGAGCGGCGGCCGACTCGAACGCCGCCGCGAAGCCGAAGACGCGCCCCTGGGTCTCGAAGGGGACGACCTTCTGGATCACCGTCTGCTCGGCGGCCTCGACCGCCGGGATCAGGGTCATGTAGATCCAGATGCCGCCGGCGTAGAGCCACCACCAGTCGCGGAGGGTGAAGACCGCGCCGATCAGGCCCATCGCCATCACGAGCAGCAGCATCGTCCGGATCGGGTTCCTCCCGAGACCGAACCTCGCGACGAGCAGACCGCCGATGACGAAACCGGTCGCCGTCACTCCGAGCACCACGCCCCACAGCTCGACCGGGAACAGCTCGAGGCCGTACGGGTCCATCAGCGCCATGTAGACGCCGCCGATCAGGTTGTTGAACGTCGAGAAGACGATGAGCGCGAACAGCCCGGTCGCCGCCCGCACCGCGGTGATGCTGCCGCGGAGATCGATCAGCGGCGCCCTCTCCCCCGTCGGTGCGGGCCGGTCCTCCGGGATGCGCAGGAAGAGGAGGTGCAGGAGCGCGGCGGCGGAGAGGCCGATCGCGATCACCAGCGTCCACCCCATGCCGAGCAGGCCGATGGCGAGCCCGCTGAAGACGCTCGTC
This sequence comes from Rathayibacter sp. AY1D1, assembly GCF_002932635.1. Classification (NCBI taxonomy): domain Bacteria; kingdom Bacillati; phylum Actinomycetota; class Actinomycetes; order Micrococcales; family Microbacteriaceae; genus Rathayibacter; species Rathayibacter sp. AY1D1. The sequence continues at coordinate 31,741 of NZ_PSVY01000012.1, forward strand.
ACCACGAAGGCGAGGCCCTGGACCGTGCCGACGAGGCCGTTCGCGCGGGCGTGCCCCTCCACCGGGACCAGCAGGGTCACCGTCGTGGACAGGGCGATGTTGCGCATGTTCTCGATGACGGCGCCGAAGAGGATCGTGCCCGAGAACACCCAGAACCACGGGGCGCGGAAGTCCAGGAGCGCCGCCTCGGGCAGCGCGAGGAAGAGACCGCCTGCGACGCCGAAGGACACCAGCGTGACCGCGCCGGCGAACACCATGACGCGGAACTTGCGGTGCCGGTCCACGATCGTGCCGAAGGCCATCGCGAAGACCGCGACGAGCAGCATGTAGGCGCCGCCGATGATCCCGGTCGCCAGGACGGAGCGCGTCTCGAGGTACACCCAGAACGTGAGCGCGAACCAGAGGAAGCTCGTCGTCACGTTCGCGACGGCGGTGTTGAGGAGGATCTGGTGGAAGTCGCGGAGCCTCGTCGAGGTGTCGGCGTCGGCTCCGGGCACGGGGGCGGTCGAGGACACGGCTTCCCTCCGCTCGCGACGGCGCCGTCGGTCCCGCGGCGGGAGTCGAGGGTCGTCGCAGCCACTGTAGGACCGCGCCGTCGGCGAGTCGAGAGCGGCCGGGCGTCCGGCGGGGATGCGCTGCCGCCTCCCGCGCGGACGCGGGCGCCGGCCTCCGGGCTGCATCGTCCGCTCCTCCTCGACGGATGCTCCGCGGCTTCACCGTGGACCGGCGCGGCGCCGGCGGGTCAGCGGTGACGATCAGGACGGCGAGCGCCGCGCACAGCACGACGCCGGCCCCTCGGAAGGGAGCCGGCGTCGTGCCCTCGCGGTTCCTGCTACTCGAGCAGCTTGCCCGCGGTGGCGACCTCGCCGCTGATCAGCGCCTGGATCTCCTCCGGCACCGCGGGGATCTCCTCGCGGGTGATCCCCGTGGAGGGCGACCAGACGAGGTTCACCTGGAGGGCCGGGTCGATGTCCGGGTAGTCGCTGCGGTTGTGGCAGCCGCGGCTCTCCCGGCGCTCGAGGGCGGCCTCGAGGGTGGCCCGCGCGGCCATCGCGGCCGACTTGAGGTCGAAGGCGTGGGCGAGGTCCTGGAAGCCGGCGATGTCCGGGTGCACGCCGATGTCGGCGATGCGCGCCTCGATCGCGTCCAGCTCGGCGAGCCCGGCGAGCAGGCCCTCCTCGTCGCGGACGACTCCGGCGTGCTCGGTCATCGTGTTGCGGATCGCGCGCTGCAGGGCGCGGACGTTCTCGGTGCCGTCGGCCGCGAGCAGGCCGGCGATCTCGTCGCGGGCGACCTGGACGGACGCGGCCGAGCGCGTCTGGGCGGTCAGTGAGGCGGAGTACTCCGCCGCCGCCTGCCCGACGATGCGGCCGAACACCAGCAGCTCGATCAGCGAGTTGCCGCCGAGGCGGTTGGCGCCGTGCAGTCCACTGGAGGCCTCTCCGATCGCGTAGAGCCCGGGGACGTCGGTGCTGTGGTCGTCCGAGCGCACCCAGACCCCGCCCATCGAGTAGTGCGCCGTGGGCGCGATCTCGATCGGGTCCTTCGTGATGTCGAGCATCTGCAGCTCGAGCATCGTCTGGTACACCCGCGGCAGCCGGGTCATGATCGTCTCGCGCGGCAGGTGCGAGACGTCGAGCCAGACCCCGCCGTTCGGCGTGCCGCGACCCTCCTTGATCTCGGTGTAGCAGGCGAGGGCGACGCGGTCGCGGGTCGAGAGCTCGAGGCGCTCGGCGTCGTACTTGCCCATGAAGCGCTCGCCGAGGCCGTTGCGGAGGATGCCGCCCTCGCCGCGCGCGGCCTCGGAGATCAGCGTGCCCGCCGCGTTCTCGGGCTCGATGATGCCCGACGGGTGGAACTGGACGAGCTCGGGGTCGCGCAGGCGGCCGCCGGCCTCGACGGCCAGGCGGAACGAGTCGCCCGTGTTCTCGTCGCGGCGGGAGGAGGTGCGGCGCCAGATGCGGTTGTGGCCGCCCGCGGCGAGGATCACCGCATCCGCGTGGATCAGGTAGCGGGTGCCGTCGACGAGGTCGAAGCCGTAGGCGCCGAACACTGTTCCGTCCTCGTTGACGAGGATGCGCGTGACGTACACGGTGTCCAGGATCGGGATCTCGAGCTGGGCGGCCCGGTTGACGAGCGTGCGCTGGATCTCGAGGCCGGTGTAGTCGCCCGCGAAGGCGGTCCGGCGGTAGGTGTGCGCGCCGAAGAAGCGCTGCGAGATGCGGCCGTCGTCCTCGCGGGCGAACGGCATGCCGTAGCGCTCGAGGTCCTGGATGCCGCGGGCGGCGTTGGAGGTGACGATCTCGACCGTGTGCGGGTTGGCGAGCTGGTAGGACTCGGTGATGGTGTCGGCCGCGTGCTGCTGCCAGCTGTCGTCGGGGTCCATCGTGGCGAGGGCGGCGTTGATGCCGCCGGCGGCGAGGGAGGTGTGCGCGTCCGACTTCGAGCGCTTGCCGAGCGCGAGGACGTCGACGCCCGCCTCGGCGAGCTCGATCGCGGCGCGCAGGCCCGATCCGCCGGTGCCGATGACGAGGACGGAGGTGGAGATCCGGCGCTCCGGTGCGGTGGTCTCTGAAGTGGTCATGCCTCCACGCTAGGCACGGCACTTCGATTACTCCAATGCATAATGCTGGGCACGGCCATGCGCATAGGGTATGCATGTGGATCTCGAGCAGCTCACCGGATTCATCGAGGTCGCCCGCCTCGGCAGCTTCACCCGCGCCGCCGAGGAGCTGCATCTCGCGCAGCCCTCGCTGAGCCGCCGGATCGCCGCGCTGGAGCAGGACCTCGGCTCCGAGCTCTTCAACCGGGCGCGTTCCGGCAGCACCCTCACACCGGCCGGGGAGCTGCTGCTGCCGCTCGCCCGGCGCATGCTCGCCGACGCCGGATCGGTGCGCCGCGAGCTGGCCGAGCTGGCCGGACTCGAGCGCGGCCGGGTGCGGTTCGGCGCGACGCCGACGCTCTGCATCAGCCTCGTCGCGGAGGTGCTGCACGCGTTCCACTCCGCGCATCCCGCCGTGGAGCTGCACCTCGCCGAGGACGGGTCGCGGAGCCTCTTCGACCGGCTGGCACGGGGCGAGCTCGACCTGGCGCTGGTGACGACCTCGACCGCGGCCGCTCCCGGCGCCTTCACGGTGACGCCGCTGCTCGTCGAGGAGCTCGTCGTGGTCTCCTCCGCCGCGGAGCCTCCCCTCGCCGCGACCGGTGCGCTCGACCTGGCGGCGGTCGCCCGCCTCCCGCAGATCGTCTTCAACTCCAGCTACGACCTGCGCCGCACGACCGACGCCGCGTTCGCCGCCGCGGGCCTGGAGCCGGACGTGGTGCTGGAGGGCGCCGAGATGGACGCGGTGCTGCGCTTCGCCGAGCGGGGCCTCGGCGTCGCGGTCGTCCCGGCGATGGTGCTGCAGGGGCGCCCGGGGCTGCGCTCGATCCGCCTCGAGGAGCCGACGCTCGAGAAGCCCACCCTGACCCGGACGATCAGCCTTGCGCGCCCGGCGGACCTCGCGCCGACCGCCGCGGCGCGGGTCATGCAGCGCACCATCGCGGCGACCGCCCGCGCCTTCGCCGCCCAGGCCGGCGGAACGATGCGCCTGGCCGACGCCCGCTGACCGAGCTGGGGTCTCGAGGCGCCGCTGCTCGACCAGCAGTACGGCGAACATGCTGATCGAGCAGCCCCGGAGGCGTATCGAGATCTCCCCCGCACGCGCAGGAGCGCCCCCGGCCCCGCAGGGCCGGGGGCGCTCCCCGGTGGTTCAGCCGTGCGCTACGAGCACGGGCGCGCCGCGTACGGAGCGCTCACCTCCGTCTCGACGGGGGCGCCGTTCATCGTGGCCGTGGCCTCGACGGTCACCGCACCGGCGGGCAGGTTCGCCTGACGGGTGGTGAAGGCGTGCGACACGGTCTTGCCGGGCGCCACCGAGGTGAACGACTTCGTGCCGGACGTCGACGTGAAGGTCACGCCGACGGGGACGTCGGAGCCGTTGCTCGCCTGGACGGTGACGATCGCCTTGCCCGCGATGCAGCGGGTCGCCGCGCTCGCCGTGATGTCGAGTGCCGGAGCCGCCTCGCCCTCGGTGAAGGCGAAGGTGTCGAGCTCGAACAGGTCGCCGGAGGGTCCGGAGTAGCTGAAGAACACGTCGTGCACTCCGGTCGCTCCGGTCAGCGCTGCGCTGACGTCGGTCCACTCACCGGTCGTCCCGTTCACCGCGACGGTGCCCGCGACGGGCCCGGTCTCGGAGTCGAGGCGGACGGTGACGGTGCCGCCGGCCTGCAGCGCCTTGGCCTTCGCGGTGAACGTCGCGGCTCCGGTGTCCCCGAAGTCGACGGCCGACAGCGCGGTCCAGTCGCCGTTGTCGAGGTCCTTCAGCACGAGGTTCTGGGTCGCGCCCGCGGCGGGGGTGCCGAGCGGTGCCGTCGCGATGCCCTTGCTCCAGCCGATGGTCTCGGCCGGGAAGGTGCGGTACGGATCGAAGTCCTTCACCTGGTCGACGCCCTTGTAGTCGCCGACCACCTGCTGCACCGTGCCGTCGGCGTTGAACTGCAGCTCCTGGATGTGCGGGCTGCGGTACCCCTGGGTGGTGTCGCCGTTGATCCGCTTGTTGAGCGTCGGCGCGTGGTAGGTGAAGTAGTACTTGCCGCCCAGCTCGAAGACCGACTGGTGGTTGTTGCCGCCGGTGCCGGCTCCGAAGAAGCGGCTCTGGTTCGGGAACATCACGCCGGCGTAATTCTCCTTGGGCCAGGACATCGGGTCGTCCGAGATCATGTAGCCGATCTCGCCGCCGCCCGGGTAGCCGGGCTCGCGGGTCTGGTTGCCGCCGAAGTCGTTGCCGCCGAAGTGGGACGAGTACGAGAGGTAGTACTTGTCCTGGCGCTTGAACACCTGGGCCGCCTCGAACGCGACGGGCGCGTCCACGACGGCGGAAGTGCCCTGGGTCGAGATCATGTCGTCGCCGAGCTCGATCACGCGGATGTTCTTCGGGTTGTTGAAACGCTCGGCCGCGGGGAGCGCGGTCGAGGCGGGTCCGCCTCCGAAGAACAGGTAGCCCTGGCCGTCGTCGTCGACGAGCGGTGCCGGGTCGAACTTCCACGCGACCGCCTCGGCGCCCGGGGTGGACGCGTTGATGAGCGTGGAGGTCCGCTGGCTGGTCCACGGGCCCACCGGCGAGTCGCCGGTGATCACGTTGCTGGAGCCGCCGCCGTTGGCGTAGTAGAGGAAGTACTTGTCGACGCCGTTCACGGTCTTCTTCGCCATGCCGGGAGCCCACGAGTTGCCGGTGTAGGGCGCGACTCCGGTGGAGCCGGCGACCTGGATCTCGCCGTGGTCGGTCCAGTTGACGAGGTCGTCCGAGGAGATCACGGTGATCTGGTTGATCTTGCCGTAGTCGATGCCCGCCGAGACGCCCGTGGCGGGGTTCGGAGCGTAGCCCTGGGTGTCGTTCGTCATGTACATGTACACGCGGCCGTTCTCGACGAAGCCGAAGCCGTCGGCGCCGAACTTCCAGCCCATGAGCGGGTTGTGGTCGCCCGGGATCTTGCCCACGACCTCGATGGTGCGCGAGGCGGGCGCGGGCGGCGCCGCTCCGACCAGCGAGACGTCGTCGAGCTTGTAGTCCATGAGGTGCGTCTCGGGCGCGGCCGAGGGAGTCGCGGTCCACGGCGTCTCGAAGAAGAGGCGCGCGGTCGCGACGCTCTGCCCGGCGGGGATGGTGAACGATCCGTTGATCGTCGCCCACTGCCCCTTCGTGGCGGTGACGCTCGCGAGGTTCGTGTAGGTGCCTCCGCCGTAGTGCATGGTGGCGAAGAACTGCTTGGTCGCGGGGCTCGCGGCGTTCTCGTACTTGATCTGCGCCTTGACCTGGTAGGTCTGGCCGGCGACGACCTTGCCGCTGAGGTCCTGCATGGCGCCCGCGCCGGTGGTCGTGCGGCCGGTGACGAGCGCTGCGGCGGTGCCGGTGCGCGCATCCGTGGTCGTCGCGATGGTGCCGGCGTCGGCGGCGTTGCCGTTGTTGACGAACCAGCTGCTGATGCCGCTCTCGAAGCCGCCGTTGACGATGAGCTCCGCCTCAGCGGCGGACGAGGTCTGGGCGGCGAAGGGGGCCACCAGGAGCGCGGTCAGCGCGGCCGTGGCCAGCAGCCTCAGCCGCAACCGCCCCTTCGGAGCGGCTTCTCGTTGTGGTGATCTCACGGATCCTCCTTGATCGTGTCGTGCAGGAGATCGTCGGCGACGGGTGCCGCTGACGCGTTCGGGGGCGGGGGCGGCCGCGCGGGCCGCCCCCGGAGTGCTCAGCCGCAGGACGCGGCCGGGTGGGGCGCTCTCACCGTGGTCGTCACCGGCTCGCCGTCGAGGGTGGCGGTCGCGGTCACGACCACCTCGGCGGCGGGGACCGAGGCCGCCCGCGTGGTGAAGGCGTGGCTCGTCGTGGCGCCGGGTGCGAGCGCGGCGACCGTCTTCGTGCCGGAGGCGCTCTCCATCCGGAGGGCGACGGGCACGTCGTCGGCGTTGGTCGCCCGCACGGTCACGACGACCTTCCCCGCGATGCAGCGGGTCGCGGCGGCGGCGGTCACGTCGAGCGACGCCTCCTTCAGCGTCCCGAGGCGGGCCAGCTGGTAGCTGAGCGCGCGCTCCGGGGCGTCGATCTGGTTCTGCGTTCCCGCGGTGCCGACCGCCTGCGCCTTCGCGAGGACCGACTGGAGGTCGGACCAGGCGTCGGCCGGGTAGTCGTCGGAGCGGAGCGTCGCCGCGTGAGCGACGGCCGCGTCGAGCTGCGAGCGGTCGAGCGCCTTCCCCTCCGAGGAGAGGGTGTCGCTCAGGAGGAACTCGTCGACGTCGACGTGGCCGCCGGCGGTCTTCGTCGCGTAGCTGAACAGCCCGAGGCGGTGGCCCATGAAGTGCGTGAGCTGACCGTCGAGGGTCTGCGGGCCGACGCGGCTGCCGAGCTTCGTCCAGCTCGTCCCGTCGAGGCTGTACGAGAAGGTCGTCCAGAGCTGTCCGGCCGGGGCCGAGAGCTCGAGGTCGGCCTTCAGGCGCACCTGCGAGGCGTCGCCGAGGGCGGCGGTGGTGCCGGGGAGGAAGGACTCCACGGCCGCCTGGTCGAACGTGGTCGCGAACGGCTGGCTGCGGTTCACGACGCCGACGGTGGTGACGCCGTCCACGCGCTTGACCGCGACGTAGGAGAAGCCGCGGTTGTAGGCCGCGAGGCCGGCGACGTCGCCGTCCTTCATCCCGGAGACGTCGAACGCCGCCTCCGCCGACTGCTTCGGAGCCACGATGCGCTGGGAGAGCGTGTTGCGCGCCTCCTCCAGGTACGTCATCTCGGGCGAGCCCGAGAGACGCGTGTGCGCGGCCGTTCCGCTGAGCACCTTCCCGTTGGTGAGGCGGAGCCAGCCCTCGCGCTCGGTCAGCGACCAGTAGCGGTTGTCGGGGGCGTGGTTCCACTGCCAGGGGAGGGCGAGGGTCGAGCCGTTCGGCTCGATCTCGGCGGCCGTCGGGCGCTCGAGGGTGGGAGCGGCGCCGACGAGCGAGACGTCGTCGAGCAGGTACTCGGTGCTCGAGGACGCCGGCTGCGGATTGCCCCACGGCGTCTCGACGGCGAACTTCACGCTGCCGACGTTCGCGGTCTCGGGCACCGTGTAGGTCCCCGTGATCGTCGTCCACTGCCCCTGCGTGACGGCGGCGGAGGCCATCGTCACGGGTCCCGCGCCGAAGTCGGCGCAGAGGTTGAAGCGGACCGACGCGGGGCCGGTCGTGTACTTCACCTTCGCGGACACGGTGTAGGTCACGCCGCGCTGCAGCTTGTTCGCGAGCACCTGGCTCGGGCCTGAGCCGTTGAGCGTGCGGGTGCCCACGCGGAGCGCGGCGGTGCCGGACGCCGGGTCGGTCGTGTCGGCCGACAGCGTCGCGCCGAACTGGCCTGCCCACGGCGCCGTCCCCGACTCCGCTCCCGGGTTCTGGAGCAGCTGCACGCCGAGCAGCGACGCGTCGTAGGAGGGCGCGGGCGGGATCGTCCACGACTCGTCCTGGTAGGCCTTCGCCGGGGCGTCGTTGTCGAAGTCGTCCGAGACGACGATGCTCTTCTGCCGCTCGAACAGCTCCTCCTCGGGGCTGAGGCGGATCGGCTTCGGGAAGCTCCCGCCCACCGGCACCGAGCCGTTCGTCCCGAACGTCGGCCAGCCGTCCTTCCACGTCGCCGGGATGAGCCCGGGGATGCGGCCGGTCGGGAAGCTGTCGCGGAAGAACATGCCGTGCCAGGCGGTCGAGCCGTCCTCCTTCGCGATCGGCACGAGGCTCCCCTGGGCGAACCCGCTGGAGTTCAGCACGCCTTTTCCCTCGTAGGGGTTGCTGCCGTCGGCGGTCGCGTAGCGGCCCAGCAGCTCGGACGAGCGGAACAGCGCCACCTGGCGGCCCTGGCCCGAGGGCCACGTGATGATGACGATGTAGTACTGCCCGTCGATGTACTGCACCTGCGCGCCCTCGAACAGGCCGCCGAGGTAGCCGGCTCCCGGGTAGTCCGAGGTGCGGAGGATGTTCGGGTACTCGGCGACGACGGTCGTCAGGTCCTCGCTCAGCTTCACGGCGCTGGTGGATCCGGAGCCGTAGAAGATGTACGGCGTGCCGCCGTCCGCGTCGTCGAAGAAGAGCGACGGGTCGTGGAAGGCGCGGCCGAGGGCCGTGCGGGTCCAGGCTCCGTCCTCGATGTCGTCGGTCGAGTAGAGGTAGGAGCCGCCGAGGTTGTTGGTGTTGAAGACCGCGTAGTAGCGGCCGTCGTGGTACCGGAGCGACGAGGCCCACTGGCCGTTGCCGTAGGAGTTCTGCCCGTTCCGGAGCGAGAAGCGGTCGCCGATCTCGAGCCGGTCGAAGACGTAGTTGACGATCTCCCAGTTGACGAGGTCGTAGGACTTCATGATCGGGGCGCCCGGGCTGAGGTGCATCGTGGTGCTGATCATGTAGTAGATGTCGCGGCCCTCGTCGTTCTCGGACGCGGGCACGCGCTCGACGCTGACGTCGGGCACGTCGGCGTTCAGCAGCGGCACGGAGTAGGTGCCGTCGCCGCGGTCCGTCGACGTGTAGGAGGCCTTCGGCGACCAGGCGCCGGCCGCGGTCGCCGGAGCCGCGCCGGAGGCGAGCAGGCCCGCCGCGAGGAGGGCGCCGATCGCCGTGGAGGCGACTGCGCGCATCGGGGTCATTCGAACAGCGACAGCGTCAGGACGGAGGAGTAGTCGCCGGGGGCGACGTCGGCCTCGGTCTTCAGGGTGAGGCCCGCGGACACGGTCCAGGACCCGTCCGTCGCGGTCTCCTGCGAGTCGAGCGACAGCGCGAGCAGCTCCTGGTCGAACAGGCCCACGGCGTCGGCACCCTCGTCGAGGATCGTGTCGACCGGGTCGCCCTCGGACACGAGGCCCGACTCGCCGCCGTCCACGAGGACCGGCGTCCAGCCGAGGTGGTCGGAGGAGATGTCCTCCTGGTCCGCGTCGCCGGTGAAGGCGCTCGCCGAGCCGAGGACGTACCAGCCGGCTCCGGCCGGGATCTCGTCGACGGTCCGGGTGTCCGTCACGGTCACGTCGGGCAGCTGCCCCGTGAAGGCGCGCACGGTCGGGGTGGAGCCCTCCTCGGCGAGCGTGGCGGAGGTGCCGTCGATCGACATCGAGAGGGCGCCGGGCTGCTCCAGCTCCTCGATGCTGACGTTCACGTCGACGTCGTCGGAGCCGTACTCGGTGTCGGCGGCCGCAGCCGCGGCGGCGACGCCGGACAGGAGCAGGCAGCCGGCGAGAGCGGCGCCCGAGCGGACGAGCCAGAGGGGTCGGGGGGTGCGTCGCGTGGACATGGTGTTCCTCACTCGATCGGCATCGTCGCCGATCAGGTCGAGCGCCGGACGGCGCGGAGTGGTGGCGCGGCCCGAGGCCGCGAGAGGACGGAGCGCGGCGCAGCCCGAGGGGCGTTCGGCCGCGCCTGGAGCGCAGGACGCGCGGAGAGCGGCGGACGGCTCGTGCGCGGCGGCTTCCACAGCGTGGCCACGCGAGCTCCAGCTCTCGACCCCCTCAGCACTGAGGGGAGAAAGGCTGCCCGACACTCGTCTCTCTCGACTGCTGAGCTTTCCCTCAGCTAGTCTTGCGGGCAATGTTACCGGGAACATTCCCGATTGCAAGGACGTGTTCTCAACCGTCCGGAGCAGCGCAGCGAGGCGATCACCGCGTTCCGCCGCGGCCGGGCGGGGACGGCGGGAGGGGACGAGGATGTCCGCAGGGGCGGCGACGGCGGAGGCCGAGCAGGAGGTCGTGACGACGGAGTGCGCGGAGCGCTCGGGCGTCATCGGCGTGCTCCTGGGCGACTTCGAGCCGTTCGGCACGGAGGTGCTGCAGGGAGTGGCGACGGCGCTCCGGGGGACCCGGTTCGACCTCCTCGCCGGCAGCGGGGCGAGCCGCCGGGGCCGGGCGGGCTGGGAGCAGGAGTCCCTGCGGCGCCTCACCGAGGCGCACGTAGCGGGAGCGATCCTGGTGACTCCCTCCGGCGTGATCCCCTCGTCGGACCTGCCGCTCGTCGTCGTGGATCCGCTGACCGCGCAGACCGAGCTGCATTCGGTGGCGACCGACGACTTCGGCGGAGCGCAGCTGGCGACGAGCCACCTGATCGGGCTCGGCCATCGCCGCATCGGCTTCGTCGCGGGCCGCCCCGACCTGGAGTCGTCGCACCGGCGCGGCGCCGGCTACCAGCGGGCGCTCGCGGACGCCGGCCTCCCCTACGACCCCGCGCTCGTACGGGTCGGCTACTACCGGCACGACCCCTCCCTCGCCGCCGCCCACGAGCTGCTGCTGCTGCCCGACCGCCCGACGGCGGTCCTCGCCGCGAACGACGCCTCCGCCATCGCCGTGATCGAGGCGGCCCGGGCGCTGGGCCTCTCGGTGCCGGGGCAGCTGTCGGTCGTGGGCTACGACGACGTGCCCGACGCCTCCCGGGTGGTCCCCGCGCTCACGACGGTGAGGCAGCCGCTGCACCGCGTGGGGCGCGCGGCCGCCCGGGCGCTCCTGACGCTGATCGACGGCGGGAGCGTGGCCGAGCAGCACGTGCGGCTGCGCAATAAGCTCGTGCTCCGCGGGTCGACGGCGCCTCCCGCCGAGGGCCCGCCGTCCGGCTGACTCCTCCCCCTCCCCCAGCCGGCGGGAATACGCTCGGCGCATGAACCAGCAGCGCACTCCGGTCACGGTCACGGTCACGGGAGCGGGAGGCGCCATCGGCTACGCGCTCCTGTTCCGCATCGCCTCGGGTCAGCTCCTCGGGCCGGACGTCCCCGTCCGCCTGAACCTGCTCGAGATCCCCTCCGGCCTCCGCGCGGCCGCGGGCACGGCGCTCGAGCTGCAGGACGGCGCCTTCCCCCTCCTCCGCGGGATCGAGGCGACGGACGACCCGGCCGCGGCGTTCGACGGCGCGAGCGTCGCCCTCCTCGTGGGCGCCCGGCCGCGCAGCGCGGGCATGGAGCGCGCCGACCTGCTCGCCGCGAACGCGGGCATCTTCGGGCCCCAGGGCGCCGCGTTGAACGCGCACGCCGCCTCCGACATCCGCGTGCTGGTCGTCGGCAACCCGGCGAACACCAACGCCTGGATCGCGCGGCGCAGCGCCCCGGACATCCCCGCCGGCCGCTTCACCGCGATGACGCGCCTCGACCACAACCGGGCGGTCGCGCAGCTCGCCGCGAAGCTCGACGCCCCCGTCGACGCGATCGAGGGCGTCGCGATCTGGGGCAACCACTCCGCCTCGCAGTACCCCGACGCGACGCACGCCACCGTCGGCGGACGGCCGGTGCCCGAGCTGGTCGACGCGGAGTGGCTGCACACGGAGTTCGAGCCGCGGGTCGCCAAGCGCGGCGCCGAGATCATCGAGGTCCGCGGAGCCTCCTCGGCCGCGTCCGCCGCCTCCGCCGCGATCGATCACGTGCGCGACTGGGTCGACGGCACGTCGTGGACCTCGGCCGCCGTCGAGTCGGACGGCTCCTACGGGGTGGAGGAGGGGCTGATCTCCTCGTTCCCGGTCCGCTCCGTCGACGGCGAGTGGCGGATCATCGAGGGGCTCGAGATCGACGCGCACTCCCGCGCGCGGATCGACGAGTCCGTGCTCGAGCTGCGCGCCGAGCGCGACCAGGCGCTGGCGTTCCTCGCGTCCTGACGCGCCCCTCCCCGTCCTGTCGCCACGGGATGCCACTCCGGTGCGCCTCGCGCGACGTGTCGCGTACCGGAGCGGCATCTCGAGGAGGGGCTCAGCGGCGCTTCTCCGGAGTGGGGAGGGTGCCGGAGGCGCGGGCGGCCTCGTACCAGGCGTGCGCCTCCTCCTGGCGCTCCGCCTCGGCGCCGGTCGCGATCGCCGCGCGCACGTGCTCGGGCCCGTAGCCGAACGACGCGACCAGGTCGGCGGCGTGCGGGCGGATGCGGGCGAGCAGCCGGTCGATGTAGGACGTCACCGCGACCGCTCGCTGCGACGACAGGCGCCCGTGGATGAGGTACCAGTCGAGGTGCTTCTCGATCAGGCCCAGGCCGAACAGGTCGCGGAGCCAGGTGAGGACGGTGCGCGTGCCCGCGTCCTCGACGCCGGCGAGCGCCTCCGTGAACGCCTCCCACTGCAGCAGCTCGGCGTGCGCGCGCGCCGCCTCGATGAGCTCGCTCTGGTGCGCGTTGAACAGGCGGGCCGCCTCGTCGGAGGGCAGCTTCGACGCCGGGCGCAGCCGTGAGGCGATCCCCGCGACCATGCTCTCGACGCGGCCGGTGAGCAGCTCGCGCTGGTCCTCCCGCAGCTGGCCGACCGAGCGGGCCGTCGATCCGCGATCGGCGACGACCTGGGCCAGACGGCGCAGACCCGAGTTGTCGACGGTCGCCCCCGCGACCTGCGAGGCGGCGTACCGCGCCAGCTCCGCGGGCTGGGCGCCCTTGAAGCGGCGTCCGACGTCGGTCAGCAGGCGCTTGGCGACCAGCTGGAGGAGCACGGTGTTGTCGCCCTCGAAGGTCGCGTACACGTCGAGGTCGGCGCGCAGCTGCGTGAGCCGGTTCTCCGCGAGGAAGCCCGCGCCTCCGCAGGCCTCGCGCGCCTCCTGCAGCGTGTCGAGAGCGTGCCAGGTCGAGAGCGCCTTCAGCCCCGCGGCGAGGGTCTCGAGGTCCTGCCGCGACTGCTCGGTGTCGTTCGCGCCGGAGAAGACCTCGTCGAACGCCGTCAGCAGCTTCTCGTGCGCGAAGGCGGCGGCGTAGGTGGTGGCCAGGCGCGGCAGGAGGCGGCGCTGGTGCCGCTGGTAGTCGAGCAGCACCTCCTCCCGCTCGCCGCCGCCGGTGAACTGGCGGCGCTGGTCGCCGTAGGTGACGGCGACCGTCAGCGCGATCTTCGCCGCGGCGACCGAGGCTCCGTCGAGCGAGACGCGGCCCTGCACCAGCGTGCCGAGCATGGTGAAGAAGCGGCGGCCCGGGCTCGCGATCGGCGAGGAGTAGGTGCCGTCGGCGGCGACGTCGCCGTAGCGGTTCAGCAGGTTCTCGCGCGGGACGCGGACCCCGTCGAAGTGGAGGCGGCCGTTGTCGATCCCGTTCAGACCGCCCTTGAGGCCGTCGTCCTCCCCGCCGATGCCGGGCAGGAACGCGCCCTGCTCGTCGCGGATCGGGACGAAGAAGGCGTGGACGCCGTGGTTCACGCCGAGGGTGACCAGCTGCGCGAAGACGACCGCCGCGCGCCCGTCCACCGCAGCGTTGCCGAGGTAGTCCTTCCAGGCCGCGCGGAACGGCGTCCGCAGCACGAACTCGCCGTCCTCGTAGGTGGCGGTCGTGGCGATCGACGCGACGTCGGAGCCGTGCCCGGTCTCGGTCATCGCGAAGGCGCCCGGGATCTCGAGGCTCATGATCCCCGGCAGCCACTTCTCGTGGTGCGGGCGGGTGCCCAGGTGCAGGACCGCGGCGCCGAAGAGCCCCCACTGCACGCCGGACTTGATCTGCAGCGAGGGGTCGGCGGTGACCAGCTCCTCGAAGCCGGCGATGTTGCCGCCGTGGTCGGCCTCGCCGCCGAGGTCGACCGGGAAGGCGCGGTGCACGCCGCCCTCGGCCGCGAGCACGCGCATCTGCTCCGAGACGCGGAGGCGGTGCTCCTTCATCGGGAGGCCGTCGGTGCGGTGCAGCTCGGGGCGGGCGGTCAGAGCGCGGCTGGCGAGGCGCTGCTCGCGCCAGGCGCCGAGCAGGGTCTCGCCGAGGGCGGCGACCTCGACGGCGGGGGCGCCGTCCTCGTCCAGGCGCGCGTCGACCTCGGAGCCGAGGGAGTCCACCGGCGGCGTGGGCGCGATGGAGCCCGAGCGGGAGCGCCGGGCCCGCGTGCGCCCGGTGGCCGCCCGGTCGGCGGCGTCGGCGGCGGAGCGGGGGTGGGGAGCGGTGCTGACCATGGTGTTCGTGTCCCTTCGACCGTCTGCGGTTCGGGCCGCTCCCGGTGCGTCGTGCGCCGACGGGCGCGGCAGCGGAGGCGGTCCTCGCACGGTAGGTCGCGCGGCGGCGCGGCGGAAACGTTCCGTCGCCCGGGCACAAACTGCGCCGGGCGGAGGCGGAAGCGCGTTGTCGGAACCGACCAGGCGGAGGCGGGGCGCCTCGTCTGTGCGCTGGACGGGCTGTCCCTGCCGACGGGAGCGGAGGAGGGGGAGGCTCGTCCGTGTGCTGAACGGACTGTCCCTGCGGGCTGCTTCTGCGGAGGAGGGACGCCGCACCGGAGGCCGCCTCGCTAGTCTCTCGGCATGAGCGAGCCGCCGCTGCCTCCCCCTCCGCCCGCCCGACAGCCGGCGGCCGGGCCGCCCGCGGACGTCGCGGCAGCGCCTCCCCGGACTCCGGGTGCGCCGCCCGTGGACGTCGCGGCCGCGCCTCCCGCGCCTCCGGCCGCGCCGGGATCCGGGGTGCCCCATCGGCGCCCGGTCCGCGTCTGGGATCTGGTGCTGACGATCGTGCTGATCCTCGTGGCCTCCGCGGTGACGCTGCTGCTGTCGTTCTTCGGGCTGTTCTTCGCGATGGCCAGCGACTCGTGCGGCGGATCGAACGCCTGCGACATCGGCCTGATCGAGGGCGGGATGGTCCTCGCCGCAGGAGGAGTGTGGGTCCCGTTCGTCGCGGCGCTGGTCGTCTCGATCGTGTTGCTGGTGCGGCGGCGCATCGCGTTCTGGGTGCCGGTGGCGGGTCTCGCGGTGTCGTTCTGCTGCACGCTGCTCGGCGGGTGGATGGCGTCGACGGGCGCGAACGGCTGAGGGCGCTCGTCGGTGCGTCGGGCCGAGGACGCTCGCGTCGGTGACGAGGTGGGGACGATCGTCGACGCGGACGCCGGGACACGATCGCCCGCGCCGACGCCCGCCTCCGTCGCGGGCGGTGAATCGCGCGCCTCAGCGACGGATCAGTAGCTGTCCCAGCCGGGCTCCCAGTCGGGCTCGTCCGGCGGCACCCAGTCGTCCTCCGGCGGCTGCGCGGCGGACACCGGCGGACCGGACGACTCGCGGCCGAACGAGGGCTTCGCCCCTTGCGAGCGGGACGACCCGCCACGGGCGGCCGGCGCGCGGCGGGGAGCGGGAGCCTCCTCACCGGGTTCCGGGACGGCGATCTCGGGGCTCTCCCCCGCGACGACGGCGAGCACGGCCTCGCCGTAGGTGAGCAGCTTCTTCTGGCCGACGCCGCCGATGATGCTGAGCGCGTCCATCGTCGCCGGCTCGGCGGTCGCGATCTCGCGGAGGGTCGCGTCGTTGAAGACGATGTAGGCCGGGACCGCCTGCGCGCGGGCCTGCGCGGCGCGCCACTCCCGGAGCCGCTCGAACAGCGGCTGAGCCTCGCCCGACAGCTCGGCGACGGTGGACCGCCCGGAGCGGGAGGATCCGCTGGAGCGGGCCGGCTTCTCCGGCTCCTGCCGCAGCTCGACCTTCCGCTCGCCGCTGAGGACGGAGCCGGACGCGGGCGTGAGCACGAGAGTGCCGAAGCCGTCGTCGTTCACGCCGAGCAGGCCCTGCGCGAGGAGCTGGCGGGCGACTCCGCGCCACTGGGTGTCGCTGAGCTCGGCGCCGATGCCCCAGGTGGCCAGGCCGTCGTGCTGGTGCTGAGTGGTGCGCGGCGTGGTCTTGCCGCGGAGGACGTCGATGATGTGTCCGGCGCCGAACTGCTGGTTGCGCTCCCGCTTGAGGCGGACGACCGTCGACAGGAACTTCTGCGCCGCGACGGTGCCGTCCCAGGAGGCGGGCGGCTCGAGGCAGGTGTCGCAGTTGCCGCAGGCGGTGCTCTCCTGGCCGAAGTAGGCGAGCAGGTTCACCCGGCGGCACTGGACCGTCTCGGAGAGCGCGAGCATCGCGTCCAGGTGCGCGGACATCCGCCGACGGTGCGCCAGGTCTCCCGGCGACTCGTCGATCATCCGGCGCTGCTGCACCACGTCCTGCAGGCCGTAGGCGAGCCAGGCGGTGGACGGCAGTCCGTCGCGGCCGGCGCGACCCGTCTCCTGGTAGTAGCCCTCGACCGACTTGGGCAGGTCGATGTGCGCGACGAACCGCACGTCCGGCTTGTCGATCCCCATGCCGAAGGCGATGGTCGCGCAGACGATGACGCCCTCCTCGCGGAGGAACCGCGACTGGGCGGCGGCGCGCACCCGCGAGTCGAGGCCCGCGTGGTACGCGACGGCGTCGAAGCCCGCCGAGCGCAGCGCCTCGGCCGTCGCCTCGACGCTCTTGCGGGAGAGGGCGTAGACGATGCCCGCGTCGTGCGCGTGCTCGCGCCGCAGGAAGTCAATCAGCTGCTTGCGCGGCTCGACCTTGTTGACGATCCGGTACTGGATGTTCGGGCGGTCGAAGCTCGAGACGAAGTGGCGGGCGGCGCCGAGGTGCAGGCGCGAGGTGATCTCGCGGTGCGTCGCCTCGGTGGCGGTCGCGGTGAGGGCGATGCGCGGGACGTCG
Organism: Rathayibacter sp. AY1D1; assembly: GCF_002932635.1. Taxonomy (NCBI): domain Bacteria; kingdom Bacillati; phylum Actinomycetota; class Actinomycetes; order Micrococcales; family Microbacteriaceae; genus Rathayibacter; species Rathayibacter sp. AY1D1. The sequence goes on from NZ_PSVY01000012.1 coordinate 48,651, forward strand.
GGCCAGCGCTCGGCGAGCTCGCCCAGTGCGAGGTAGTCGGGGCGGAAGTCGTGGCCCCACTGGCTGACGCAGTGGGCCTCGTCGATCGCGAAGAGGGCGATCCGGCCGCGGGCGAGGAACTGCTTCATGCCCTCGTTGCCCAGGCGCTCCGGGGCGACGTAGAGCAGGTCGAGCTCGCCGTCGAGGTAGGCGCGCTCGACGCGGCTGCGCTCGCCCGCGTCCTGGGTGGAGTTGAGGAACTCGGCGCGGACGCCGTTCGCGCGGAGGGCGTCGACCTGGTCCTGCATCAGCGCGATGAGCGGGGACACGACCACGCCGGTGCCGGGGCGCACGATGGCGGGGATCTGGTAGCAGAGCGACTTGCCGCCGCCGGTGGGCATCAGGACGACGGCGTCGCCGCCTCCGATGACCTGCTCGACGATGGCCTGCTGCTCGCCGCGGAAGGAGCCGTAGCCGAAGACCTTCTCGAGGATCGCCTGCGCCTCGGAGGATCCGGATCCCGGGGCGCCGCTCGCCGCGTCGCTCCGGACGCCGCCGCGGGACTCCGCCGAGGGGTCGGCGAGCGGCGGGGCGGGGAGGGCTGTCGCGGTGGGCTCTGTCACCCGGGGAACTCTACCCGCCGCCTCCGACGCCGCCCCGGGGGTCCGGGGAACTGTGGAGAAGGGCCGCAGGGAGGGAGCTGGGGAGGCGGCTGCGGGGAGGTCGGGGGTCTTCTGCGGCGCCCGGATCAGAGGTCGGTGAGGGTGCGGGTGTCGCCGTCCCAGAAGCGGACGCCCGCGAGGCCGACGGTGAACGGCTCGCCGAGGAGGGGGACGGCGTCGCCGAGCTGCTCGGCGCGGAGGCGGCGCGAGACGCTGATGTGCGGCGTCCAGGCGTCCGGCAGCGAGGTGTCGACGCCGCCCGGCACGAGGCGCGTGGCCCGGTCGTGCAGAGCGTCGAGGGCGGGCGAGCGGACCACTCCCCAGGCGAGGACGAAGCGCCCGGCGTGCGGGAAGAGGAGGACGGCACCGAGGTCGGCCGTCGCCGGCAGCGGACCGAGCGCGCCCGGCTCCGGGGCGGTCAGCTCGGGCCCGGCGACCAGGGTGAGGTGCGGGCGGTTGCTGGCGGACGTGTGCAGTGCGAGGCTCGGGATGCCGGCCGCCTCGAGCGCCTCCCACTGGCTGCGGACGCGAGCCTCCGACTCCGGATCGAGGAGGACTTCGAGGCTGCGCATGTCCACATTCTGCCGCGGCTCCCGTGTGCGGGCCTTCGCGGGCGCGCGGCCACTCGCGAGTGCGCGCGGTCCTCGTCGGCTCCCGCGAGTGCGCAGGAGTCGTCGCACTCGCAAGCACGCAGGAGTTGTCGCACTCGCCCTCGACTGCGACGACTCTTGGAGACTCGACACTCGTCCACTCGAGCGACCCTCGAGTGCGCAGAAGTCATCGTGCTCGCGCTCGACTACGACGACTCTTGAGTGCTCGGCACTCGGCATTCGGCGCTCCCGCGAGTGTGCAGGAGTTGTCGCACTCGAGCTCGAGTGCGACGACTTCCGCGCACTCGCGGGGGCGGGGAGCGGGGCGGAGACGGGGAGCGGGCGGGCACCGCCCACCCGCGCCCCGCCACCCGCGTCAGCCGATCGTCACGAGGGCGGCGAACAGCTCCGGCGCTCGGCGGTCGACGATCCGACCGCCGACGCGGATGCCCACCAGCGCGAAGACGGTGCCCAGCACGAGGGCGGCCGCCAGTCCGATCAGGCCGAAGGCCGGGTCGCCGCCGATGAGCGAGATCGCGCCGAGGACGATCGACGGGAGCGCCAGCAGGCCGGTCGCGGCCATGCTCCCCAGCATCACGACGCTCGAGATCATCCCGGAGCCCGGCGGCGTCTTCAGCGGGCTGTCCCCCGGCCCGGGCACGGGGTAGACGACGAGCGACGAGGCGACGCTCGACACCCCGAACCCGCTGAGAACGAGGGCCAGCGCCATGCCCAGCACGGCCGGGATCGCGTCGGCGCGTCCCGCGTACAGCGCGGTGCCCACCGCCACGACGACCACCGCAGGGACGCCGATGATCGCGGCGGCGACGACGCGACCGGCGCGGTCGGCCGACCCCGTCACTCCGGAGCTGACGTGCGCCGCCCAGGCGGTGCCGTCGTACGACACGTCGGCGCAGAGGGTCACGCCGAAGATCAGGCCGACGAGCACGGCCGAGAGCAGCACGAAGGTGTCGCCGCCGCTGCCGATCGCGGAGTAGAAGACCGCGAGGACGACGACGGCGGGGATGACGAGGAGCCCGCGGCTGTAGCGCGGGTCGCGCCACCAGTAGCCGAGGGCACGCGCGGCGACGGCGCCGGTCGGGGTGCCGGGGAAGCGCCCGAACAGGCCGAGGCCCGCGGATCCGGAGGCGGAGTGCGCGCCGGACGCGGCGGGCTCCGCGAGCGCGTGCCGCAGCGCCCGGGCCCACGCCCAGACGAGGACGGTCAGCGTCGCGAGCCCGATCAGCAGGCGCGCGATCGCCGCGACCCAGTCGCCCGCGACGACGGATCCGGGGACGGCCCAGATCGCGCCGAGCGGCGACCAGCCGAGGGCGCCCGCGATCACGGGCAGGACGTCCAGGCCGTCGCGGATCACGTTGGTCAGGCCGAAGAAGAGCGGTCCGAGCAGGATGACGACGACGAGCACGACGCCGCCGATCACCTCGCGGTAGCGGCGGCTCGAGCCCAGGCCCGTGGTGAGCGCGCCGATCAGGCGGGACGCGACCACGCAGGTCGCGACGCCGATCACCGCGGCGACGAGGCCGGGCAGGATGCCGATCGGACGGCTCCACCAGGCGGCGGCGGAGGCGAGCGCCCCGAGCGTGGTCACCACGCCGGGGATGCCCGCGAGGCCCGCGGCGGCGAGCCCGAGGAGGAGGGTCCGCAGCGGGATCGGGAAGGTCGCGAGGGTGGGCAGGTCGAGGCTCTGGTCGGAGCCGGACAGGAAGATCGGCCCGAGCACCCAGCCGAGGATCAGAGCGGAGCCGCCGAGGACGATCGCGACGTTCGCGAACGCCGGGTCCGTGCCTCCGAGCGCGACCAGGCCGGCCGCGACCAGGCCGAGCACCGCGATCGCGTAGAGACCGCCGAGGATCACGCCGATCAGCTGCCACACGTTCCGCGTCAGCGAGTTGCGGAGCAGGAGCAGCCGCAGCCTCAGGAGATGCGCAACCATGCCGGTCCCTCCTGGTGGGTGCGGCCGCCGACCAGCTCGACGAAGCGCTCCTCGAGGCTGGAGCCGGCGCGGACTTCCTCGAGGGTGCCGGAGGCGAGCACGCGGCCGTCGGCGATGACGGCGACCCGGTCGCACATCCGCTCGACGAGGTCCATGGAGTGGGACGAGACGATGACCGTGCCGCCCGACGCGACGAAGCCGGTCAGGATGTCGCGGATGTTCGCCGCCGAGACCGGGTCGACCGACTCGAACGGCTCGTCGAGCACCAGGAGGCGCGGGGCGCGCACGAGCGCGCAGGCGAGCGCGATCTTCTTGGTCATGCCCGCGGAGTAGTCCACGACGAGCGTGCGGTCGGCCGGATCGAGGCCGAGCAGGGCGAGGAGGTCGTCGGTCCGCTCGACGACGACGGAGCGCTCGAGCCCGCAGAGCAGGCCGTAGTAGGTGACGAGCTGGAGACCGGTGAGGCGGTCGAACAGCTTGACGCCGTCGGCCAGGACGCCGATCAGCCGCTTCGCCTCGAGGGTGTCCTTCCAGACGTCGACCTCGTGGATCGTGACGACGCCGCTGTCGGGGCGGAGCAGGGCCGTGGCCATCGAGAGGGTCGTCGTCTTGCCCGCGCCGTTGGGGCCGACGAGCCCGAAGAAGGACCCGGCGGGGACGTCGAGGTCGATGTCCTTCACGGCCTCCTTGTCGCCGAAGCGCTTGCGGAGGCCGCGGATCCGCAGGGCGACCTCGCCGTGGCGGCCGGAGGCCTCGGGGGCGGCCCACGCGGGGGTCGCGGGGTCGGTGCGCGCGGAGTCGGTGTGCTCGGCAGCGGTGCCGTCGGCGGCGGTGCGCGCGGCGGCGGTCTCGGTATCCGTGCCGTCCTGGGGAATGCCGGGGGGCGTCGTCCCGTCCATGTGTGTCCCTTCCGGGCCGCGGTGGGCGGCCGCTCCTCCACCCTAGGCAGGCGCTGCGGTCGGGGCATCCGTCCCGCGATGGAGTCAAGCTGAACGCGCCGGCGCGGCCCCGGCGGCTCGACGGGGCGGGGCGGGAGCACGGCCGCCTACGCTGGCCCCATGCCCACGCTCCTCCTCGTCCGGCACGGACGCACCACCGCGAACACCGCGGGGATCCTCGCCGGACGCACCGCCGGAGTGCGGCTCGACGACGTCGGACGCACGCAGGCGGCGCGCACCGGGGAGCGGCTGGCGGCGGTCGAGCTCGCGACCGTGGTGTCGAGCCCGCTCGAGCGGTGCCGGCAGACCACGCGCTTCGTCCTCGAGCGGCAGACGGGATCGCCGGCGACCGTGATCGACAAGGGCATCACCGAGTGCGACTACGGCGACTGGTCGGGGCGCTCGCTGCGGGATCTCGCGACGGAGCCGCTCTGGGCGACGGTGCAGAACCAGCCCTCCGCGGTGGTGTTCCCCGGCGGCGAGGGGATGCTCGCGATGCAGGCCCGGGCCGTATCGGCGATCCGGCGGCACGACGCGGCGGTGGCGGAGGAGCACGGGGCCGGCGCGGTGTGGGCGGCGGTCAGCCACGGAGACACGATCAAGGCGATCCTCGCGGACGCGCTCGGCATGCACCTCGACCTGTTCCAGAGGCTCAGCGTCGGACCGGCGTCGGTGTCGATCATCCGCTACGGCGCGGGTCGGCCCGAGGTCGTCGCGATGAACACGGACGCCGGGGACCTGGGCTGGCTGCGGAAGGCGGCCCCCGTGGCGGACGCCGCCGTGGGTGGCGGGGCGGGGCACGAGTAGGCGCGGGTTCGGGAGGGCCGCTTCAGGGCTCGATCGAGCGGCAGGGATGCGGGTGCTCGGCGGCGGTGGATCTCGATGCGCCCGCTCCGCGGGGGGCTCGGCCAGCAGAAGAGACGGCGGCTCGATCAGCAGGCCGCCCGAGCCCGACGCGCGCAGCCACTGCGGAGGCGGGCGCTCGTAGACTGGGGGCATGCCTCCGATCGTGCACGGATTCGACTGGCCCGATCGCGTCGTCGTGGGGACCGTCGGCTCACCCGGCTCGCGCTCCTTCTACCTCCAGGCCAAGACCGGGCCCCGCGTGGTCAGCGTCGGCCTCGAGAAGCAGCAGTCGGCCCTCCTCGCCGAGAAGATCGACGAGATCCTCGACCAGCTGATGACCGCCCAGGGCAACCCGGTCAGCGTCCCCGCCGGCACTCCCCCGGAGCTCGTCGACAACGACCCGCTCGACCAGCCCGTGGAGCCCGAGTTCCGCGTCGGCGGTCTCAGCCTCGGCTGGGACCCGTCCACCGCGCAGATCGTGATCGAGGCCTACCCGCTGACCGAGGCGGAGGACGACTCCGAGGAGGAGCCCGAGCCCACCGAGATGCTGCAGGTGAAGATCCCGGTCGGAACGGCGCGCGCCTTCGCGAAGCGCACCCTCGAGGTCGTCGGCGCCGGACGTCCGCTCTGCCCCCGCTGCGGCGAGCCGATGGATCCCGACGGGCACGACTGCCCGCTCGCATGAGCGACCCGGGCGGGCTCGACGGCGAGCTGGAGCTGGCCGGCCGGATCACGATCGCCTCGAACGCGACGTTCCTCGCGCAGCTCGGCGAGACGTCCGTCGTCTACAAGCCGATCTCGGGCGAGAAGCCGCTGTGGGACTTCCCGGACGGCGTGCTCGCGGGCCGCGAGGTCGCCGCGTACCTCGTCTCGGAGGCGCTCGGCTGGAACGTGGTGCCGCGCACGTGGCTCCGCGACGGTCCTCTCGGGCCGGGCATGGTCCAGCTCTGGCAGGACATCGATCCGGACCAGGACGCGGTCGACCTGGTGCCCGCCGACGCCGTGCCCGACGGATGGCGGCACGTCCTCGACGGCAGCGACGAGGAGGACCGCGACATCTCCCTCGTGCACGAGGACTCGACGGCGCTGCGCCGGATGGCCGTGTTCGACGTGGTCGCCAACAACGCGGACCGGAAGGGCGGGCACGTGCTCGCGCTGCCCGACGGCCACCGCTACGGGGTCGACCACGGCCTCACCTTCCACTCCGAGCACAAGCTGCGCACGGTCCTCTGGGGCTGGATCGGCGAACCGCTGCTCGAGGAGGAGCTGACGGCGCTGGCGCTCCTGCGCGCGCAGATCGACGGACCGCTCGGCGAGGCGCTCTCGGAGCTGCTCACCGAGGACGAGGTCGCCGCGTTCGCGAAGCGCTGCGAGCGGCTCGGCTCCTTCGGCCGCTTCCCGGGCCCGCGGGGCGGGATGCCCGCGGTGCCCTGGCCGCTGTTCTGAGCCGGGCGCGGTCGGAACTCAGGACGAACGCCTCCGGAGCGGCGGAGACGCGCTGATCCTCAGGCGCGGGAGCGGGTCCCTCCTGCATCCTGAGCGGCTCAGAAGCTCCAGCCGCGGCCGAACAGCTCCTCGCCCGGCGTCCCGCCGCCTCCCGGACCCGCGCCGCGAGCGCCGAGGTAGGAGGAGACGACGGCCGCTCCCAGGTCCTCCGCCTCCGGGTTCACCACCGAGCCGCCGACCCGGCGGGCGAGCGAGTCGATGAAGCGGGCGAGGCCCGGGTCGTCGCCCAGGCGGAAGAACGTGGTGTGCGCGCCGAGGCGGAGCGACGCGTCGAGCTCGCGGACCGAGACGGCGACCGTCAGCGGGTCCGGCGGGTAGTCGAAGAAGACGCCGCCGTCGGGCTCGAGGTGCGCGGTCGGCTCGCCGTCGGTGACGATGAGCAGCACCGGCTGCGCGTTCGGGTGCTTGCGGAAGTGCCGGTTGGCCAGCAGCAGCGCGTGGTGCAGGTTCGTGCCCTTGTCCCACTCGGCGTCCAGGCCCACCAGCTGCTCGACGTCCATCACCTCGGCGCGTCGGCCGAAGGCGACGAGCTGCAGCGCGTCTCCGCGGAACCGGCTGCTGATCAGGGTGTGCAGGGCGAGCGCGGTGCGCTTCATCGGCACCCAGCGGCCGTCCATCGCCATCGAGAACGAGGTGTCGACGAGGAGCGCGACACAGGCCTGCGTGCGCGCCTCCGTCTCCTGCACCTCGACGTCGTCGATCAGGATGCGCACCCCCGAGCCGACCGGCCGGCCCTCGCCGGCGGTGCGGGTGAGGGCGTTGGTCACCGTGCGGGGGATGTCCCAGGCCTCGGTGTCGCCGAACTCCCACGAGCGCGTCGCTCCGGAGCGCTCGCCCGCCGCGCCCGCGCGCCGGACGTCGCGGGCGCCCTGACGGCCGGAGACGGTCTCGGCGATGTCGCGCAGGAGCGCTTTGCCGAGCTGGCGCATGGCCTTCGGGCTGAGGGCGAGGCGGCCGTCGGAGCCGCGGCGCAAAGTCCCGGAGTCGCGCAGGGCCCGCTCCAGGCGCTTCAGCGTCTGCGCGTCGACGGAGGCGTCCTCGCCGAGGCGCTTCGCCAGCAGGTCGAGGTCGAGGTCGTCGAGGGAGGAGCGGTCCGTCTGCGCGAGCTGGTCGGCGAGGGCGTCGAGGTCGGCCAGCTCCTGGAACACGCCCGTCCCGTCGCCGAGGCCGAGCCCCTGCTCGCCGTCCACCCGCTCGGAGCCGCCCCAGTCCTCGCCGGGACGGAGCCCCCGTAGGGTCTCGTCGAGGCGGCCGAGGGACTGCATGAGCTCCGGCGTGCCGAAGGCCTCCTGGGCGAGGGCGTCGAGCTCGGCGCGCTGCTCGGCGGTCATCGAGTTGCGCATCCGCTGAGCCGCGGCCGCGCGGGCGGCGAGCGCGTCGATCAGCTCGTCCACCGACTCCGGGCCCTCGGGGAAGTACTCGCCGTGCTGCTCCATGAAGGCGTCGAACTGCTCGGGGGTGTCCTCCCCGCGCGCGTGCGCCTCGAGCAGCTCGTTCAGGTCGCGGAGCATCGCGTCGATCGCGGCGCGGTCCTCGTCGCTCGCGTTCTCGAGGGCCTGCTTCATCCCCTCGAAGCGCTGATCGAGCATCTCGCGGCCCAGGAGCTCGCGGATCCGCTCGAAGTCGGCGCGCGCCTCGGGGCTCTGCCAGCGGTAGTCGCGGAGCTCCGAGACGGCCGCGGCCGGCGAGGGCGGGAGGCTGTCGAGCTGGATCTCGGCGAGCGCGCGGTCGCCGTCGTCCATCTGCGTGTCGCGGGCGAGCTGCTTGCGCTCGGCGAGGACGGCCCTGTCGAGGAGCTCGCGGATCTCGCGGAGCGTGCCGTCGAGGTTGTTCCTCTGCGTGAGCTCGCGACGCCGCTCGGCGACGCGGGCGGCCAGGTCGTCCAGGCCCTCGCGGTCGCGGGTGCCCCGGCGGAGGAACTCGCGCAGGGCGCGCTCGGGCGAGGTGCCGCCCATCACGTCCTCGCCGATCGCGTCGAGGGCCTCCTTCAGGTCGACCGGAGGAGCGAGCGGATCGGGTCCCCCGTCGTACTTCGCGTAGCGCGCGTCGCGCTTCAGCCGCCGGTTGCCGCGCGGAGCATCAGCCATAGACGGCCTCGCCCCCGCCCGTCTCCTTGCTCAGCTTGCGCGAGAGATAGAGGCCCTCGAGGGCGAGCTCGACCGCTCCGGCGCGGCGCCCCTCCCCCACGGCGTCGAGGCGCTCGGCGACCTCGTCGTACACGCGGGCCTCGCCCAGCAGCGGCAGGCCGGCCAGGAACTCGCGGGCGGTCACCTGCTCGCCGGTCGTGATCATCGCGCCGTTCTCGACCGCCTCGACGAGCGGCCCGAGGTCGACGCCGCGCAGGTGGGCGCGGACGGTCTCGGCGGTGGCCTGACGGAGCAGGTGGTCGAGGATCTCGTCCTCGCGGCCCTCCTCCCCCGACTCGAACTCGATCTTGCCGCCGAGCACGTCGACGGCGGTCTCGAGGTCGATGGGGCGGGCGACCGCCTCCTCCTCGCCGCGGCGGGTGGCGCGGTGCAGGGCGGCGGCGGCGATCGTCTCGGCGCCGGCGATGGCGAAGCGGGCGCTGACGCCGCTGCGCTGGTCGACGGAGCTCGACTCGCGCAGGGCCCGCGTGAAGCGGGCGAGGATCTCGATGAGCGCATCGGGCACGGTCGCGACGAGGTCCGCCTCCTGCCGGATGACGGCGACCTCGTCGACGAGAGCCGTCGGGTAGTGGGTGCGGATCTCGGCGCCGAAGCGGTCCTTCAGCGGCGTGATGATCCGGCCGCGGTTCGTGTAGTCCTCGGGGTTCGCGCTCGCGACGACGAGGACGTCGAGGGGGAGGCGGAGGACGTAGCCGCGGATCTGGATGTCGCGCTCCTCCATCACGTTGAGCATGGCGACCTGGATCCGCTCGGCCAGGTCCGGCAGCTCGTTGATCGCGACGATGCCGCGGTGGCTGCGGGGGATGAGGCCGAAGTGGATGGTCTCCGGGTCGCCCAGGCTGCGGCCCTCGGCCACCTTCATCGGGTCGACGTCGCCGATGAGGTCGGCGACGCTGGTGTCGGGCGTGGCCAGCTTCTCGACGTAGCGCTCCTCGCGGGACTTCCACGCGACGGGCAGGTCCTCGCCCAGCTCCTCCGCGCGGCGGCGGCTCTCCGTGGTGATCGGCTCGTAGGGGTGCTCGCCGAGCTCGGACCCCTCGATGACGGGCGTCCACTCGTCGAGCAGGCCGACGAGGGTGCGCAGGAGGCGGGTCTTGCCCTGGCCGCGCTCGCCCAGCAGGACGATGTCGTGACCGGCGATGACGGCGCGCTCGACCTGCGGGATGACCGTCTCGGCGAAGCCGTGCAGGCCCGGCCAGGGATCGCGGCCCTCGCGCAGGGCGTCGAGCAGGTTGTCGCGGATCTCGGTGCGGAGGCTCTTCTGCACGTGCCCGGAGGCACGGAGCTGGCCGAGGGTCTGGGTCGTCGGGCGCATCACCTCGGCAACGCTACGCCGCAGGTCCGACACGTGGTGGAGGTGCGGCGGATTCGCGGCGCGGGCTTGCGCGGGGGGCGCTTCGAGACACCGCTGCGCTCGAGGGACACCGCTGCTGAGGCGGTGTCCCGGCGGGCAGCGCGGCGCCTCGGCGGTGCGGGCGGGCGCGGCGCCGCGGACGGCTCAGCGCTCGAGGCGAGGGGCGGCGGCGAGCAGGCGGCGCGTGTACTCCTCCTGCGGTGCGGCCAGGAGCGACGCGGCCGGCCCCGCCTCGACGATCCGACCCTCGCGCATCACGGCGATGCGATCGCTCATGTGCGCGATCACGCCGAGGTCGTGCGAGATGAGGAGGAGGGCGAGGCCGTGACGGCGCTGCAGGTCGTCGAGCAGGTCGAGGATCTGCGCCTGCACCGACACGTCGAGGGCCGAGACGGGCTCGTCGCAGATCAGCACGTCGGGGCGCGTCGCCAGCGCCCGGGCGATCGAGACGCGCTGGCGCTGACCGCCGGAGAGGGTCCGCGGCGAGCGCCGCTCCAGGGCGGGGTCGAGCCCCACGCTCTCGAGCAGCGCGGGCACGGAGGCTGCGCCGGCGTCGCGGAGGAGGCGGCCGACGCTCCAGCGCGGGTCGAACGAGGAGAGACTGTCCTGGTAGACGGCGCCGATCCGCGGGCGGCGGGGACGGCGGGAGCGCTCGGTCGCTGCCGACCACGGCTCGCCGAACAGCTCGACGGCGCCCGCGTCCGGACGCCGCAGCGCCAGCACGAGCCGGGCCACCGTGCTCTTGCCCGACCCGGACTCGCCGACGAGCCCCACGGTCTCGCCGCGCCGCAGCCGGAGGTCGACGTCGTCGACCGCGACCCGCACTCCTCCGCCGGGCAGCGGGAAGCGGGCGGCGAGACCGCGGGCCGCGACCACGACCTCGCCGGGGGTCTCGGGCGGGGTCGCCGGTGCGGTCGGGTCGGTGAGCCGGGAGCCGCGCGGGCGCCCGGCGGGGACGGCGGCCACGAGCGCGCGGGCCTCGGGGCTGCGGGGCGCGCGCAGCACCTCGGCCGCGGTCCCCTCCTCCACCACGCGGCCGTCGGCCAGCACGAGGATGCGGTCGGCGAGGCCCGCCACCACCGCGAGGTCGTGCGAGACCAGGACGAGCGCCCGGCCGCGCGCCTTCTGCTCGGCGAAGAGCTCGAGCACGCGGGCCTGGACGGTCACGTCGAGCGCGGTGGTCGGCTCGTCGGCGACGAGCAGCGGCGGATCGAGCGCCACGGCCGCCGCGAGGAGGGCGCGCTGGCGGAGACCGCCGGAGAGGTCGCCGGAGCGCTCCCGCATCCGCTCGGCCGGCTCCGGCATGCCGACGCTCGCCAGGGCCTCGACCGTCCGCTGCGCGCGCTCGGCCGCGGGGAGGCGGCCGTGGAGGCGGAGCACGTCGCCGATCTCGCGGCCGATCGGGCGCAGCGGGTCGAGCGAGAGCAGCGCGTCCTGCGGGACGAAGCCGACGGATCCGCCGCGCAGCCGCCGCAGCTCCCGCTCGCCCGCTCCGACCACCTCGGTCCCGCCGACGCGGACGCTCCCGGTCACGGCGCCTCCGCTCAGCCCCAGCAGCGCTCGCGCGGTGACGCTCTTGCCCGACCCGGACTCGCCGACGATCGCGACGCACTCCCCCGGCTCCACGCGGAACGAGACCCCGTGCACCACCTCGACTCCGTCGAAGGCGACCCGGAGCCCCTCGACGACGACCGCGCTCACCGCGCACCCCGCAGACGCCCGCCGAGGACCGTCGTCGCGATCGTGGTCAGCACGATCGCCAGCCCCGGGAACACGGTCAGCCACCACGCGCTCGCGAGGTAGGTGCGGCCCGCCGAGAGCATCGCGCCCCACTCCGGCGCGGGCGGCTCGGCGCCCAGGCCCAGGTAGCTGAGGGCCGAGGCCCAGACGATCGCCTGGCCGACGCCGAGGGTCGCCAGCACGGCGAGCGGCCCGAAGGTGTTGGGGAGGACGTGCCGGACGAGGATCCGGACGGGCCCGTGCCCCAGCACGCGCGCCGCCTCGACGTAGCCGGAGTCGCGGATGCCGAGCAGCTGCGTGCGCAGGATGCGGGCGTACCCCGGCGCGGTGGAGAGGCCGACCGCGATGGTGGCGGGGACGACTCCGGGACCCGTGACCACGATCACGAGCAGCGCGAGCAGGAGCGCGGGGAAGGCGAAGAGCACCTCGAGCACGCGGCCGATCACGCCGTCGACGACGCGGCCGCCGAACGCCGCGACCACCCCGAGCACCGCGCCGAGGACGAGGCCGATCGCGGTGGCGCTGGCGCCGATCAGGAGGGATGCGCCCGCCCCCGCGATGAGGCGGCTGAGGACGTCGCGACCGGACTCGTCGGTGCCGAGCAGGTGGGCGGCACCCGGTGGGGTGAAGGCGTCGCGCGGGGCGACGGCGAGCGGATCGGAGGGGGCGAGCAGCCCGGGCGCGACGGCGGCGAGCAGGAGCAGCACCACGAAGACCGCGGCCAGCACCTCGCCGGCGCGGAGGCGGGAGGGACCCCGGCGGAGCGGGCGGGCGGCGCGCAGCTCGAGCTCGCTCACGCGACCGCCTCCCGCCGGGCCAGCCGCGGGTCGATCACGCGCGTCAGCAGATCGGTGGCGAGGGTCACGACGATGTACGCCAGCGCCGTGACCAGCACGACACCCGTCACCACCGGCACGTCACGGACGGTCACCGCCGCGAGCAGAGTCCGGCCGAGCCCCGGCCTCGCGAAGATCGTCTCGACCACCACGGCCCCGCCGATCAGGTAGCCGAACGCCCAGCCCGAGAGCGAGACCCCTGGCAGCACCGCGTGGCGCAGCGCGTGGCGGGCGCGGACGCCGAGCTCGCCCTCGCCGCGCGCCCGAGCGGCGAGCACGAACGGCGACTCCAGCGCGTCGAGGAGGGAGCGGCGCATCACCTGGCCGAGGAAGCCCGCCAGCGGGATCGCGAGGGTGAGCGTCGGCAGCACCAGCCCGGCGGGCGACCCTGTGCTGACCGGGGGCAGCCAGCGCAGCGCGGTCGCGAAGACGGCGATCAGCACGGTCGCCAGCCAGAAGTGCGGGAGCGCGGCCGCCGTGAGCTCGAGGCCGGACCCGACCGCGGCGGCGAGGCGGCCGCCCCGGGTCGACCAGAGGGCGGTCGCGAGCGCCAGGATCCATGCGGCGGTGAGCGCGAGCACGGCGAGCAGGAGGGTGCCGGGCAGCTGCTCGCCGAGGATCTGCGCGACGGGAGTGCGCAGGGAGTAGGAGGTGCCGAGGTCGCCGCGCGCGAGCCTGCCGAGCTGCACCAGGTACTGCACGAGGAGCGGCTGGTCGAGGCCGTACTGCTCCCGCACCGCGGCGAGCGCCTCGGGCGACGCCTGCGAGCCCGGACCGCCGAGGATCGCCTGCGCCGGATCGCCGGGGACGAGGCGGATGAGGACGAAGACGGCGGTCGCGACGGCCCACAGCACCACGAGGGCGCCACCGAGGCGGAGGAGCACGCGACGGATCATGCGGGCGGGCGTCCTCTCTGGTCGGGGCGGTGGAGGGGGGCGTCGTCGAGGTCCGCTCCCTCCGGAGCACGCGATGCGCGACCGACGGCGGCTACTCGACCAGCATGGAGGACGGACCCCTGCTGATCGAGCAGCCCGCGGAGCGGGCGTCTCGAGCTCCGCCCATCCCGATCGCGGGGTCTCGATGCGCCGCCGCGGCGACTACTCGACCGGCGTGCGTCCGCTCATCGATCGGTGCAGGCGGCTCTCCGGGGCCGGGTCAGACCCAGGCGTCGGCGAACCAGGGGGTCGACACGGTGTCGAGGGCGACGAGGCCCTGGACGGCCGACCGGTGCAGGTAGTGGTTCTGCTGGTCGTAGAGCGGCAGGATCCAGTAGCCCTCGAGGACGATCCGCTGCGCCTGCTCGTACAGGTCGGCGCGGGCGTCCTCGTCGGTCGTGGCGCTCGCCTGCTCGAGCAGCGAGTCGAGCGCGGGGTCGGCGATCTGCGCGTGGTTGGCGAAGTAGCCGCTCGGCGCGGGGGTGATGCCCGAGGAGGAGTAGAGGATCCGCAGAACGTCGGGTCCGACCTTCGTGTACGGGGCGCTCACCAGCTCGTACTCGTTCGACGCGAGGGCGGTGTACCAGCTCGACAGGTCGAGCAGGCTGATCCGCACGTCGAAGCCGAGGGTCTTCGCCGAGGCCTGGATCTGCTCGAACAGCGACTGCTCGGCCGGGATCGACTGGTTGGTGCTGACGGGGAAGCGCAGCGTCAGCGGCGTGCCGTCCTTCTCGCGGATGCCGTCGCCGTCCGAGTCCACCCAGCCGGCCTTCTCGAGCAGGTCCTCGGCGGCGGCCGTCTCGGAGTCGGACCCGGCGTCCTTGAAGAGCGACGGGTCGGAGTACGCGGTCGCCTCGCGGCTGGACAGCGGGGAGTAGGAGCGCTCGGCGGTGCCGAAGAAGAGGGAGTCGATCGCGTCGTTCACGCCGACGCCGCGGACGAACGCCTCGCGGACGGACTCGTCGTCGAACGGCGCCTGCCCGGAGTTGAGCTCGAGGCGGTTGACCGAGCCGGGCCGGGGCGCGTCGAGCTCGACGAGGTCCGTGGCTCCGGTCGCGGCCTTCAGAGTGTCGGGCTGGGCGTTGTCGAGCACGTCGACCTCGCCCGACTGCAGCGCCGCGTAGCGGGTGGCGGAGTCGGGGATGAAGCGCCAGGTGATGCTCGCCAGGTGCGCGGGGCCCTCGTGGCCGTCCCCGGTCGGGCCGGTCGACGCGTCGTAGGCCTCGTTGCGGGTGAGGGTCACGTGGTCCTGCTTGACCCACTCCGAGACGGTGAAGGGGCCGGTGCCGACGGGCGCCTCGCAGTTCGCCTCCTCGCCGCGGGCGATGCCGGCGGGCGACTCGATCGCGGTCCACGGCTGCGCGAGCGACTCGAGCAGCGCACTGTCCGGCGCGGTCAGGGTGAAGCGGGCGACGGTCGGCGAGACCGCGGTGACGGAGGCGACCTTCGCCACGGCGAGGTAGCCGGTGGAGGACTTGGTCGCCGGGTCCTGCAGGTGCGCGATGTTCGCGGCGACCGCCTCCGCGTCGAGGGCGCTGCCGTCGGTGAAGGTCGCGCCCTCGCGCAGGGTGAAGTCGTAGCTGAGCGCGTCGTCCGAGACGGTCCACGACTCGGCCAGCCACGGCGTGATGGTGCCGTCGGCGTCGCGCGAGACGAGCGACTCGAGCACCTGTGTCGCGAGGAGCGCCTGCGGGTAGTTGCCGCCGACGTGCGGGTCGAGGCAGGTGGGCTCGGCGTCGCCGGACGCGTAGGTGAGGGTCCCGCCGTCGACGGGGGCGCTGGAGGCGTCGGGCGTCTCGGCGGTGCAGCCGCTGAGCAGGAGCGCGGCGGCCGCGACGGCGGCGGGGAGGGCGAGGAGGCGGGAGCGCAGCGGCATGACGTCTTTCGTGGAGGGGTCGGGGGTGCACGCATTTCTTGGACGCGACCCAGGAAACGCTAGCAGGGCGTGGAGGCGGCGGACGGGGATCGCTCGGATCCGTGGAGGAGCGCCCGGATCCCGCGCTGAGGAGGGACGAACCGCGCTGTCAGAGGCCCCTGATGCGCCGGGCGGTCGAGAAGGGCCTCCGCTCTCCTACTGTCGACGCATGACCTCCGCCGTGCTCGCCCTCCTGTTCGGCTCCGCCGTCGCCCTCGTGGGCCTCGTGCCCTGGGCCGCCCTGCAGTACCGGCGGCGCGGCGTCCTCGGGATCGGCAACGCGGTGCTGGCCTTCGCCGCCGTGGTCTACGCGCTCGCCCTCGTCACCTACACGCTCCTCCCCCTGCCCGACGAGGCGACGGTCACCGCCGCCTGCCGCACCGGATCGGGTCCGCAGCTGCGCCTGTTCGCCTTCGTCGGCGACATCGCGAAGGAGGGCGGGATCGACGGGCCCCGCGCGCTGCTGACGAACCCCGCGTCCGCGCAGGTGCTCCTGAACGTGGTCTTCTTCGTCCCCCTCGGGATGCTCGTCCGCCACCTCGCTCTGCGCGGGCGCCTCGTCGCCGGGATGGTCGGCGGCACCGCCGTCGGCTTCGCCGTCTCGCTCCTCATCGAGGTCACGCAGCTCACGGGCGACTGGTTCCTCTACCCGTGCGCCTACCGGCTCTTCGACGTCGACGACCTGCTGGCCAACACGGCCGGCGCCCTGCTCGGCACCCTCCTCTCCCCTGTGCTCGTCGTCTTCACCCGCCGGACCGAGGGCGCGGTGCCGGAGCGGGCCCGCCCGGTCACGATCCGCCGCCGCGCGTTCGGCATGTTCTGCGACGTGCTCGCGCTGAGCCTCATCACGGGCGCGCTCGTCTCGATCACCGGGGTCGGCCTCGTGCTCGCGGGGGTGGACACGCGCTCGAGCCCCGGGGACGTGGTTCTCGGCGCCCTGCCGTTCGTCGCTCCGCTGCTCCAGCTGGTGATCGTGCTGCGGTCCGGGCGGACCCTCGGCGAGACGGTGGTGCGCCTGCGTCCCGAGCCGCGACCGTTCCTCTGGCAGCGGCTCGTGCGCTGGGCGGCGGGATCGGGCGGCTGGTCGACCCTCCTCGCCGTCGAGGGCGGGTTCTGGTCGCTGCTCGCCTTCGTCCTCGCGGCGGCCGCGCTGATCGGCCTGGTCGCGACGCGGGGCCGCCGGGGGACGGCGAACGCGCTGGCTCGCCTCGACGTCGTGGACGAGCGGGCGGAGGCGCCGTCCGCCGTCCGGAAGACGGACTGAGAGGAGCCTGCCGGACGCCTGGGCCGGCCGGTGGTCAGACCGCCGCGCGGAGCCCCTCGACAAGGTCGTGCTGCGCCTCGCGGCCGGCCCGCGTGGGCACGAGCGGGTACACGTGGACCTGCCCGACGGCCTCGTGGAGCTCGAACGGGACCGCGGCGGCCGCCGCCCGCTCGGCCAGCACGTGGGCGTCCGGATTGAGGACGTCCCGCGTGCCGGTGAAGACGGTGAGGGGGCCGAGGCCCGCCAGGTCGCCGAACAGCGGGCTGACCACGGGATCGAGCAGGTCGAGGGCGCCGCGCCAGCTCTCGGCGAGGACGCGACCGCCCGGGGTGCCGAGCCAGGGATCGGTCGGCTGCACCTCGGGGATCCGCGGGTTGCTCCAGGAGAGGTCGAGCGCGGGCGAGACGAGGGTGGTGCGCGGCAGGACCACCCCGTCGTCGCGCAGGGCGAGAGCCGTCGAGAGGGCGATCTGGCCGCCCGCCGAGTCGCCGGCGAGGCAGGTCGCGCCGTGCCGTTCCAGACTTCGCAGCACCAGGCCTCGGACGCCGTCGCGCGCCTCGAGCGCCGTGCCGAAGGGCACGAGCGGGTAGATCGGGAGGGTCACCGCGACGGAGGCCTCGTCGGCGATGCGGGCGGCGAGCCACCAGTGCTGGGGCGCGATCTCGTTCACCCAGCCGCCGCCGTGGACGTAGACGACGCCGCCGCGGATCACCCGCGGGCGGATCGTGTAGACCGGCCAGGAGCCGACCTGCTCCACGTCGACGCGCACGCCGGGCCGGAGGCGGGGCGGCGGTCCGTAGGAGGCGGGACGGAGCGCGCGCTCCCGGATGCGGCGACGGGCTCCCTCCGCGCTGACGAAGGTGCGGTTCGCGCGGGCGAGCCGGAGCGCGAGCGGGACGAGGGCATCGGGGACGACGAGCGGCATCGCCCGAGCATCGCGCACCCCGGTGCGCAGCGGCTGGGCGGTGACGGACTGCGCGGCTGCGGACTCTGCGGCGACGGACTCGGCAGCCACCGACGCGTCAGCCGCGGACTCCGCCGCCGATCCGCGGAGGTCGGAGGACGCGGCGCGGGCTCCGCGGACGGAGCGTCGGCACCCCCGGACGCAGCGTCGGAGACCGCGGACGACGCCCGGGCACCCCACGCACAGCACGACGGCCCGGCCCGTGGAGGGAGCCGGGCCGGGGCCGCCGGTCAGCGTGGTGCCTGCACGCCCGCGGAGCGCGGGTCGGCAGCGACCTCGCTGTCGCCGTGCGCTGCGGGTCAGCGGCGCGCGGCGGAGCGGCCGGCGAAGCGGGTGTAGACGAGCAGGACGATGATCGCTCCGATGATCGAGCCGATGATGCCGGCGGGCTGGAAGAAGCCGTCCATCGGGTCGTGCTGGAAGATCAGGAACCCGAGGAAGCCGCCGACGAACGAGCCGACGATGCCGAGCACGATGGTCATGCCGATGCTGATGCTCTGCTTCCCGGGGACGATGAGCCGGGCCAGCGCTCCTGCGATGAGTCCGACGACGATGAGGCTGATGATGAGACCGAGCATGGCGGTCGTCCTTCCGTTGTGCGGGCGGGGGCCCGCTGGTCGGTTCCGCGGTTGCGGGACCGGTGGCTACGCAACCACCCCGGAGGAGGCGGCGGTACACCCCTGGGGGTGTGCTCGCATCGACGAGCCGTGCGGTAGCGTCCGACCATGACCCGCCGTGCGCCCCTCACCGTCGCGCTCGTCGACGACTACGACGTCGTCCTCACGGGCCTCGCGCACATGTTCGACCACTACCGCGACCGGGTGGTCGTCGCCGAGATCGACGCGAACGCCTCACTCTCCGACCGGATCGACGTCGTCCTCTACGACTCGTTCGCCCAGCCGGAGTCGGACCACCACGAGATCGCGGAGCTGGTGCGCAACGAGCGGGCCGAGCACGTGGTCGTCTACACCTGGAACTTCGTGCCGACGCTCATCGCGGACGCCCTCGAGCAGGGCGTCCACGGCTACCTCTCCAAGACCCTGCCGGCGCGGGAGCTGGTGGCCGCGCTCGAGCGGGTGGCGGCGGGCGAGGTCGTCGTCAGCGATCCTCCGCGGCGGGCGGGCAGCGCACCGGGCCTCGACTGGCCGGGCCGCCACGAGGGCATCACCGACCGGGAGTCGGAGATCCTCGCGCTCATCACTCAGGGCAAGAGCAACGCCGACGTCGCCGCCCTCACCTACCTCAGCCCCAACACGGTGAAGTCCTACATCCGCAGCGTCTACGGCAAGATCGGCGCGACCAGCCGCACGCAGGCCGTCCTCTGGGGCGTCGACCACGGCTTCACCCCCGACCACCACCGCATCGACCACTGGCTCGGCGGCCCCTGACCCGCGCCCGCGGCACGCCACTCCGGTACGCGACCCGCCGACGAACCCGCACCCGGGAGGCGTCTCGCGGGAGGGGGCGGGGGCGCACGCACCGCTACGGTGTGGCCATGCCCCTCGACCGCGCGCCGACCATCCGCGACGTCGCGGTGCGGGCCGGAGTGTCGTACCAGACGGTCTCGCGGGTGCTCAACGACAGCCCCCAGCTGCGGCCGCGCACCCGGGAGCGCGTGCTCGCCGCGATCGAGGACCTCGGCTTCCGCCCCAGCGCCGCCGCCCGCGCCCTGGCGACGAGCCGCTCCGGCCTGATCGGGATCCTCGCCGCCGAGAGCCACAGCTTCTACGGCACCGCCACCGCGATGGCCGCGATCGAGCAGGCGGCGCGCGACGCGGGCTACCGGGTCCCGGTCGTGAACGCGGCGCCGGACGCGGAGTCGCTGGCCGACGGTCTCGCCCACCTGCAGCGGGAGTCGGTGGAGGCGATCGTGGTCCTCGCCCCGCAGGAGCGCGCGCTGGAGGCGATCGAGAGCCTCGCGATCGGCGTCCCGTCGGTGACGCTCGGCGCGACGGACCGCGGCGCCGACTCCCTGCTCCTCGTCGACCAGGCGGCCGGAGCGCGACTGGCGACCGAGCACCTCGTCGGCCTCGGCCACACCCGCATCGCGCACCTCGCCGGTCCGCAGCACTGGGTGGATGCGCAGGCGCGGCTCGAGGGCTTCGGCGCCGGGATGAGCGCGGCCGGCCTCGACCCCGTCGCCGTCGTGGAGGGCGACTGGAGCGCCGAGTCCGGCTACCGCGCCGGCCTCCGCCTCCTCGACTCCTCGCCCCGGCCGACCGCGGTGTTCGCCGGCAACGACCAGATGGCCCTCGGACTCCTGCACGCCTGCACCGAGCGGGGACTGCGCGTGCCCGAGGACCTCAGCGTCGTCGGCTTCGACGACGTCCCCGAGGCGGCGCACTACCAGCCGCCGCTGACCACCATCCGCCAGGACTTCGCGGAGGTCGGCCGCCGCACGATCGGCGTCGTGCTCGCGGAGCTGCGCGGCGAGGAGCCCGCCGTCGACCGCCCGGTGCCGCCGGTGCTGGTGGAGCGGGCGTCGACGACTCAGGCCTGAGCAGCACCGGCCCCCGCCTCACCCCGCGTGCGGCAGCAGCACCTCCACGCGCCCCTCGCGCACCCGAGTCTGGAACCGCGGCTGCGGCGAGGTGGCCGGCCCCCGCAGCACCTCGCCGGTCTCGAGCGAGAAGGCGCTGCCGTGCCACGGGCAGGCGACGCACGCCTCCCCCGAGCCGTCCGCCGAGACCTCGCCCTCGTCGAGCGGGCCCGAGAGGTGGCTGCAGACGTTCGAGAGCACGTCGATCCGCTCGCCCCGCCGGAAGGCGAGCAGGGGGAGGCCCGCGACCTCCCTCCTCACCGGCGTGCGCTCCGGCAGGTCCGCCAGGGCGCCGAGCTCCTGCCAGCCCGAGGGGAAGCGGTGCGGCACGTCCTCCGCGTGGTTGGCCCCCGCCGCCTGCCGGTAGCTGAGGTGGCCGCCCAGGTAGCCGCCGCCCGAGACGACGGCGAGCCCGAGCATCCCGAGCACCTTCCCGCTCGTGGTGCGCCCGCGGCGGCGCTGCACCCACGACGCGGCGTAGAGGCCCGTCGCGACCACGTTGGCCGCCGAGTGCACCAGCCCGACGCGGGTCTGCTGCTCGTGCAGCTCCGACCAGTCGGTGAAGCCGGAGGCGGCGGTCGGCAGGACGCTAATCACGCCGACGCCGACGAGGGTCCTCGCCGCGCGCTGGTTCCCCGGCAGCAGGTCGAGCACCGCCGCCGACACCCAGGCGCCGGTGGGCACGAGGACGAGCAGCGGATGGACGGGGTGGCCGACCGGGACGCCGTGCAGCACGTCCCGCACCGGCTGCGGCCGGACCACCGCGTTCACGGCCCGCTTCACCCGGCCGACGAGCGGATCGAGGGCGGCGGCGTTCTCGAGGCGGGTGACGAGTCTGACGAGTCTGATCTCACGCATGCCTCATGCGACCAAGCGGGCGGCCCCGGCGGAAGGGGCTTGCGGCGGAGGAGGAGCAGTCGGACCCCGTCGGGCGGCCCCTCGCTTGCCGACCCCGAGCCGTTTCGCCTACGCTGACCCGGGGCTTTGTGAACGGTCACATCGCCCGAGCGAGGAGCATGATGGACCAGCGTAGGCCCACCCCCGCCGACGTGATCACGAGCGGCGCCACCGCCCTCGGCATCGAGCTCGGCTCCACCCGGATCAAGGCGTGCCTGGTCGACGCGGCCGACCCGTCCGTGGTCCTGGCCGTCGGCAGCCACGAGTGGGAGAACCAGTTCGTCGACCGCCGCTGGACCTACTCCCTCGACGCCGTCCACGCGGGCCTCCAGGCCGCCTACGCGGACCTCGTCGCCGACGCCTCGTCGCGCCACGGCGTGCAGCTCTCCTCCGTCGGGGCGCTCGGCGTCTCGGCGATGATGCACGGCTACCTCCCCTTCGATGCGGACGGCGGGCTGCTCGTCCCCTTCCGCACCTGGCGCAACACCAGCACAGGCCCCGCGTCGGCCGAGCTCACCGAGCTGTTCGGCGCCAACATCCCGCTGCGCTGGTCGCTCGCGCACCTGCACCAGGCGGTCCTCGACTCCGAGCCGCACGTCGAGCGGATCGACTTCCTCACCACCCTCGCCGGATACGTGCACTGGCGCCTCACCGGCGAGAAGGTCCTCGGAGTCGGCGACGCCTCCGGCATGGTCCCGACCGACCCGGCGACCCGCGACTACGACCAGCGCGTCGTCGACCTCTACGACGAGCGCGCGGCCGGCGCCGTGAAGCCCCTGCGCGAGCTGCTGCCCGCCGTGCTCCCCGCGGGCGCCGACGCCGGCTCGCTCACCGCCGAGGGCGCGCTCCTGCTCGACCCCACCGGCGCCCTCCGGCCCGGCGCCCCCGCCTGCCCGCCCGAGGGCGACGCCGGCACCGGCATGGTGGCGACCAACTCCGTCGCCCCGCGCACCGGCAACGTCAGCGCCGGCACCAGCATCTTCGCCATGGTCGTCCTCGAGGGCCCGCTGGAGAGCGTGCACCACGAGCTCGACCTCGTCGCGACCCCCGCCGGCGACCTCGTCGCGATGGTCCACTGCAACAACGGAGCCAGCGAGCTCGCCGGCTGGGTCGGCCTGTTCTCGCGGTTCGCCGCCGCGTCCGGCGGACCCTCCGACAGCGACGCCGTCTACGGCACCCTCTTCGCCGAGGCGCTCGAGGGCGAGGCGGACGCGGGCGGACTGCTCGCCTACAACCACCTCGCGGGCGAGCCGATCGCCGGGCTCGTCGAGGGCCGCCCGCTCGTCGTGCGCACCCCCGACTCGCGCCTCACGCTCGCCAACTTCATGCGCGCGCAGCTCTACGGCGTGTTCGGCACGCTGGCTCTGGGCATGCGCGTCCTCGCGGGCGAGGGCGTCCGGATCGACGAGATGTTCGCGCACGGAGGCATGTTCCGCACCGCCGGGGTCGCCCAGCGCTTCCTCGCCGGCGCGCTCGACGCCCCCGTCTCGGTCGCCGCGACCGCCTCCGAGGGCGGCCCGTGGGGCATGGCGGTGCTCGCCGCCTACCGCCTGCAGAGCGGAGTCGCGCTCGACGCGTACCTCACCGATCAGGTCTTCGGCGACTCCGGCTTCGAGACCGTCGCCCCCGACGCGGACGACGTCGCCGGCTTCTCCGCCTACCTCGAGCGCTACCGCGCCGGCCTCGCCGTCGAGCAGACCGCCGTCGAGACCCTCACCGACCCGCAGAACCAGGGAGCCACCGCATGACCACCCAGACCCCCGCCGTCGAGGAGGCGATCGCCCGCGTCCGCGAGGACGTCGCGCGGCTGCACTCCGAGCTCGTCCGCTACGGCCTCGTCATCTGGACCGGCGGCAACATCTCGGGCCGCGTGCCCGGCGCCGACCTCTTCGTGATCAAGCCCAGCGGCGTCTCCTACGACGACCTCGCGCCCGAGAACATGATCCTCTGCGACCTCGACGGGAACGTCGTCCCCGGCACCCCCGGCAGCGACCGCAGCCCCTCCAGCGACACCGCGGCGCACGCCTACGTGTACCGCGAGATGCCCGAGGTCGGCGGAGTCGTGCACACGCACTCCACCTATGCGACCGCGTGGGCGGCCCGCGCCGAGTCGATCCCCTGCGTCATCACCGCGATGGCCGACGAGTTCGGCGGGGAGATCCCCATCGGCCCGTTCGCGATCATCGGCGACGACTCCATCGGCCGCGGCATCGTCGCGACCCTCAGCGGCCACCGCTCGCGCGCGGTCCTGATGCAGAACCACGGCGTCTTCACCATCGGCAAGGACGCGAAGGACGCCGTCAAGGCGGCCGTCATGGCCGAGGACGTCGCCCGCACCGTGCACCTCGCGCGCCAGGGCGGCGAGCTCGTCCCCATCCCGCAGGAGTCGATCGACGCCCTGTTCGACCGCTACCAGAACGTCTACGGACAGAACCCCACCGGAGCCATCGCATGAGCGTGTACCAGAGCATCATCCCCGACCTCGCCACCCGCACCGTCTGGTTCCTGACCGGCAGCCAGGACCTCTACGGCGAGGACACCCTCCGCCAGGTCGCCGAGCAGTCGCAGGCCGTCGTCGCGCAGCTGAACGAGGCGGGCGCGATCCCCGTGACCGTCGAGTGGAAGCCGGTGCTGAAGAGCTCCGACGCCATCCGCCGCACCATGATCGAGGCGAACTCCGACGACTCCGTCGTCGGCGTCATCACCTGGATGCACACCTTCAGCCCCTCGAAGATGTGGATCCACGGCTTCGACGCGCTCGCCAAGCCGCTGCTGCACTTCCACACCCAGGCGAACGTCGCCCTGCCGTGGCAGGACATCGACTTCGACTTCATGAACCTCAACCAGGCCGCGCACGGCGACCGCGAGCACGGCTACATCCTCAGCCGGATGAGCGTGCCCCGGAAGACGGTCGTCGGCCACGCGAGCGACGCCCGCGTCACCGAGGCCATCGGCACCTGGTCGCGCGCGGCCGCCGGCTGGTCCGCCTCGCAGAGCATGAAGGTCGCCCGCTTCGGCGACAATATGCGCAACGTCGCCGTCACCGAGGGCGACAAGACCGAGGCCGAGATCCGCCTCGGCGTCAGCGTCAACACCTGGGGAGTGAACGAGCTCGTCGAGCGCGTCGACGCCGCCACCTCCGAGCAGATCGACGCCCTCGTCGCGGAGTACGTCGAGAGCTACGACGTGGTCCCCGAGCTGCTCCCCGGCGGCGAGCGCCACGAGTCGCTCCGCTACGGCGCCGCGGTCGAGATCGGCCTGCGCTCGTTCCTGGAGGAGGGCGGCTTCGAGGCGTTCACCGACAGCTTCGAGGACCTCGGCGGACTCCGCCAGCTCCCCGGACTCGCCGTGCAGCGCCTCATGGCCGACGGCTACGGCTTCGGCGGAGAGGGCGACTGGAAGACGGCCGTCCTCATCCGCATCGCCGCCGTCATGGGCGCCGGCCTCCCCGGCGGCACCAGCCTGATGGAGGACTACACCTACGACATGACGCCCGGCGAGGAGCTCATCCTCGGCGCGCACATGCTCGAGGTGTCGCCGTCCCTGTCGTCGAAGCGCGCCTCGCTCGAGATCCACCCGCTGGGCATCGGCGGCCGCGAGGACCCGGTGCGCCTGGTCTTCACCGCCGACGCCGGCGACGCGGTCGTGGTCGCGCTGAGCGACGTGCGTGAGCGCTTCCGCCTGGTCGCGAACAAGGTCCGGAACGTCGAGCCGCCCCAGACGCTTCCGCACCTGCCCGTCGGCCGCGCCGTCTGGCAGCCCGCTCCGGACTTCGGCACCAGCGCCGCCGCCTGGATCACCGCCGGTGCCGCGCACCACACGGTGATGACGACGCAGATCGGCCTGGAGGCGTGGGAGGACTTCGCCCGCATCGCCGGCGTCGAGCTCCTGGTGATCGACGAGTCGACCACCCTCCGCGGCTTCGAGTCCGACATCCGCTCGAACGCGGCGTACTACCGCCTGTCCCAGGGCCTGTAGATCCTGCGAGGCCGGACGGCCGGCTCCCCGCGGGGGGCCGGCCGTCCGTCGTTCCCGGCGAGCCGCCGGGTCGGGGCGGGGGGCCCGCCGCCGAAACCGACCTGGATCGCGTCGGCGATCGAGGGCGGATCGCCCGCTCCGGCCCGTTCGGCGCCCGCTGCAGCGTCCCGGCCCCGGTTGCGGACGCGCTCGCAGCACGACGGAGGCCGGGAGGCCCGGACGGCCCTCGCGGGCAGTCGGTCCTTCCGGCCTCCGGGATGCAGGCGTGCGGCGGACGGTCAGTCGCGCGAGGTCGAGAACGCCGCGTCGAAGGCGTCGGCCGGCGGCGTGATCGCGTTGAGCTTCCGCACGAAGGCCAGGGCCTCGGGGGCGCCGTCGAGGCGGTCCATGCCGGCGTCCTCCCACTCGACGCTGGTCGGGCCGGTGTAGCCGATCGCGTTGAGCGCGCGGAACACCGGCTCCCACGGGACGGCGCCGTGCCCGGTCGAGACGAAGGTCCACCCGCGGCGCGGGTTCGCCCACGGCAGGTGCGAGCCGAGGACGCCGTTGCGGCCGTCGAGGTTGGTGACCGACTCCTTCACGTGAACGTGGAAGATGTGGTCGGCGAAGTCGAGCACGAACGCGACGCTGTCGAGCTGCTGCCAGACGAAGTGCGACGGGTCGAAGTTGAAGCCGAACGAGGCGCGGTGGCCGATCGCCTCGAGGGTGCGCTTGGCGGTCCAGTAGTCGTAGGCGATCTCGCTCGGGTGCACCTCGAGCGCGTAGCGGACGCCGACCTCCTCGAAGACGTCGAGGATCGGGTTCCAGCGGTCGGCGAAGTCCTGGTAGCCGGCGGCGATCCACTCGTCGGAGGCGGGCGGGAACATGGCCACGCCCTTCCAGATCGACGAGCCGGAGAAGCCGTTGACCTGCGTCACGCCGAGCGCGGCGGCGAAGCGGGCGGTGTCCTTGAGGTCCTGGGCGGCGCGCTGCCGGACGCCCTCGGGGTCGCCGTCGCCCCAGACGCGGTCGCTGAGGATGTCGCGGTGGCGCTCGTCGATCGGGTCGTCGCAGACCGCCTGGCCGGTGAGGTGGTTCGAGATCGCGAACACCTGGAGGCCGTTGCGCTCGAGGATGTCCTTCCGGCTCTGCACGTACTCCGCGTCGTCCCAGCGCGCCACGTCGATGTGGTCGCCCCAGCAGGCGATCTCGAGGCCGTCGTAGCCCCACTCCCCCGCGAGGCGCGCCACCTCCTCGAAGGGGAGGTCCGCCCACTGGCCGGTGAAGAGGGTGATCGGTCGCGTCATCGCGGATTCCTAACTCTCGACTCCCGCGCGCCGTCGCACCGGGAGAGGTAATTTGAGGGTTCACGCAACATATCAGGCACTCCCGCGAGCCCGAAAGGAACCGATCATCGCCCCGATCGCCGGCGCACTGTCGCGCACGCCCACCCTCGTCACCGCCACTGCGGCCCCGACCTGGGAGGAGGGCCTGATCGTCGGCAGCGGCCGCGTCGGCGCCGTGGTGCACGGCCCGGCCGACTCCCTGACCGTCCCGCTCGCCCACGAGCGCTGGTTCCTCCCCGTCAATCCGCGCCCGGACGCGCCCGACCTCGCCGGCGTCCGCGACGAGCTGCGCGGCGCCCTGCTGGCCGGCGACT
Organism: Rathayibacter sp. AY1D1; assembly: GCF_002932635.1. Classification (NCBI taxonomy): domain Bacteria; kingdom Bacillati; phylum Actinomycetota; class Actinomycetes; order Micrococcales; family Microbacteriaceae; genus Rathayibacter; species Rathayibacter sp. AY1D1. The sequence goes on from NZ_PSVY01000012.1 coordinate 75,334, forward strand.
CCGACACCGCCACCGCCCTGCTCGCCCGCGCCGCCCGCGACAGCGGCTACGACGGCGGCCTGATCTGGACCGACCCGCTCGGCCTCTGCGCGACCGTCACGCTGCGCACCCCTGGCGGCGTCGCCTCCGCGGTCCGCCTGATCGATCCGCTCGGCGGCGAGGCCGCGGTGGAGTGGACCGACGAGGACGGCGGCCGCCACGCCGTGCGCCTGCTCGCCCCGCACGGCGGCGAGGGCGTCCGGCTGGCTCTGGAGTCCTCCGCGGACACCGTCGTCACCGTCGAGCTCGCGCTCGGGGCCGGCGAGGCGACCTCCTTCGACACCGGCGTGCCCGACGCCTCGGCCGTGGTCTCGTCGCACGTCGAGGGCGGCGCCTCCGCGGTGCTCACGGCCGAGGCGGGCGAGGGCCCGACCGCGATCCGCGCCGTGACGCGGGCGACGAGCGGAGCGACGTGGCGCGTGGCCGGGGGCGCCGCCGTCTTGGACGTGGAGATCTCCGCGGGGGTCGCCCGCGTGCTCCGGCTGGACGTCGCGATCGGCGCGGCTCCCGACGCCTCCGCCGACCTCTCCTGGGAGGAGCTGCGCGACGCCCAGCGCGAGGGGCACGGCCGGCTGGTCGGCGCCTCCGTGCTGGATCTCGACGGCGCCTCCGACGCCGAGCTGACCGAGGACCTGTGGGACGCCGCCCGCTCCGGCGACGCGGGCGCCCGTCGCCGCGTGGTCGAGCTGGCCTGGCTGAGCGGCCGGGCCAACATCGTCGCGTCGACCGGCGAGCTGCCGCCGACGCTGCAGGGCGTCTGGCAGGGCACCTGGCGGCCGGCCTGGTCGGCCGACTACACGCTGAACGGCAACGTGCAGAACGGCGCGATGGCGGGGATGATCCCGACCGGCACGCCCGAGCTGGCGCTGTCGATCCTGGAGCTGGTGCTCCCGCACCTCGACGACTACCGCGAGAACGCGCGCCTCGTCTACGGGGCGGAGGGGATGCTCCTGCCGTCGCGGATGTCGACCCACGGCCGCGCCGACCACTTCGCGGCGAGCTACCCGCACCTCTTCTGGACGGGCTGCGGCGGCTGGGTGCTGCGCCTGGCCGCCGACGCCGTCGCGGCCACGGGAGACCGCGGCATCGTCGACGACCGGCTGTGGGAGCTGGCCGAGGGCGTGCTGCGCTTCGCCGAGACCGGGACGACCGTGGTCGACGGGGTGCGCCGGATCGTCCCCTCCTACTCCCCCGAGAACACACCGGGTGGTGCGCGCTCGCCGATAGCGGTCGATGCGACGATCGACGTCGCCGTGCTGCGGGACGCCGCGCGGGCGACGGCGCTGCTCGGCCGGGCCCGCGGCGACGACTCGCTCGACGAGCGCTGGGCGCGGGTGGTGGCGGAGCTGCCGGAGTACCGGGTCGCCGAGGACGGCACGCTGGCGGAGTGGATCGACCCGCGGTTCGCGGAGGAGATCGCGCACCGGCACGCGTCGCAGCTGTACCCGCTCTGGTACGCGGGCGACGCGGCCTTCGAGGGCCCCGGCGCCTCCGCGGTGCGGCTGCGGGCCGCCGCGGCGGCGACGGTGGCGGCGAAGATCGCGTGGCGGGCCGAGGCGCCGACCGCTCCTCCCGGGCGGATGGAGATGGCGTTCGGGCTGGTGCAGGTGGGCGTCGCGGCGGCGGCGCTGGGTGACGGGGAGGCGGCGCTGACCTGCGCGGAGTGGCTCGCGGTCGAGCACTGGTCACCGACGCTGACGACCCGGCACGACGCGGGGCGGATCTTCAACCTCGACGCCAGCGGCGGACTGCCGGGGCTCGTGGCGGCGATGCTGCTGGGATCGGATGACGAGACGCTGACGGTGCTGCCGGCACTGCCGTCCGCGTGGGCGCGGGGTGCCGTGACGGGGCTGCGCGCGCGCGGCGGGGTGGTCGTGGACCGGCTGGAGTGGTCGCCGGGGCGGGCGTCGCTGCGGGTGCGGCGGGTGCCGAGCGCGGAGTGGCTGGCACCGGCGGGCGGGACGCGGGTGCGCACGCTGCGCGACGCGGTGCTGCGCGTCGACGGGCGCGAGGTGTCGGGCGGGCTGGAGCTCGGTGCGGAGGCGGTGCGCGTCGACGTGGAGTGGCGCGGCTGAGGGCGCTGCGGAGGGTGCGGGTGCTGCACGCGTAACGAGCTCCGCTCCGCCGACGGAGGCGGAGCAGCGCACCGGGTGTCGTCCCCGCTGGCCGCCGGACCCGCCGTGTGGCCGCGTCGACGTGAGAACGAGACGCGCGCCGGATGCGGTGGGTCGGGTCAGCTCCGCGAGTGCCCGTAGCGGTCGTAGACGCGGTTGCGGGCCGCCCGCTCGGCGGCGGGCAGGCGCTGCGCGTCGGCGATCTCGTAGACGCCGAAGGTGTCGCGCAGGCGCGAGGCCGGGTCGACCTCGACGAAGGTGCACCAGGGCAGCCAGTGGTGGTGGCTGCGCAGGGTCTGGGTCGCGAAGTCGCCGCTCTCGTGGCCGAGGCCGGGCATCGCGTAGCCGATGCTGCCGTCGACGTCGGTCGACTGGCGGGTGTTGCGGTGCAGGAACTCGGCGAAATCGAGGTAGTGCTCGTCGCCCGTGATCAGGTGCAGTCGGTAGTAGCTGTACGAGCAGGCCGCCATGTAGACGTCGGCGCCGCCGCCGAGGGTGATGATGCTCTGTCCGCTGATCGAGTACCGGTTGAAGGGATGCGCCCAGGGCGCGCGGACCGGGAAGGACCACGCGTAGGTCCAGGTCTCCGTGTAGTCGGCGGCGCGGACGGCGCCCTCCAGCCAGCGCGGCTCCTCCGTCAGGTCGTACAGCGCGAGGAAGCCGAACAGCCCGTAGATGCCCGCCTCCTTGTCCTGGATCTCGGCGTTGTCGCAGGTGCCGCCGCGGTACTCCAGCGTGCGGTGGATGTTCGCGAACGACCACTCGCCGGCGCGCACCGCGGACGCGCGGTAGCGCCCCTCCCCCGTCACGAGGTGCAGCTGCACGAGGAAGCGGATCACGCTCGGGGTGTTCGAGCGCGAGTCCATCCGCACCGAGCCGTCGGCGTTGTAGGCGCGGTGGAAGCTGCCGTCGGCGTCCTGCACCTCGAGCAGCCAGTCGGCGGTCCGCCGGCAGAACTCGAGCCAGAGCGGGCGCTCGTCGCCGAGGTCGCGCAGGTGCAGGTAGGCGTCGAGGATCGCCTCGACGCCGTCGGCGAGCATCCGCAGGTAGTGCGGGTACGGCTCGAAGCCGCCGAGCGAGGGGTTGAAGCACATCCGCGGCGGGCCCGACTCGGGCAGCGCGGTCCGCGCCCAGAAGTCGACGATGCCGACGCCCTGCTCGAACGCCTCCGGCACGCCCTCGCGGTCGCCGTAGCGCAGCAGCTGGTAGCCGATGCCGGGCTGCTGCCCGACGAAGCCGAACTGGAAGGAGACGCTCGAGACGTCGAGGTCCGGCAGCTGGCAGGCGAACGGCAGGCCCCAGGAGTCGCCGTAGCGGCGGGTGAGGCGCTGGAGGATCGCCATGCCGTGGTGGAAGTGCCGCTCGTTGTCGACCTCGAACAGGTCGTCGCGGAGCCGGGCGTAGGTGCTGCGCCAGGTGGCGCGCATCATCGTCGCGAAGTCGTCGTACCGACCGAGGTCGACCGCGACGGCGTAGCGCTGGCGGAAGCCGACCTCGACCGGGTGGTTCACCCGCTGCAGGGCCTTCGGGGCGGCGTCGTAGTCGAGGCCGGAGTAGGGGTTGTCGATCGGGCGCTCGCCGTCGGCGCCCGGGTGGACGTAGTCGATCGACAGGCCCGCGGGCGGCACGTCGAGCGGGGTCCGCACGCCGAAGCCGTAGTAGAGGTAGTTCAGCGTCGTGCCCTGCGGGCGGCTCAGGCCGATCGAGCCGACGGTGCACTCCGGGTCGGTGAAGTTCTCCGAGCGGACCACGTCCAGGCGCGGCAGCGTCGCGTCGGCCGCCCAGCGCGAGAGCGCCACGGTCTCGCCGGTCGCGAGGCTCTGCGCGGCGAACAGCGGCAGCGCGTAGTGCGTCTCGGTGCGCCAGAAGTACTCGCTGCCGGGGTCGCGGCCCATCGCGTCGGCGGGCCCGAAGGCGTTGTCGCGGTACCAGGCGCCGGGGGCGAAGCACTCGTAGTCGCGGAGGTCGTCGGACCCGGTCAGCCCGAGCGAGACGGCGGTGGAGAAGCCGAGGTCGCCGCCGGCCGCCAGCACCTCGACGTCGCGGTGCACGGAGAAGCCGTCGCCCGCGACGCGCCAGACGTCGGTGACGGCGAAGGCCGACCCGGAGCGGACGGTGATCGTCCCGCTCGCGGTGATCGCCCCCTCCGACAGCGAGACGTCGTCGTAGGGCGCGCCGGAGTACTCGCTGATCGCGGCGACGGTCTTGACCGTGACGCGCAGCGGCCGGTCGTTCGCGTAGAGGACGCGCTCGCCCGCGAGCACCTCGAGGCCGCCCGCCTCGACGCGGAGGGTGTAGTCGCCGGAGCGCAGTTCCACGGTGGTTCCTTCCCGGAGGGTCATCTCAGCTCTTCTCGTCGTGCGCGCGGGGGCCGGCCGGTCGGGCGGCCCCGGCCGGCTCGTCCTCGAGCCGCTGCGCCCCCGGATCGAAGCGCCGCGAGCCCGGCCGGAACAGCAGTGCGACGCCGCCCTCGACCAGCCCCGCGAGCAGCAGCAGGATCGCGAACGGGATCAGCGAGATCTCGGCCCACGCGCCCATCACCGGCATCACCAGTCCGGCCGCTGTGAAGCTGACCGTGCCGAGGATCGCCGTGACGCTGCCCGCCTCGCTCGACGGGCCCTGCAGCGAGAGGTACTGCACCGGGGCGAAGCCGAGCGAGCGGCCGGCCAGCGCGAACGTCAGCGCGCCGACGACGACGAGCAGCGGCTGCGTGCCGGTGAGCGCGAGCACCGCGACCACGACGGCGCCGAGCGCCGTGACGATCGCCGAGGCGAACATCGCGAACCGGGGTCCGAACCGCGGCACGATCACCCGTCCCGTCGTCTGCCCGACCGCGATCGTCACGAGCGAGGTGACCAGGAACAGCAGCCCGTACAGGTCGGGCCCGACCGCGTAGACGTTCGTGTAGAGGAAGGGAGCGGTCGCGAGATACGCGAAGCCGACCGACCAGCCCGCGGCCGAGGCGGCGGCGAGCGCCAGCACGCGCGGCCGGCGGAGCATCCCGAAGGAGTTGCGCAGCGACGGGCCGAGCCCGCCCTGGTGCCGCCGCTCGCGGGGCAGCGTCTCGGGCAGCACCAGGAGCGCGATCACGGTCGCGAGCGCTCCCCAGGCGGCGACCGCGAGGAAGGAGCCGCGCCAGTCGATCACCTTGGTCAGCTGCGCGCCGACGGAGGGCACCAGGATCGGGAAGACCGAGACGATCACGGCGAGGTTCGCGAGCATCGTGACGAGCCGCTTGCCGCTGTAGAGGTCGCGGACGATGGCGGTGACGACGACGCCCGCGGCGGTGCAGGCGGCGCCCTGGACGAAGCGGGCCGAGAGCAGCACGGCGGTGTCGGAGGTCATCGCCGCGACGAGGCTCGCCGCGATGTGCAGCGCCGCCGAGACGCCGAGCGGCCACTTGCGGCCGACCGCGTCGCTGAGCGGTCCGGAGATGAGCTGGCCGGCCGCGAAGCCGAAGGTGGCGCCGGTGACGACCAGCTGGGCGGTCGCCACCGAGACGCCGAGATCCTCCTGCAGCGTCGGCAGGAACGGCAGCACCAGGTCGATGGTGAGCGGCCCGAAGCCGACGAGCATCGCGAAGATCGGCAGCAGGAGGCGGCCGCGGGGCATCGCCCGGACGGCGGTGGAGGCGGTGGAGGCGGTCATGAGCGCGGAGCGCAGGTCACGGAGGGGATCCTGTCCATCAGCTCCCGGCCGAGACCGGGAAGTAGAGCGAGAAGGGTTCGTCGACGACCTCGTGCAGAGGCCGGAAGCGGACGGCGGCGGGCTGGCCGACGGCGCGGTAGCCGCGCAGCCACTGGGTCCACTGCCGCTCGTTGTCGGGGGCGAGCAGGGCGGGGGCGTCCTCGAGGCGCCCCCGCAGCGCGATCTCGCGGTCGACGAGGCCGGCCAGCACGATCGGGCCCTCGACGAAGGCGACCGTGCCCGGCTCGTCCGGGATCGGCACGGCGCGGATCTCGGTGCCGAAGGCGAGGTCGACGCTCGTGCGGCCGCCGAGGTGCTCGATCAGGAGCGCGCCGTCGCCCGCCCGGACGCGCTCGGCGTCGCCCGCGACCCCCGGCTCGCCGACGGTCCACTCCGGCACCCGCAGCCGCACGTGCAGCGCGACCCCCTCCTCCGAGACGATCTCGACCCGGATCCGCGAGGCGGTGGGGCGGTGCACGTCGCCCGCGGCACCCGCGTTGGCGTCCGGGCCGACGTAGCCGGCGGTGTCGAGCACCTCGACCCGCACCGCCGCGTCGCCGGCGGCTGTCGGCAGGCGCAGGCTCGCGTCGACGTGCTGCGCGATCGTCAGCTCGGCGTCGCCGCGGCGGTAGAAGACGAGCCCGGAGTGGCGCGTGTGCGCCTGCACCAGCGTGCCGTGGCAGCACCAGAAGTCCTCGGTCGGGCTGCCCCAGTCCTTGCGGGCGCCGCCCTCGAGCGGCAGGAAGTAGGCGACCATCCCGGTCCGCGGGTTCTGCTGGGCGAGGAGGCCGTTCCAGAGGTTCCGCTCGATGTAGTCGGCGTAGGCGAGGTCGCCGGTCCAGCGCAGCAGCACGTCGGCCAGCCGGATCATGTTGTAGACGACGCAGTGCTCCTGCGTCTTCTCGCCGCGGCGAGCGGCGAACGCGAAGGGCGGCGTCCAGATCTCGCCGGAGGTCTGACCGCCCGTGCAGAAGGTGCCGCGGAGGGTGACCGCCTGCTCCCAGTAGGCCTCGACGATCCTCCGCCAGCGCTCGTCGCCGGTGACCTCGTAGGCGCGGGCGGCACCGAGCACCTCGGGGATCGTGGTGTTGGCGTGCATGTTGGTCAGCACGTCGCGGCCCTCGAGCAGGCCCTCGAAGAGGGAGCGGCGGTCGTAGCGGCCGAGCAGCTCGGTGTAGACGGGGTCGCCGGTGATCGCGAGGAGGTCGGCCCAGACCTCGAGCATGCCGCCGGTCTCGACCTCGAGGATCTCCTGGAACGCGGCGTCGTCGAATCCGCGGACCCACTCCAGCAGCGGGACCGTGGCGGCCCGCGCCATCCGCAGCGCCCGCTCGTCGCCGAGGTCGAGGTGCAGGTCGACGAGGCCCATCAGCAGCTTGTGCATCGCGTACTGCGGCGCCCAGATGGGGCGGCCGGTCGCGAGGCGGTCGAGGTAGCCGCGCGGGATCGCCCAGATCCAGCCGCCGCCGTTCTCCTCCTGGCAGCGCTCGAGTCCGTCGAGCACGGAGTCGATCCGGACGCGCAGCAGCGGGTCGCCGGTGACCGCGACCTCGCGGGCCGCGGCGGAGAGCCAGTGGCCGAGGAAGTGCCCGCGCAGCTGCGAGCCCGGCGTCTCCCAGCCCCAGTGCCGGTCGAGGCCGCGGGCCTCGCGCGAGTCCTGCGAGGGGTGCAGGTGCCAGCCCTGGTCGCCAGTCCCGGCCTCGATCAGGAAGTTCTGCAGCAGCCCCTCGTCGGTGAGCGAGAGGAGGTAGTCGCGGTTGAGCCGCCGCCGCGCGTCGAGCACCCCGCGCTCCAGGCGGGTCTCGTGCGGGGCCGGGTGGGTCAGCGGCATGGGTGCTCCTCGTCGAGGCGGTGGGTGGTGGGGGTGAGCGGTGCGAGCGGTGGTCGATCGGCGCGGGTCGATCCGCGCGGTGGTCCCTCCGACCGAGGGTCGAGATCGATCTCTCGCTGTACTCAGACCAGGATCGACGATAGGAATGGGGACATGCAATCCCCGAGAGTGATCCATCTCGTCGCCGATGACGTGTCCGCCCTCCTCACTCAGTCGGGAGGCGACCTGCCCGTGCTGCTGCACTGGGGTCCGCGACTCGACGCGAGCGACGACGATCTCGCAGCTTTCGCAAGAACTCCCGTGCGGACGGGGATCGAGGGCTCCTCCGACGTCCCCTACGAGCCCGGGATCCTGCCCGAGCACACCTTCGGCTGGGCCGGCCTGCCGGGTCTCCGGGTGCACCGGGAGGGCGCTGGCTGGTCGCCGAGACTGACCGTGGACACCGTCTCGGTGGACGGGGAGGCCCTCGCGGAGGGCGCGGTCGCGCAGGCCGGCAGCGCCGCCGTGACCGTCGAGGCGCACGACGCGCAGGCCCGGATCGGGGTCATCCTAGAGATCGTTCTCTCTCCTGCCGGACTGCTCAGGACCCGCGTCTCGGTCCGCAACGACGGCGCCGGGCACCTCGAGGTGATCGGCGTCGACCCCGCCCTCCGGATCCCGACCGAGGCACGCGAGATCCTGGACTTCTCCGGCCGCTGGGGCACCGAGAAGATCCCCCAGCGCCACCCCGTCGTCACCGGCACCCACTCCCGCTCCTCGCGGCGCGGCCGCACCGGCCTGGACGCGACGACGGTCGTCGCGGTCGGCACCCCCGGCTTCGACTCCGCCGACGGCCGGGTCTGGCTCTGCCACGTCGGCATCGGCGGCAACCACGAGCACGCGGTGGAGCGCGGCGACGGCTGGCTCGCCTTCCGCGGCGGCGAGCTGCTCCTGCCCGGCGAGGTGCGCCTCGCGAGCGGCGAGAGCTACTCCTCCCCCTGGATCTCCGGCAGCTTCGGCCACGGCCTCGACGCCGCGGCCGCCCGCTTCCACGCCCACCTCCGCGGGGTCTCCCGCTCCTCGCGCCGGCCGCACCCGGTGACGCTCAACGTCTGGGAGGCGGTCTACTTCGACCAGGACCTCGCCGTCCTCGCCGAGCTGGCCGACCGCGCCGCCGCCCTCGGGGTCGAGCGCTACGTGCTCGACGACGGCTGGTTCCTCGGCCGCAGCGACGACCGCGCCGGCCTCGGCGACTGGACGCCCGACCCCGTCGCCTGGCCCGACGGCCTCCTCCCCCTCGCCGAGCACGTCCGCGGCCTGGGCATGGAGTTCGGCCTCTGGGTCGAGCCCGAGATGATCAACGAGGACTCCGACCTCGCCCGCGCGCACCCCGACTGGATCCTGCGGGCCCGCGAGGAGCTGCCGCCGCGGTTCCGCTTCCAGCAGGTGCTCGACCTGACGAACCCCGACGCGTTCGCGCACATCCTCGGCGTGCTCGACTGCCTGGTCGCCGACCTCGGCGTCGCGTACCTCAAGTGGGACCACAACCGCGACCTGATCGACGCGGGCCACCCCGCCACCGGGACGGCCGCGGTGCACGAGCAGACGCTCGCGCTGTACCGGCTGATCGACGAGCTGCGCGCCCGGCACCCGGAGCTCGAGATCGAGAGCTGCGCCTCCGGCGGCGGCCGGGTCGACCTGGGGATCCTCGAGCGCACCGACCGCGTGCACACCTCCGACAACCAGGACCCGCTGGACCGCTCGCGGATGCTGCGCTGGACCGGGCTGCTCGTGCCGCCGGAGATGCTCGGCTCGCACGTCGCCTCGCCGGTCAACTCCGTCACCGGTCGCACCAGCGACCTGCACACCCGCTGCGCGATCGCCTTCCTCGGCCACTTCGGGATCGAGTGGGACCTCCGCGAGCTGGACGCGGAGGAGGAGCCCGTGCTGGCGGGCTGGATCGCGGCGTACCGCGAGCACCGCGGCCTGATCGCGACCGGCCGGGTCGTCGGGGGCGACGACTCCGACCCCGACGCGCCGTCGCTGCGCGGCGTCGTCGCGCCGGACGGCTCGGAGGCGCTGTACACGCTCGTCACGCCCGCGCTGACCGCGGACTCGCGCCGCCGCGTCCGCCTCCCGGGCCTGGATCCGCGGGCGCGCTACCGGATCGAGACCGCGCGCCCCGGCTCGCTCGGCCCGCCCTGGCAGAGCCCGCACTGGCTGGAGTCGACGGTGCCGCTGGACTCCGACGCCCCGGCCCCCGCCTACTCGGGGAGCCTGCTGGGCGAGGCGGGCCTGGACCTGCCGACCTTCCACGCCGACCGCGCGATCGTCCTGCGGCTCGTCCGCGAGACCGCGTGAGCACCGCCGCCGACCCCGGCGTCCTCGGCACCGCCGCCGCCGGAACCGCAGCCGCCGATCCGTCCGCCACCACTCTGGAGCACCCCGTGAACAGCACCGTCACCGTCGACCTCGACCGCCCCGGCGCCACCATCAGCCGCCACCTCTACGGTCACTTCGCCGAGCACCTCGGCCGGTGCATCTACGACGGCTTCTGGGTCGGCGAGGACTCGCCCGTCCCGAACGAGGGCGGGATCCGCCTGGACGTCGTCGAGGCCCTCCGCGCCCTCGACATCCCCAACCTCCGCTGGCCCGGCGGCTGCTTCGCCGACCGCTACCACTGGACCAACGGCATCGGCCCGCGCGAGGAGCGTCCCGGCCTGATCAACACCCAGTGGGGCGGAGTCGCGGAGGACAACTCCTTCGGCACCCACGAGTTCATGGCGCTCTGCGAGCTGCTCGGCGCCGACGCCTACATCTCGGGCAACATCGGCTCCGGCACCGTGCAGGAGATGGCGGACTGGGCCGAGTACCTCACCGGCGCGGGCAAGTCGCCGATGGCCGACCTGCGCCGCTCCCACGGCCGGGAGGAGCCGTGGACCGTCCGCTTCTGGGGGCTCGGCAACGAGACGTGGGGCTGCGGCGGCAACATGCGCGCCGGCGCCTACGCCGACCTGGCGCGGCAGTTCGGGACCTTCGTGCAGAGCGGCAACGACACTCCGCTCTACCGCGTGGCGGCCGGAGCCGACGGCGCCGACACCCACTGGACGCAGACGCTGATGGAGGTGATCCCCGAGATCGAGGGGCATCCCTTCTCCTCCGTGCCGTGGGAGTCGGTCTCGGTGCACTACTACACGATCGGCGGCAGCTGGCACGCGAAGGGCAGCGCGACCGACTTCGACGCCGACACCTACTGGAGCACAATCGTGGCCGCGCAGGGGATCGAGGAGCTGCTCCGCTCGCACGCCGCGGTGATGGACGTCCACGACCCCGAGAAGAAGTACGGGATGGTGCTCGACGAGTGGGGCACCTGGTGGGACGTGGAGCCGGGGACCCATCCGGGCTTCCTCTTCCAGCAGAACACGATCCGCGACGCGATGGTCGCGGCCTGGCACTTCGACGTCTTCCACGGCTTCGCCGACCGCCTGACGATGGCGAACATCGCGCAGACGGTGAACGTGCTGCAGGCGATGCTGCTGACCGACCCGGACGGCGGCGAGATGGTCCGCACGCCGACGTACCACGTGTTCGAGATGAACAAGGGGCACCACGACGCGACGGTGCTGCCGACCACGGTCGCCGGCCCGACGCACGCGGTCGACGGCCGCGAGATCCCCGTCGCCTCCGCCTCCGCCTCCACGAAGGACGGCCGCGTCCTGGTCTCGCTGACGAACGTCGACCTGGAGGAGCCGCTCGAGGTCTCCCTCGACTTCCGCGGTGGGACCGTGACCGGCGCGACCGGCCGCCTCCTCACCGCCGACCGCCCCGACGCGCACAACCGGCCCGGCGCCGCCGACGAGGTGACCCCCGTCGCCCTCGAGGGCATCGAGACCACGGCGACAGGACTGCGCGTCACGCTTCCCCCGCACTCCTTCGCGACCGTGACGCTGGAGCTGTCGTGATCGCCGCGCGCACGGAGGCCGCCCGCCGCCCGCCGATGGGCTGGAACAGCTGGGACTGCTTCGGCGCCTCGGTGACGGAGGAGGAGGTGCTCGCGAACGCCGAGTACCTCGCCGAGCACCTCCTGCCGCACGGCTGGGACACGGTCGTCGTCGACATCCAGTGGTACGAGCCCGATCCCGGCACGAGCGACTACCAGGAGGTGTCGGAGCCGGTGCTCGACGACTGGGGACGCCCGCAGCCCGCCGTCGGACGCTTCCCCTCCGCGGCGACGGGCGGGTTCACGGCGCTGGCCGCGCGCGTGCACGCCCTCGGCCTCCGCTTCGGCGTGCACCTGATGCGCGGCATCCCCCGGCGGGCCGTCGAGCTCGGCCTGCCGGTGCTCGGGGCGGAGGCGACCTGCGCCGACATCGCCGACCGCGGGAACGTCTGCCCGTGGAACCCCGACAACTTCGGCGTCGACATGAGCGCGCCCGGCGCGCAGCAGTACTACGACTCCGTGATGGCGCAGTTGGCCTCGTGGGGCGTCGACTTCGTGAAGCTCGACGACGTGCTCTACCCGCCGATCCAGGCGGAGGAGATCGCCGCCCTCTCGCGCGCGATCGACGCGACCGGCCGTCCGATGGTGCTGAGCCTCTCCCCCGGCAAGCAGCTCTCGCTCGAGAACCTCGAGCTGCTGCGCTCGACCGCGCAGATGTGGCGGATCTCGGACGACTTCTGGGACGACTGGGCGCACCTGCACGAGCAGTTCCAGCGGGCGGCGCGCTGGGCACCGCACCAGCGTCCCGGCGCCTGGGCCGACGCCGACATGCTGCCGCTGGGGCGGATCGGCGTGCGCGCGCACGTGGGCGAGGACCGGCTCTCGCGGTTCACGCCCGCGGAGCAGCGGACGCTCGTGACGCTGTGGTGCCTGCTCCGCTCGCCGCTGATGATGGGCGGGCACCTCCCGGACACGCCCGCCGACACCCTGGCGCTGCTGACGAACGGCGACGTCCTCGCGCTCCTCGGCAGCGACGGCAGCCGCGAGATCGTCCGCGACGGCGACCTGGTGGTGTGGTCGGCGTGGCGCGGCGACGAGCAGTGGCGCGGAGTGTTCTGGCTGGGCTCGTCGGCGCGGACCTACTCCGCGCACCTGGCCGACCTGGGCTGCTCCGGCGCGACCTCGGCCGTCGACGTGTGGAGCGGCGCCGAGCTGCCGATCGTCGGCGGCGCCGTCGAGCTCGAGCTCGAGCCGCACGGCTGCCGCCTGCTGCGCCTGGCCTGACGCGCGGGCGCCTGCTCCTGACGGTCCGGAGGCCGTCGCACTCGAGCTCGAGCGCGGCGGCCTCCGTCGTCTCGGCGCATCGGCCGCCGCCTCC